>DASPVO010000001.1:0-105974 GCA_035622335.1 Nitrososphaerales archaeon
GGCGTAAGTCTCCTCGACACTATCTGGCTCGCTCGCGACAAGCCTGAGACCGGTCTTCGGGTCTGTGACCTCAATCGGCTCTCCACACCGCAGCCAAACTCCAGTCCTACCGCCCGGCCCGTCTCTCTCCCACGCATCGCAGTTTTCGCAGAGATGGATGTAAGTTCGAGAGCCCCTCGCCATGACGACAACGGGATGTCCTCTGTTCTCGAGCACCTCGAAGCCGAGTTTATCCCTGTACCACTTCGCTGACTTCTTCGCGTCCGTCACTAGCACCGCGACTGACCCTACGCCGGTTATCACGGTGGCTCCGTCTCCTCTCGCTCTAATAAGAGCAAATGCACAACGGAAGTCGTCCCAGAGGGAAGTTCCAAATCGGGGAATCCCGCGCTCGGGGAGACAAAATTAGTGCATCAAATCATTATTATACATCAAGGGGGAGTCTCCGTCGGCAAGGACACGGACCTTGCCAGTGGATTTTGCGGGCAAACTGAAGGATGCAAGAGAGGTTCAGACGTTCCGCGACTACATCCTCCTCCCGGGGAGGAGCGAGGTGGAGCCGAAGCAGATTGACCTCTCCACGCACCTGACCAAGAGGATAAGGCTCGAGTTGCCCTTCGTCTCGTCTCCCATGGATTCGGTGACCGAATGGAAGATGGCGGAGGCGATGACCTTGGAGGGTGGCGTGGGCGTCATTCATCGCAATCTGAGCATCGAGGACCAGGTCGAACAGGTCAAGAGGGTGAAGTCCTCCAGAGTCGCGGCGAAGAGCGTAGACGAGAGGGGGCTGCCCCTTGTCGGCGCTTCGGTCTCGCCCATGGACAAGGAAAGGTGCACCAGGCTTGATCACGTCGCAGATTTCCTTGTCACAGACGTGGCTCACTTCCACAACTCGAACGTCATGAAGGCGGCCGAGAAGCTAATCCCCGCGCTGTCGAAGGACTTCATCGTAGGAAACATAGGCACAGGGTCCGCGATGAGGGACATTCTGGGAGAGCTTCCTCGGGTTGATGGCTTCAGGGTCGGGATAGGCTCAGGATCGGTCTGCATCACTTCCGAGGTTACGCGCGTGGGAGCTCCTACCTTGTTCGCCGTCTCCGAGGTCGCCACCGCCCTTCAGGAGGCGGGCTCGAGCATCCCTGTGATCGCGGACGGAGGGATAAGAGGCTCTGGCGATGCCGCTCTTTCTTTGGCGTCCGGTGCTTCATCCGTAATGCTCGGCTCTCTGCTGGCCGGTTGTGCAGAGTCTCCCACGAAGGTGGTCATCCGCGGTGGCGCCAAACAGAAGGTGCACAGGGGGATGGCGAGCAGTGCGGCGAGGAGCGCCAGGTTCGCCCTCGACCGATACTCCGTCCCGGCGAAGGGGTTGGACGAAGGGGTGGAAGCGTACGTCCCCTACTCGGGGACAGTGAGAGAGGTCGTAGGCACACTGGCGAGCGGCCTTCGTGCTGCTTTCGGCTACGCCGGAGCAGCGAGCATCGAGAGCCTCTGGAAGCGTGCCTCCTTTGGTCTCGTCTCCGCCAACGGTTCCTCGGAACTAGGGGTCCATTCTCTGGAACGAGTGGGCGGACGCCGTTGAGGCTGCGAGAGACCCTGCGCCTTGAGAGGAGACCAGAATGACGTCCCGTCTTGGGCCCGAAACCAAGCTAGCGGAGCTCCACACTCACCTCGGAAGCTCGGTTGACCCCTCGGTGATGTGGGAGATCGCACACGCCCAAGGGATTCGGCTGCCCACCAAGGACTACTGGAAGTTCCACGATATGATAACCGTCGACCCGAACAGGGCGAAGTCGTTCGAGAGCTATCTCGAGATGTTCAAGTGGACCGAGTTGATACAGTCCAGCCCCGTCGCGATAGAGCGCTCGATCTATCAGACCATCGCGGGGGCTTACCGCAGGAACAACATCACGTTACTCGAGCTCCGCTTCAACCCGATGAAGAGAAACAGGGGCGGAGAACAGGACCTCGATCACGTGATGATGGCAGCGGTCCGAGGAATAGACAGGGCTTCCCTGGAATACCCGGTGAGAACGGGCATCATAGTCTGTCTCGACAGAACGTTCGGGTACAGGCAGAACGAGATACTCGTCGAGAAGGCCCTGAAGTACCGCGAGAGGGGCGTCGTCGGGGTTGACATCGCCGGCCCGGCGAAACAGGGGTTCAGGTATTCCGACTACGCGGAGTTGTACAGGCGCGCGGGGAGGGAGGGCCTCGGATTAACCGTACACGCGGGAGAAGACGAAGGCTACCGTTCGGTGAGGGAGACCGTAGAGCATCTAGCACCCCAGAGGATAGGTCACGGCGTCCGCGCAGTCGAGGACGAGGCGACCCTCGACCTCCTGCACGACACGGGTGTCACTCTCGAGATCTGTCCATCTTCGAACATACACACGAGGGTGGTGAAGGGGGCCGGAGAGCTCAGGAAGATATTCAGGGCGCTGGACGCCCATGGGGTGAAGTATACCATAAACACTGATGGTCCGGAGATGCTGATGACGAACCTTAGAAAAGAAATCGACTTCCTGTTGAATGAGAAGATCCTCGACCAGGGTCGCGTGTTGAAGGCGAACAGGCAGGCTTTCTCTTCTTCCTTCATAAGGTGAGTGGCTGAATGCACGGTGTGCGGACGAACCTTTATCCGAAATATTACGAGCGACGGGCCGGAGACTGAACGTGGCGAAGGCAGATTCTCTCGACAGCGCGGGGAGGGGCCGCCTGAAGTGGTCCTACTACGTTGCCGTGGATGAGATCTACCATGCAAAGTGGTCTTCGCTCAAGAAGGCGAGGATACAGGCCTTCAGAGAAGCGATAGGCCACTTCTGGCCAGAGGGGCACCCGTCCAAGCTGATTCAGGTCGCGGGTACCAGCGGCAAGGGCTCGACCTGCCAATTCCTCCGCTCCGGCCTCTCGGAGTACGGCAGAGCTGGATGCTACGTGAAGCCGGCCGTCTTCGATTTCGCAGAGAGGTTTGCCGTCGGTGACGGTCAGGCGGGCCACGACGAGATAGTGCGCTCGTGGAGTGAGGTGGAACCATTCTGCGTCCGGAGCGCGTCGAGAGGCGACTCGTGGGCCTTCGACTTCTTTGAGGTGAGCCTCCTCGTCGCGCTCAAGATCTTCGAGAAGAGAAGGCTCGACTGGGCGGTGATCGAGACGGGCATAGGCGGAAGGTACGACTGCACCAGGGCCCTGGAAGTGGTTGCGACGGTGTTGACGAACGTGGGGCAGGACCATGAAGAAGTGCTCGGCGTGGAGCACTGGCAGCGAGCGCTCGACAAAGCTGGAATATGCAGGCCCGGAGTCCCTCTCTTTCTTGGAGATGCCGACGATGAGACCGCGTCAGTCGTCCGAGGAGTCTGCAGAGAAGTGGGTGCTCCGTACCACAGGCTCGAGAGACGGGACGTTCAGGGTCTGAAGAAAGCCGTTGGCGGAGGGCAACGTGCAGCAGGCGTCGCGCTTCTCGACTCCGAGTACCAGATGCTTAACGCGTCACTCGCGATGAAGACCATACTGTCTCTGGTCCCTTCGGCGTCGATAGAGGCCCTCGCGAAGTCGTTCACGAAGGCAAAATTCTTGGGGAGATTCTGGATGATCGAGAAGGGCGTCTACGCCGACGTGGCCCACAACCCGAGCAAGACTCGGGCGCTATCCGAGGACCTGAAGAGGCGGTTCCCTGGCGAGAAGCTGATACTCGTCGTCGGCATCAGCGGTAGCAGAGACCCCGTGGCAGTTCTCGGGCCTCTCGTCCCTCGCGCGAGCGCGGTGGTCGTGACAGCGGCCGGATTCAAGGGACAAGACCCCGAGGTCGTGTACTCTCGCCTACATGAGGCCTATCCCGAACTCAGGGTCCACTTCGCTCCGAACCCGCAGACTTCGCTTTCGGTCGCCAAGAGCCTGAGAGGGAATGGCGAAAAGGTGCTCTTCACGGGTTCGACGTACATGATCGATCAAGCTCTCAACCCTGACGAGAAGCTGAGGCACCTTAACGGGACGATGGGGTGGAGAGACCTCAGGCAGAAGCAGGTGGAGGGGAAGGTCAGCTTCGCACTCCCGGAGAAGACCCAATGACTGCGGGCAGGGGCTCGAAGAAAGGAGCTGGAGATTTCGGGTACGACGTCTTCCTGTCACCCTTCACTTGGAGATACGGGAGCGAAGAGATGAAAACGCTCTTCTCGGAGGAAGAGAGAAGGGCGAACTGGCGAAAGGTCTGGGTCGCTCTCGCGAAGGCGGAGCATGACTTCGGTCTGCTCTCCTCCGCCGAGTTCGAGGACGTGCTCGCGAAGTCGGGCAGGGAATTCATCGACATCCCCAGGTCCCGCGAAGTGGAGACGAAGATACACCACGACCTCATGGCCGAACTGAACGTCTTCGCTGCCCAGTCCAAGAAGGGCGGAGGCAAGCTTCACCTCGGAGCCACGTCGATGGATGTCGAGGACAACGCCGACATACTGATCTACACGAAGGCGATCGACATCGTATCCTCGCGCATCTTGGATTGTCTCAGCGCGCTCAGGGATGTCATAGTGAGGTACAGGGGCCTCGTCTGCATGGCCTGGACGCACCTCCAGCCCGCGGAGCCCACCACCTTGGGGTACAGGTTTTGCGTCTACGCCCAAGACCTGGTCTTGGACCTCAAACTGCTGCAGGCAGTGAAGGATACCTTCCTGCTCGGAAAGGGCGTAAAGGGGGCCGTCGGCACCTCCGCGAGCTACAAGGCTCTGCTTGGAGACGACGCGAAGACGCGGAAGCTCGAGCGTTCGGTGATGGAGAACTTGGGTCTGAGGTCGTTTGAGGTGGCCGCACAGACGTATCCCCGGAAGGTCGACTTTGCACTGCTCGCTTCTCTGGCATCCGTCGCGCAGAGCTGCCACAAGTTCGGCATGGACCTGAGAGTCCTCCAATCTCCCGTCTTCGGAGAGGTCTCTGAGCCGTTCGAGAAGCGGCAGGTCGGCTCGAGCGCGATGCCCTTCAAACGGAATCCAGTCTTCTCGGAGCGGATGTGCTCACTGGCAAGGTTCGTATCGGTGCTCCCCGGCGTCGCCTTCTCCAACGCTGCGAACAGCATCTTGGAGAGAACGCTAGACGACTCCGCGTCCAGAAGGATAGCGATCCCCGAGGCATTTCTCGCTGTGGACGAGTGCGTCCAGATATACATCAGACTGGCACGCGGGCTAGTCGTCCATCCCGCGATGATCAGGAAAAACTTGGAGAAATTCGGCCCGTTCGCGGGAACAGAAGCTGTTCTGATGAAGCTAGCGAAGGAGGGAGGGGACAGGCAGAAGTTCCATGAGCTGATAAGGGTGAAGTCCATCGCGGCGTGGGAGGAGGTTATGAGGGGAAGGCCGAACACGATTGAAACGAGCCTCGCCCGCGACAGGCGCATCGCTTCCCGAATAAGCCGCGGAGAGTTGAAGTCGCTACTGGATCCAAGACAGCACGTCGGGGATGCGAAGGCCAGATGTGACGCGTTCGTGAGGGGGACCCTTGAACCGCTCCTTGAACGCCGGACGACAGAAGCAGACTCTACGAGGGGCCGCTAGCCGAGCCTCTCGCCGTTTACGACCACTCCTGAACCCGTCTTCACCGACCCGAGGTCGTACGTTGCGAATCCGTAACGTCCGAACAACCTTGACGCCCTGCCCGCATCTCCCGCTGGCATGACCACACAGAGCCCGATCCCCATGTTGAAGGTAGACATCATCTCGCGGTCAGATACTCCGCCCATGCGCTGAAGGAGGCCAAATATTGGCGGAGCTTCGGGGAGCGTGAGATCGAAAGCGAGCCGTCTCGACCCCGCGAGCCTAGAGAGCTTCGCGAACGAGCCGCCGGTGATGTGAGCCAGCCCGTGGACCTCGAGAGTCTTGATCGCTCTCAGCGCCGGCTCGACGTAGACGTACGTAGGGGCAAGAAGAGCCTCCCCGAGGGTGGTGTCGAGCTCCTGCACCCGCCTGTGAAGGGGCGTGTCGCCGATTATCATCCTAGCAAGTGTGTAACCATTTGAGTGGAGCCCCGAACTCTCGACCCCCAGGACAACGTCCCCCGCTTCGACCGCCCTTCCGTCGAGTACAGCGCTCTTCTCCACGAGCCCCACCCCCATCGAAACTAGGTCGAACCCATCTCCGTTCTCCCCCCTGACCAAGTCGCCCAAGATCGCCGTCTCTCCACCGACTATGGGCGTCTTGGAGAGCTTTGCGCCTCTCACCAGCCCCTTGGCCAACTCCGAGACGAGTCTGTCGTTCTCCTTCTCGAGAGCGATGTAGTCGAGCAGCGCGACGGGCTCGGCTCCCAGGCAGATCAGGTCGTTGACGGTCATCGCGACGCAGTCAACGCCCACCGTGTCGAACTTTTTCATCTTCTGGGCTATCAAGACCTTGGACCCGACTCCGTCGGTATGGAGCGCAAGCGCTCGAGTCCCTCCGATGTCTATCAGGCCCGCGTAGTGACCTATGGGAAGGAGGGGGTTGCCTTCCCCTTCGCTCCTCAAGCTGTGGGTGGACGCAATCTTCACGGCGAGGATAGAGTGCAGTCTGCGCACCTTCCGTGGGTCGACCCCTGCGCGTGCGTAGGTCTGCTTCCTCAATCCGAGGACGCCCTACAGCGGCTTTCCCGCGAAGCTCTGGTAGACCGCGGCGTACCTCTTTGCGGTCTCTTCGACGAGCGAACCTGGGAGCTCTGGCGGCGTCGGAATGTCAGCCCCAGCCTTACGAGCCGCATCTAGCTTCGCTTTGTAGCCTTGGGCGATGAGCCAGTCTCGGACGGGCTGCTTGTCGTAGCTCTCCTGGCTTCTTCCAGGAGTATAAGCCGCGGTGGGCCAAAGCCTGAACTCGTCTGGTCCGATAGAATCGCCAAGGAGCAGCTCGCCCCCTCTCCTCCCGAACTCGAGCTTCAGGTCTGCCAGGATGAAACGAGGGGCTGCGAGTTTGCCGATCTTGGAGTAGACTTCGAATGTCTTCTCTTTCATGCCCTCGAGCTCCTGTCTGCTGGCCCTGGCCTGGCGGATTATCTCCTCCTCTGTGATCGGTTCGTCCTTCACCTCTGACTTCGTCGTGGGGTCGAAGTAGGGTGCGGGCAGCTTCGACGCCAGAACCCTCTCGACTTGCAGGGTCGCAAGACCTTGGTCGACCCTCTCCATCAAGCTGCCGTAGAGGTAACCCCTGACGACGCACTCCACCAGGATCATGTCCATCTTCTTCACGACCATCGAGTCCTCGCTCTCTAGACGTACCATGTGGTTGGGGACGCCTAGATTGTCGAAGAAGTATGCGCCCAGCTTGCAAAGAACTTCCCCCTTTCGGGGGATGGGTGTCGGCAGAACGACGTCGAAGGCAGAGACCCTGTCGGTGAAGTGGAAGAGGAGCGTCTCCTCGTCGAGCTCGTAGATGTCCTTGACCTTTCCAGACCTGAGGAACCTGCCTCTGGGTTTCAGAGCCATGCCTCCCTCATCTTTCGCAGACCCTCCAGGATTGCTGGATCACTCGGCGCGACTATTTCGGCCGCCAGTATCCCTGCGTTCCTTCCGCTATCGACTCCGACCGACGCCACCGGCACCCCAGGCGGCATCTGGACTATGGACAGGAGCGAGTCGAGACCGCCGAGCTTGACGCCCACAGGCACTCCTATCACGGGCTTGAGGGTCATCGAGGCGATGACTCCCGGGAGGTGAGCCGAGAGGCCGGCGACGGCGATGAAGACATCAGCGCCAGATGCAGAGACGTACTTCCTGAGCTTCTCCGGACTCCTGTGAGCCGAGATGAACTGGACTTCGTGGGAGACCTTCAGTTCGGTCAGCACCTTGGAGACTTCGTCTGTTATCACCTGGTCGCTCTTGCTCCCCGCTATCACAGCGACAAACGGACCAGTCAACCCTCGCGTCCTCGAATTCTCAGCGTCCTGTCTTCAGTAATCACGACGTCCAGCGGCACGTCCCTGCCGCGCTGCGGTATCGAGGGGTACCTCTGGGCTTCGAAGGCCAGCCCGACGGAGAGAGCCTCTCCCCTGTTCCTGAGGGCCGAGTCGAAGTAGCCACCGCCGTATCCGAGCCTGCTACCACTCTCGTCCCAAGCCACGACGGGTACGAGCACGAGGTCCGACTCTTTGAGTTCGACCCTCGGCGTCCCCAAGGGCGGCTCCATTACACCGAAGCCGCCCTCCAGTAGCTTGGTAGTGGGGCCTATCTCGAGGAAGGACAAGTCGTGGGATTTCTTGTCAGCCCTAGGGACTATCACGCGCTTCCCGGACTTCATCGCTCGCCCGATGATCTCCGAGGTCTGTACCTCGTCTCGCTTTGCAACGTAGCTCGCGATCAACTTCGCCCGGTCGAATTCGGGCATTTCGAAAAGTCTCCGAGTGACGCTAGCGCTGCGGGACGTGACATCGCCAGCGCTCATGGCTCTCCGAGTCTTGAGAGCAGCCTGCCTCAGCTCCGTCTTGCTCAACATTGGACCACCGGGGAGAGAGTCAGTCCCCTCTGCATGGACGCCGCTATCAGAGTGTTCTGCATCAGCATCACAACGGTCATCGGACCCACGCCCCCAGGCACCGGAGTGATGAAAGATGCCTTCCTGGCCACTTGGTCGAAGTCTGCGTCTCCGAGGATTTTGCCCGCTATCCTGTTGATCGCTACGTCTATCACGACCGCGCCATCCTTCACCATGTCGGCCGTCAGGACGAAGGTAGGGCGCCTCCCCACGGCTGTAATCACGATGTCGGCTCTGGAAGTGACGGTGTCCAGCTCGCTCGACCTCGAATGGCACATCGTCACCGTCGCATCCTGATTGAGGAGCAGGTGGTAGAGTGGCTTTCCCACCATTGTGCTTCTGTTGATGATCACCGCCGTCGCTGACGCCGTCCTAATTCCATAGTGGTGAAGCAGAGCCATAACGCCCCTCGGTGTGCAGGGTATCAGGTCAGATTCCCCATAGAAGAGCCGTCCCGTGTTGGTGGACGTGAGTCCGTCGACGTCCTTGTCGGGCGTTATGACCCCGACCATCCTCCTCTCGTTGAGATGGGATGGAAGAGGCAGCTGGAGCAGAATTCCGTCGACCGACTCGTCTCTGTTGAGCTGTTCGATAAGAGAGGCAAGCTCTTCCTCGGTGGAGTCCGCGGGAAGGACGTGGCTCGTGGATGATATGCCGACCCTCTTTGCAGCCTTGTGTTTGCTCGCGAGGTACACCCTGGATGGTTGGTCGTCTCCCACCAGGATGGTCGCGAGAGAAGGCTCGTGGCCCAGCTCCTTCAGCCTCGAGGCGTCTTCGACGAGCTTGGCCTCTATCTCCGCCGCGAGCGCCTTTCCGTCCATTATGGTGGCAGTCACTTCGAAACCACCACCCTCCTTCCCTCGATTCTGAGCCTACCTTGGACGAAGAGCTTGACCGCCTCGGGGTAGAGCCTGTGCTCCTGCTTGAGAATCCTCGCTGAGAGCGACTCCTCGTCATCCTCCTCTAGGACGGGAACCGCCTTCTGCGCGATTATGGGCCCCGCGTCTAGGTCGGCCACTACGAAGTGCACGGTGCACCCGGAGACCTTTGCCCCGTAGCCTAGCGCCTGTCGCTGAGCCTCGAGGCCCGGAAACGACGGCAGCAGTGACGGGTGTATGTTGATTATCCTGCCATCGTACTGCTTCACGAAGTTCGCGGACAGCACTCTCATGAATCCCGCGAGGAGAACCAGTCCATGTCCCTGCGCCACCCCATGCCTTCGCAGCAAGCGGGAGAGCTTCAAGCCGTAGTCCTCCCTCGTCAGTCCCCTCGCTTCGAGCGTCAAGGCCTCGACTGCGTGCGCCCTCGCCACCCCTAGGGCCTTCACGCCGGGCCTGTCGCTGATGACCACGGCGACCTCGGCGCCCTTTATCGCTCCTGCTTCTATCGAAGCGAGTATCGACTCGAGGTTGGAGCCCCTCCCAGACACGAGAACTCCTATCTTGATCACTCGCCCGCGGCTACCTCCTTCTCTTCACCGATCGCCTCCGATGCTGTGAGCTTCGAGTAATCTCCGTTGATGCATGCGAAGCAGAGGCTCTCCTTCGGAAGCCCTATCGCCTCGCTCAGGCCGTCTATGTCGTTGAAGTAGAACTCGTCGACGCCTATCGCCTTCGCGACCTTTGCCTCAGTCTCGGACAGCGAGTCGTCCTCGTCCGCGACCCTGTGGACGAGCAACTCCTCTTTGCTGGGGAAGTCGACTCCCATGAAACAAGGGTGCCTTATGGGAGGGAACGTGACCGCCATCTTCACCGACTTCGCGCCAGCCTTCCTCAGCGCTCTCACTATGATCTTCGAGCTTGTGCCTCTCACGAGGCTGTCGTCGACAACGACAACGTCCCTTCCATGGATCGTCTCCCTGATGGGGATGATCCTCCTCACCACGTCCTCTCTCCCATGCTGTCCCGGCTGAATGAAGCTGCGAATGGTACCCTTCGAGCTGTACCTGTTCTTCATGAGGCCCTCGTCCATCGGGATGCCGCTCTCCAGGGAGAACCCCAGGGCGGCGGGTCTCGCTGAGTCAGGGACCGGTATTATGACCTCACCCTTGGCTTTCGATTTCCTCGCGAGGACGCGGCCGACTCGCTTTCTGGCTTCGTAGACGGAGACTCCGTTCACCCTGGACGAGGGATGGGCGAAGTAAGTGTACTCGAAGGAACAGTACGAAGTGGGCATCCTTGGCGAAAACTGGAATGATTCGAGCCCTCCGAGCGCCCCGAGCCTCACCATTTCTCCAGGCTCTACGTCCCTCACGAAGTCCGCGCCTACGGCTGAGAGGGCGCAGCTTTCAGACGCCACGACATAGGTCCGGGTCGACCCCTCCCATCCCAGGCACAGGGGCCTGTACCCACGGGGGTCCCTTGCGGCATAGACGTCTCCTCTCGAGTCGAGGATGAGGAAGCAGTAGGCCCCGACCATCTCTCTTGACAGTTTCGTGAAGGCGGAGACCATGTCCCCTTCCTCTCTGAGCACTTGGAGTAGGCGGTAGCCAGCCGCGCGCGTGTCCGACTTGAACGCGAGACCAAACTCCTCCAGTACGGGCGCACCGAACTGTTCCACGTTGAACAAGGTCCCGTTGTGAGCGATAGCGAAGGAGTCTTCGATCTGGATTGGCTGGGCGTTCTCCAGCGCGGACCTGCCCTTCGTGGAATATCGGACATGCCCGACCGCTACGTTGCCGGCATATCGGGACAGCTTCTGCGCATCGGTGCGCCAGTTCGAGACGAGTCCCATCTTCTTGAACACCGGCTTCCCCGGGACGGCGACACCCCAAGACTCCTGTCCCCTGTGCTGCAGTGCCTCCAAACCTTGGAGCACGCTGTCGAGGACGCTGACTCCGCTGGCGGAGTAGGCGGCGAACAGTCCGCACTTCTCCTTCTGCTCTGTCATTTCATCATCTCCGGGAGGCACCCTTCCCAAGCGAGCTTGAGCGCTCTCACGTCGGCGCTCGCGACGCGAGTCTTACGTCGGGAGAACTCAACTGTGTCCCCACCCGTCTTACCGACCACCGCGGACGCCACGCCGTGTGAGCTAAGCAGAGCTAGGACATCCTTCTTCCTGTTGGTCGTAAGAACGAACCTGCCGTGAGACTCTGAAAAGAGCAGTTCGGGTGACGAGAGACCCCTGCCCAATTGAGTCAGGTCGACTTTGGCTCCGACCTCGAACTCCAGGGACATCTCTGCGACAGCTACCCCTAGTCCTCCCCTGGAGCAGTCGTGAAGAGAAGTCACCAGACCATGGCGAACCATCTTGGTGACGGTCCGATACAGGAGAGAGTCTGAGTGAGAGTCAGCAGCGGGCACGACGCCTCCCGAGTATCCGAGGACCGTGTCATAGTACTCTGAACCTCCCATCTCCCCTTTCGTCTCCCCCGCAACGATGATCGTCTCGGAGCCCGAGCGGAATGAGGAACTGGGGGGACGTGAGCTTCGCGGAGCGATGCCGACGACCATCGCCACCGGTGAAGGTTTGATGGCTCGTCCAGCAGACTCGTCTTCGTTGTAGAGGCTCACCTTGCCGCCTACAACGGGGAGAGGGATTCCCCTGCAGTACTCGGCCATGCCCTCGACCGCCTCTCTGAGCGACCAATACACCTCAGGGTCAGAGGGGTCGCCGAACTGGAGATGGTCGACGAGCGCCGCCGGCTCTGCGCCGACCGCCACGACGTTCCTGCACGCCTCTGCAACGCACCCCGCGGCTCCCCTCCGCGGGTCCAGTCCGCAGTGCTTGCTGTTCCCGTCGGCCTTGACTGCGAGCATCTTGCCGTTCGGGAGCCGCAGGAGAGCCGAGTCGGCCATCCCCGGCTTGAGCACCGTGTTTGTCCCCACCTCATGGTCGTACTGCTCGTACGCCCATCTCTTGCTTGCGATGTTCGGCGAACCGATGAGCCGTATCAGCGCGAGCGAAGGGTCAGGATGTCTCGCGGGTGGAGAGGCGGCGACGGGCCTTTTCGGAGCCATAGACGGCCAGTCTATCGGAGGAGCGTTTGCGACCAGGGACGCGGGCAGGTCTACCACCTTCATCCCGTGCCACGTGACCTTCAGCCGATCTCCCGCGACGACCGACCCTATCGTCGAGCTCGGAACCCCATACTTTTGCAGGATTTGTGCCACCCTCTCGAGTCGATCAGGCTGAAGAATCAGGACCATTCGCTCCTGGGACTCGGAGGTCATGACTTCCGTCGGCTCCATGTCAGGCTCCCTGACAGGTACCTTTGAGAGCTCAACCTCCACGCCAGTCTCCCCCTTGGCGGCTATCTCGGACAGGCACGTTGCGAGGCCTCCACCGCCCAGATCCTTCATACCCCTGATGAGCCCCAGAGCGGCCGCCTCGAGCAGTGAGTCCAGGAGGAGCTTCTTCATGAACGGGTCGGGGACCTGTACCGAAGATCTTTCGGAGCTCGAACGGTCTGTGAGACCCTTCGAAGCGAACGTCGCGCCGCCCACTCCATCCCTTCCTGTCGTCCCACCCACCAGGACGATGAGGTCCCCCGGATTCCTCGCTTCGCCCAAAGTGAGAGAATCTGTGCGTCCTAGACCGATGCAACCGACGTCGACCAGGCAGTTCCTTTCGAAAGACTCGTCGAACTCGATCTCCCCCGCGACGGTCGGAACCCCCACGCAGTTTCCGTAGTCTGCGATTCCCCTCACGACGTTCCTAAACAGCCACTTTGAGTTCGGGCTGCTCCTGGCGTCTCCGAACTTCAGTATGTCGATGAGCGCGATCGGACGGGTTCCGGTTGAAAGTATGTCCCTCAAGACGCCACCGATCCCCGTCGAAGCCCCGCCATGAGGGTCGATCGCGGAGGGATGGTTGTGGCTCTCTATGTGGAGCGTGACCGCGTACCCGTCGCCCACATCGATCACGCCGGCATCGTATCCGGGCCCCACCAGAACCCTCGCCCCTTCGGTCGGGAATCTCCTGAGGAGCGCCTTCGACGACTTGTAGGAGCTGTGTTCGGACCACTCAGCCGCAATGACGGCCCATTCGACATCGCTCGGCTCCCGACCGATCCTTCTCCTGACAAGGGCCGCCTCTTCGGGGGATACTCCCAAAGGGACGTTCGAAGCTATCAAGTCAATCACCAAGGAGCATCGACTCGAAGAGTAGCCTTCCGTCTTCGCTCGAGAATGGGCTCAGAACGCTCTCGGTCGCCCTCTCTGGATGGGGCATCAGGCCCAGGACGTTGCCCTCCCTGTTGCAGATTCCTGCAACGTTTCCTGTCGTCCCCGTCGGGTTAGAGGCTCGAGTGACCCGCCCCATCTCGTCACAGTACCTGAAGACCAGCTCTCCGGACTTCAGGGACGATTCTGGCGGGAAGTACCTACCTTCGTTGTGGGCTATTGGCATCCTGAGAACCTGGCCCTTGAACATTCCGCGGGTGAATGGGGTCCTGGTCGTCTCTACCTTGACAGTCGTCCATCTGCAAACGAAGCGAAGCGTCGAATTTCTGAGAAGCGCCCCTGGCAGCAGGCCCGCCTCGATGAGGACCTGAAATCCGTTGCAGATGCCCAAGACGGGTACACCCCGGTCAGCGAGCCGTCGAACCCTCCCGATGGCCGGACTTCTCGCCGCGATGGCGCCCGCGCGGAGGTAGTCTCCAAACGAGAACCCTCCAGGCAGGACGACTGCGTCGTACCCCAGGATTGCTCCGTCTTCGTGCCAGACCAAGTCAGGTTCCACGCCTCTGATTGCCTTCATCGCCCTCACCGCGTCGCTGTCGCAGTTGCTCCCCGGGAAGCGCACCACCGCGACCCGGAGGCCACCTGTCATGCGCACTCGACCGAGATGGAGTGGGCGGCCGGGTTGTAAATTCTGAGCTCATCGCAGATTGATGCCACAAGCTTGCGGGCGCTCGCCTGATTTGTCGCAACCACATCGAACCTCAGGAACTTGCCGCTCCTGATCGACTTGACGTCGTCAAAACCAGACTTTGAGACCAGGTCTCTGTAGATGGTCTCGCCCTCCGGGTCGCCGGCACCCTCTCGGTTTGAGACCACGACGTTCACCGAGAACAGCCGGGTGCGGGACACAATATTTCGCGCCCTTCTCTTCGCTATATAAAATAGGATTACCGCAGACCTGCTAATTTCAATCGATATCGGAAAGCGTCGTTAAGTATTCGCGGTCGACGCTTGCGTCCAATTTGTCAGCGTCGTCCGGCATGGTAAGAGTCAGGACGGCGGTCGTCAGCGTGTCGGAGAAACAAGGGCTGGTCGAGTTCGTTCGCGGCCTACGAGGCTTTGGCGTGGAGGTGCTCTCGACGGGCGGGACCTTCTCTACGCTCAAGGACGCCGGTGTGGAGTCCAAGAACCTTCAATCGGACATGAACCTGCCGACCGCAGTCTCAGGCAGGGTCAAGACCCTCCACGCTCCCCTGCAGGCTGCGATTCTGGCCAGAGACACGGAGGAGCACCTCGCGGAATTGAAGAAGATGGGGGTGCCTCCGGTCGACATGGTCGTGTGCAACTTCTATCCATTCCGTGAAGCTCTCGCTATGGGCAAGACCATCGCGGACCTCGTCGAGAGCATCGACATTGGTGGACCGACCATGGTCCGTGCTGCGTCGAAAAACTTCGAGAGGGTCACGGTCGTCCCCTCACCTAAGTTCTACCCGGAGGTACTCGAAGAACTGGTGAGGACGGATGGCCGCACTGGCCTCCCGCTCCGGAGGAGGCTCGCAGTCGAGGCCTTCGCCATGACCGCTTCGTATGACTCCGCCATATTCTTCGGTCTCGGGCGAAGTCACCCTGGAATGCCCGCTGAGCTGGTGCTGTCGGCGACGAGGTATCAGGACGCGAAGTACGGTGAGAATCCCGACCAGAGAGCCGTGATCTACGCCCTTGACAACTGGCAGACCATGGCCGGATGGAGGCAGCTCGCCGGTGACACCATGTCGTTCAACAACTTTCTCGACGCTGGGAGCGCATACAGGATGGTGGACGGACTGGGAGGGACCGCAGCGGTGGCCACGGTGAAACACGGTCAGACCAGCGGGTTCGCCTTCGCACCTACAGTCTCTGAAGCGTACACCCTGGCCCACTCGTGTGACCCAGAGGCAGACTTTGGGGGCACCGTGGTCTCGAACTCCGAGATTGACGAGCCTGCCGCCCATCTGATCGGAAGGAACGAAGGGGTAGATGATGCCTCAGTCTACACCGAGATCATCTTGGCCCCCAGGTTCTCGCCTGAGGCCGTTCAGATTCTGAAGGACAAACAAAAGAAGAAGATTAGACTGATACAGACGACCAACAGGCCAGACTTTCCCTACGACATCAAGGTCGTGGAGGGCGCCGTACTCGTGCAGGAGGTGGTTGACTACTCAAAGCGACTTGACCAGACTGGCGTCACTTTCCCGACGAAGAGGAAACCCGGTGGCGAGGAGCTTCAGAGGCTCCTCGCCAGCTGGGAGGTGGTAAGAAAGGTGCAATCAAACGGGATTGTGATCGCAGACGGAAGCTTCGAGGGCGGCAGACTCACCAGGTTCTGGACTCTGGGCGTTGCGAGCTTTAGGAAGAGGAACGGGGCGGTCAAAATTGCACTCGACAACGCGGGAACGCGGGCAAGGGGCTCGGTCTGCTCGTCGGACGGGTTCTTCCCCTTCAAGGACAGCTTGGAGCTCCTGGCGGCAGCGGGCGTCTCTTCCGTGATCGAACCAGGTGGCTCGGTCAACGACTCGGATTCGGTGGAGGTCGCAGACGCCAACGGCATGGCCATCGTCTTCACACACGTCAGAGCCTTCAAGCACTAGACTCGAGTCGAATCTCTGCCATGTGCTCAGCGCTCCTCCTTACGTCCTCCGCCGACGCGATGTCGTGTCTCCATCTGATGGGCCCTGACGAAGCCTTTGCGAGCCTTAGGGAGCGCCTTCTGGCAGATTCCATCGTCTCGCCCAGTCCGACGAAGGCGGCGGTCCTGGATTCGCCCATGAGCGTCTCGTCGCTCTCGAGATGGACGTCCATCGGATACAGCCTGCACCACTGGTCTTTCCTGCACTCCTCCTCGGCCATTGAGAGGTCTATCTTCATGCCCGTTGACTTTGAAGCTCCTTCGACGCCGTAGGCTAGTGGGACACCGCACGTCACGACGGATGACCTTGGGGCGAAGCTGATGGAGTGCAGGTCTCCGTCGAGTATCCTGTAACAAACATCAACTAGGTCATCAGAGATTGTGGTCAGTATGTTCATGAACTCTGTGTTCCCTCCCCTGCTGTTCCTCTCTAGTACCTTGAACCCGCTGCCTGTGTGCATTATGGCATCGTACAAGACTATCCCGCGGAGACCGGGCTGTGAGCCGCGCCCCTTCCACTTCCTGAACGCGGCCTCCTCGGCGCTCAGAAGATGTTCCCACTCCGTCTGTTGCAGAAACGGGAGGTAGTCTGTCCTATCCCGGTAGCTTCCCATCCCGCCAGTCAACTTGCCTCTCCCGTGTTCAAGGCCCCGTTTGTAGTCCTGCGTTAGCGGTGTCGGAACGAAGTGCTTTCCATCGCTGAATGCATGGAAGCTCGACTCCTCCCCAACGACCTTCTCTTCAACGACGACGCCCCCCTTCGAGAGGACGTCCAGGAAGAAGAGCTCCATCTCTCGGCCTGCGGCAAAATCACTCCCCCACACCCCTACGCCAGCACCCCTCGCTGGGGCGTCAGGCTTGATGACCACCTCCCCCAGCTCGGCAACAGTCCTCCTGAACCGAGCCAAGGCTTTGTCCTTGTCGCGAGCGTCCTGTCGTCGAAACGCACGGTAGCGTGGATTCGCCCTTGGAAAGATCTCATCGAAGAGAAGTCGTTGCTCTATCTTGCTCCTCTCAACCGCAAACCTCTTCGCGACGCAGATCATCTCCACACCCGCCTCCTTCTCGACCCTGTCGCGACCGCCTCCGATGACGAAGTCCTCGGTGTCAGTGAGCCCAAATTGTACCCTGTCGGCGAACTTTGAGACCGCCTTCACGGTCTCGTCGAGTTCCAAACCGGGCAAGACGATGTGCTTCTTCGCGACCGCAGATGTGAACGGGTTTAGCTGCCGTTCTACGACATAGAATTCAGGCTTGTACTTCTCGCTTCGGGAGAGGGCATCGATGATGGCGGGGGCGCTGAGGGACTTCGAGACCACGAGGACCCCAACCCTGTCCACAACGCTCGGTCGCCCTTATGGGAGTATAAACCGATACAGCGCTCCCTTCGGGGTGGATAGAACCTGGAAGCGCGGCACTCTGGGAATCCCATCAACTATTTTACAGCGAGGCTACACACCAATGCGTTTCGATTGATTCAGACCTCTTCTGAAGAGCCGAAGTGGCTCCGGGACTACGTTTCCAAGATAGACCTCCAGCTAGCCAAGGTTCTGGGAGAGGGAGTCTCCTCCGTCGAATTGACCGCCCGCGAAGCCCTCTCGGGAGGCAAACGGATCAGGGCTGTCCTCGCTCTACTCTGGTGCGAGGGCATGTCCGGTAGTCCAGAAGCAGCCGTCCCGGTGGCCGCAGCATACGAGCTAGCCCACGCCGCGGCCCTCGTCCAGGACGACATCCTTGACGGGTCTTCCATGAGGAGAGGGAGGATGTCGACCGTCGCGAGGTACGGCCTTAGGTCTGCGATTTTGGCGTCCAACATGTTGCTCGCCCTCGTCCCTCGCCAGATCGTCGAGCATGGCGAGACCGCGCAGGGAGCCGAGACTCTGAAGAAGCTGTTCGACCTACTGGGAGAGTCCTTCGGCTCCGCGGTCCTAGGGGAGTACTTGGACCTGAAGATGGCGGAGAGCGAGACTGCGAGCGAGAAGGAGTATCTTGAGATGATAAGGCTCAAGACCGGAGCGCTGATAGCGGCCTCATCGGCGAGCGGAGCGATCGTTGGGAGCGATCAGGACAGCGGCGCCTCCTCAAAGGCATACGACTTCGGGGAGAGACTGGGGATGGCGTACCAGATCCAAGACGACATCCTAGACATCGTAGGAAACGAGGCTGTCCTCGGCAAGCCCGCCTTCACAGACCTCGCGGGAGGAAAGAAGAACCTGGTCCTTATTCACACGTTCGACCACTGCACCGACGAAGAAAGACGCCTTCTCGGATCTTTGGCGGTCAAAAACGAACCAGCGAGGATGGAAGCGGCCAAGGTCATCTTCGAAAGGTACGGATCGATCGACTACGCAAGAAGGATCGCCGCCGGGCTTTGCGATGATGCAAGGGGAATCCTTGGGTCTGTAGACTTGGGCGGGGCCAGCGGCATGCTCTTCGAGTTGTCGGACTATCTTCTGGCCAGAAAGTACTAGACTAGTCGGTCGCACCACAAGAACTTACGCTTCGTTCTTCCTCCAAGAGCATGAGGTACGGTTGGTACCCGAGAGCTCCCGCAAGTCGCGCCATCTCCGAGGTTCTCAACATCTAATGACACTCGAGATCGCAAGCACCTGCCCTCCGAATTTATAGTCGGCTCACTTCCAATAATCACATCTTGTTACCGTCCGAGTCGGCGTACGAACGACGCTAGTCTTCCCGCCACTTGAAGAAGGTCACGGCGAGCGCGAAGAAGACCACTACGACTACGAGGATGACCGCCAGGTCAACGAGCGCTGCCGAGACGTTTCCATAGACCATCACGTTGTTCAACCCGTCTATCACGTAGTAGAGCGGCAAGACGTGCGCGACGTTCTGGAGCCACATCGGCATCGAATTGACTGGGAAGAACGTCCCGGAGAGGAACATCATGGGGAAAGTAACGAGATTCCCTACCACCGCTGCGGACTCCACGCTGGTCGACACCGACCCGACGAGCATCCCCAGCGACACGAACATCACAGGACCAAGCACGAGGAAGGGGACCAGCCAGATTGAGTAGGTGATCTGGGCTCCGAAGAGCGCGACACCCGTCGCGGTCATGAGCACGAATGATATGATGGTGAGCATGATGTACCAGACTATCTTGGAGAGCAACCACTCAGACTTGGTGAGGGGCGTGAGTGAAAGCTGCTTGAAGAGCTTGTCTCGCTTGTACTGCGCGCTGATGTTGACGAGAGCGAACATCGGGCTCGTGAGGATGGCGAACCCCACAAGCCCAGGGACGAGGAAGTCGATATACTTGAACGACTGAGACTTTATGCTGAGACTGTCGACCCCCACCGGAGCCGGCGGTGTCTTCTGAGAACTCTCTAGAGCCTGCTGGTCGATGTGGAGGTTGATCGCGTTGATTACGCCCACGGTCACCCCGTAGACCGTATCGCTCGTGGTGGAGGCGGGATTCCCGTATATCGTCACGTTCACGGCCATTCCTGAGGCCAAGTCAGACTGGAACCCCGAGGGTATGACTATCCCGTCGGGGTCGGAGTGGGCGAGCAGGTACTTCGAAAGGTTCTGGGTCGGTGATACCGAGACCAGTGTCATTGAGTTCGTGCTGTTCAACTCGTGGATCAGAAGGTTGCTCGCTGCCGAATTGTTGTCAAGGTTCTGGACGTAGACAGTCGCTGGCCCTCCGTTGCCCGAGAAGATCGCCCCGAACAGGACTATCAGTATGATTGGGAAGATGAGGGCGAAGAAGAGTCCCTCCCTGCTCCTCACGTATCCGTGCCCGAAGACGGAAAGGTCGGCGAGCGTTCTGCGAATGCTTATCATATTCGAGAGTCGCCTCAGCGCACCGTGGGGGCGACGCCTTCCTCCTGTCCCCTTTCACCGACCAGCCTGACGAAGATGTCCTCGAGACTCTCCCGCTGTGTTCTGAGGTCGGCCCAGTCCAGACCAGACTTGTCGATCGCCGAGACAGCGGTCACGACGTCCTTCTTCTCCTTCACCTTGACGATTACGCTTCCGGAGTCGTAAGATACCTCAAGGTCGGTGTTTCGTTTTAGATATTCTGCGAGACCGCCATCGGCCCGAAGGAGAAGCTCCTCCCCGCTTCCAAACTCGTCGATTATCTCTTCAGGGGTCCCGGAGGTCATTATTGCGCCGTGGTGCATGATTGCGACTCGGTCGGCGAGTTGTTCCGCCTCCTGAAGATAGTGCGTGGTAAGGAGAACGCTCCTCCCCTCTTTCTTCAGCTTCCGGATCACCTCCCAGACCGCACGGCGCGCGGCGGGGTCGAGCCCTGTCGTGGGCTCGTCGAGAAAGACGAGCTCAGGGTCGTTGACGAGGGAGAGCGCGAGCCCCACCTTCTGTTTCTGGCCTCCCGAGAGCTCTCTGAAATAGATATTCGCCGCGTCGTCGAGGATGACCTGCTTGAGGATGGAATCTGCGTCTACCTTCACATCGAAGAGGGCGGCATAGTACGTTATCGCTTCCCGGGCGGTCGCATACTCGAAGAATCTGAAACCCTGCGGGATAACGCCTATCCTCTTGTGAAGCTCGTAGCCCTTAGACCAGGGGTCGAGCCCGAGTACCTTGACTTCGCCGGAGTCCCTCTCGCGCAAGCCTTCCAGGACTTCTATCGTCGTCGTCTTCCCGGCGCCATTCGGCCCGAGGAGCGAAAAGACCTCTCCTTCGTTCACTTCAAAAGAGATGCCGTTGACCGCCTGTAGGTCTCCGTACGACTTTTTCAGAGACTTGACTTCAATCGACGGCACAAATATTCGGCCACTCCCAACGGTATTTATCGATTCTCGAGCTCAGCAACCTTGATAATCCTCTGTAGCGCCTCAGCTCAACATGAACACTTCCCGCTTGGCAATAGTGACTCTCGGAGCGCTCGTCTTCCTCGCGGGCCTAACGTTCGCGCTCCAGGGCTACGGATTGGTCGGCCCCGAAAGCTCTATGATGTTCAGGAACGCTACCTGGATCTATGCGGGCACGACCACGCTCATTGTCGGGCTGCTGCTGATTGTCGTAGCATTCCTCTTGGTCGGAAGACGGAAAGCAGTCGCAATGGACAGCACGCCGGCCAATAGCTCATGAAAGAGAATCCACCTAGGACTCGCGCTCTACCTTCTTCGCCTCCTCCTCGACCTTCTCCGCGCTGACCTTGGCCAAAGAAATCACGAATGGGCCGAAGACGAAGACTAGCGCAGAGACGACGGTCCCTATCGAGACGAAAGCCAGAATCGATACGAACAGAAGCCCGAGCGGAGTAGAAGGCGTCGTGGTCGGACCCTGTCCAGTAGCCACCATGCTCGTGTAATAGAACGCGTAGAGGTATGAGTATCCTTCGATGTAGTGCAGTCCGACGGTGCCGGCAATCACAACGACCACTATCAGTGAAAGAGAATAGAGACCTCGTCGGAGAAGAGAGAGCCGCCTCCTTCGCTTCGCTCCGACGGAAGACTCCATGGACCCGAGAGATAGTTTGGACGGGGCGGGTTTAAGACTGTTTTGCGCGGTCCTCAAAAGAATTTTCTAGTGGGCCGGTGGGCTCGCAGTCCAGCATGACGGAGCCCATAGGCGAGTCGATCAAGTCGCTGATGCGCTCATTCCCCCAGGGCGTCACAATCGTGACCGGGGTCGCCGACGGCTCCCCTTTTGGAGTCACGGTCAGCGCCTTCTCCTCAGTCTCCCTCGAGCCTCCCCTCGTGATGGTCTCCATGTCCAAGGGGACACGCGCCAGAGACATGCTCTCGACCGCCAGCGCATTCACGATTAACGTGCTCTCCGCAGACCAGTCGGACATCGCCGAGAGATTCGCTGGTCGGTCGGATTCTCACAGATATCGTTTCGAAGGCATCAATACCAGAGTGGGCTCAAACGGATGCCCCATCTTCTCCTCGGCGGTTGGCTATCTCGAGTGCTCCGGATGGTCCCAGCACGAGGAGGGAGACCACACGATGATAGTGGGGCGGGTCACGGAGGCAGGACTGAACGGAGACTCTCCGCCACTCGTCTACTACAAGAGGAGATACACTACGGTCGTCACGCCCGCGGCCGACTCTGAAGCCCACGACTCCCTCCTCGCGGAGTGGTAACCTCGGTCGAAAACCTGGACAGCTTCTTTCTCACGTCCTCCGGGATGAGAGATGGCTCACCCTTATCATCGACCATGACGTCGACCACGGTCCCGCGAGCGAGAATCCTCTTGCCCCTCAGAATGCTGTGCGCGTAGGTCACGCTCGAGCGCCCTAGCCGAGAGATGCCAACCCTGAGCGTCAGCTCGTCATCGAACTTCGCGGAACCCTCGTAGGTGCAGGCTGACTCCGCGGCGACGAACATCAACCCCCTCTTCCCCAAGGCAGAGACAGTCACACCGACTCTCCTGCACATCTCCAGTCTTGACACGTCGAAGTAGTCGTAGTAGCGCCCGTAGTAGACGACGCCCTGTGCGTCCGTGTCTGAGAGTCTCACCCTTGTCTTGCTCTCGAACTGAGCCAACAGGTCCCATCGTCCAGCAAACGCTTTTAACGAGTTCGACGACTTTTCCACTGGTTCTTGTTCAGCATCTCTCGGCTCGGCCATGCTGAAATCAGGGTGACGAACTTGGAAAGAGCGAGGGAGTTCTACGTCGACCTGCTCGGGTTCGTGGAGACCGAGAGCGAGGCCGGGAAGATCTACCTCCGAGGCTACGAAGAGAGATACCACCACAGCATAGTGCTGCGGCTGGCCGAGGAACCAGGGCTGTCCCACTTCGCATTCAGGGTATCATCCGGGTCCGACCTCGACGAGCTTACGACGCTCTTCGAGTCCAAACAGATCAGGGTGAAGAAGATGAGCCGCGGTTCTGAGAAGGGGGTGGGCGAGGCGCTAAGGGTCCAGGACCCTCTGGGCTTTCCAGTCGAGTTCTACCATGAGATGGACGAGTCGGAGAGGATGCTGCAGAGGTTCGACAAGCACAGGGGAGGAAAGCCGATGAGAATCGACCACGTCAACTGCCAGACTCCCCTGGTCGACTTGGGGTACGAGTACTACGTCAGGGACCTCGGGTTCAAGGTCTCCGAGTTCACCGAGTCCCAAGACGGTAAGCTCTGGGGAGTTTGGCTCTACAGGAAGCAGAACGTCCATGACATAGCCCTCATGAAGGGGACGGGCCCGAGGCTGCACCACATAGGAGTGTGGATGCCCGACGTCACCTCGGTCATCTGGGTTTGCGACGTGATGGCGGGGGCGAACTTCCAAGACAAGATCGAGAGGGGACCCGGGAGGCACGGCCTCTCCAACGCCTTCTTTCTCTACGTCAGAGACCCGGACGGGAACAGGATAGAGTTCTACACCGGTGACTACATGACAGCCGACCCCGACTGGAAGCCAATCAAGTGGTCGCTGGAGGACAAGAAGCGGCAGACCTTCTGGGGGCACGTCCCTCCCAAGAGCTGGTACGACGAAGCCTCGAAGGTCGAGTCGATCGAGGATGGAAGACTCATGGAGCCAGTTCAGGTTATAAGCCAGGATAGGCCTTCTTTCGCCACCTAAGGAGAGACAAATGCCAATCAGGCGAGGCTCAGACTACCTCAGGAGCATTCAGGAGAACCACCCTCACGTCTACTACGACGGCCGGGAGGTGGAGGACATCACGAGCCATCCGGCATTCAGGGTGCCCGTCCAGACCATGTCCAAGATGTACGACCTCCAATGGGAGGACGGTGTTAGAGAGAAGCTCACCTTCTCCCAAAAGGGTTCCTCTGAAAGGGAGGGGATCACCTACATGATTCCGCAGTCGGTGGAGGAGCTGATACGGATGAGAGAAGGCCTCAACACCATCTACGACAACCTCTACGGCTTCTTCGGGCGGTGCTACGACTACCTCAACATGTGGACTGGTGTCTTCGCAGCGCACCACGCCGACTTCTTCGGTCAGCCCGACCCCAAGTACGGTCAGAACGTCCTGGACTACCACAGGACGTGCATGGCCCAGGACCTCTTCCTGACTCACGCGATAGTGGCGCCGTCGGTTGACAGGTCCAAGCAGGCGTCAGAGCTCTCGGACCCGTTCATACAGGCCGGGGTGGTCGAGGAGAAGTCGAAGGGGATAGTCGTGAGGGGCGCCGCCATGGTCTCGACCGCGGCTCCGTACGCGGAGCAGATGATATACTTCCCGAACATGCTCAGGGACCCGGACCCCAGGTACGCCATCGCCTTCGGCTGCCCAACGAACGTCGACGGCATCAAGTTCCTCGCGCGGAAGTCCTTCGCGCCGAGACAGGGCCTGGGCGAGTTCGAGTATCCGATCAGCGCGAGGTACGAAGAGAGCGACGCGATGGTCATCTTCGACGACGCGCTGATACCATGGGAGAACGTCTTCCTCTACAAGCAGGTGGAGAAGGTCCCCCTACTCATGTGGGGCGGCGTGTACATGAAGGCCTGGTTCAACTATCACTTCAGCGTCCAATACTACTCTAGACTCAAGTTCCTGGTCGGCCTGGCGACGACCATCGCACAGACGGTGGGGATTGATAAGTTCATCAACGTGCAAGAGAAGATAGGCGAGCTTCTAATCTACCTCAACCTGACGCGCTCGTCGATCGTGGCCGCCGAGCAACTCTCTGAAAAGCTCCCGAATGGGCTTGTCAGGCCGAACCCCGAGGTCGCCGTCGCATCGAGCCAGTTCAACATGCAGGCGATACCGAGAGCCTACGAGGTGATCAAGCTCATCTCGGGAGGGTCTCTCATCGCCCTACCATCTTCGCACAGGGACCTGGAAAACCCCGAGATCAGGAAGTACATAGACAAGTACATGCCGGGGAAGGGAGGAATCTCCGCCGCTGAACGGATCAAGGTCTTCAACCTGGCCTGGGACGTGGTCAGCAGCGAGGCCGGACAGAGATACGAGCTGTACGACCGCTTCAGCAGGGGCGACCCGACCATCATGTGGGCGAAGATGTACGAGCAGCTGCAGGAGCAGCGCGACGACTGCGTGAAGATGGTCAGGCGGCTCCTAGACTCGATCGAGACGCCGAAGTAGCTACTGGTACCTGAGCGGGTTGGTGAGGACTCCGAGACCATCGACGGAGAGTTTCATCGTCCCGTTCTTCTTGGGCAGAAGATACTCGGTCGGGTCGTAGTCGCCAATCGCTTCCCTAGTCCAGCCTACCGAGCCGCAGGAGACCACATCCCCGGGATCGAGCGAGAGGAAACCCGAGACGTAGGACACGAGCTCGCGCGGCGAGAAGATGTACTCCGAAGTATTCCCCTCCTGGACCTTCCTACCCAGGAACTCGGTCCTCATCCCAAGGTCTGCCACGTCCAGCTCGTCCTTGGTGACCAGGCAGGGACCCATCGGACAGAAGGTGTCGTGGTTCTTCGAGCGAAAGAGCGGTCCTCTCATGGTGACCTTCCTGATGAGCCCGGTCGTCTTGTCCCTCCGGTAAGCGTCGTAAGCGTCCTCCTTCGAGTCCAATGGAGCGGTGACGTCGTTCAGTATTGTGTACCCAAAGATCGCCTCCTCCGCGCCCTTCTTGGACAGCCTCACCGACCTCTTGCCTACGACCACAGCCAACTCCACCTCTGGCCTCACCCCCGAGCGAGGAGCGAAGACCACCCGTTGCGGACCGATCACGGTGCTTGGAGCCTTCATGTCCATCCTCGGCCTCTCCAGGGTCACGTCCTCTCCGCCGAGCATCCCAGCCGTGTTGACTATCGCGGCGACTATCTTTCCGGGCCTTTGGATGGGCGCGCAAAGACGAACGTCAGACTCCTTGACCCTCCTACCGCGCTCAATACTACCGATCCTTGGTGCGCTGAGAGCCTCCAGCATGGTGGCGATCCCATTGACTTGAGTCACCCCTTCGTCCTCAAGGATGCCGACCCTGGACCCCAAAGAGGGATCGCGACGCGACAGGTATGTGCAGAGTCTCAAACGGAAGGACCCCTCGCCCCAATTTGTTAACCGTTTTGTTGCGCTCGTCTGACGTGCTCCAATCCGGCCAACGCTTTTTATGCCGAAAAGCCTGCGCGAGACCATGGACCACTCGCTCGACCTTGGGGATGCGTCAGCGGTAGAGCCTGGGCCTTGGCACTACGGGGCAGACTACATCACGGTCTACTTTGAAGGAGAGCGCTCCAAGCTGAGGAGTCTTGTGCCTCACTCGTTCGAGGTCAATGACATCACGTGCATGGCCTACGTCTGCGAGATCGTGTCCGTCGCCGAAGGTCGAGCAGACTTGGTTTCTAGCGCCCCGGAGCGCACAGTCTACAACGAAGCCGCGATCGGTGTCAAGTGCTCCTTCGCTGGCAAGCCGGGCATCTACTTCCCCGTCATGTGGGTGACGACGGAGTGGTCGCTGCTCAGAGGACTTCTGAACGGGTACCCCAAGCGCCTGGCCGACGCTGTCCACATGACGAAGCTCCACCCTCTGAATCCCGGTCTGAAGAAGCTCGGAGTCGGGACGGTCCTCTCGGGTTACTGCGTCAAGGGCCCTGAACAAGAGCTCAGGGTGAGCGTTTCTTTGGAGAGGCAGGGCGCTGCCTCCGACCTGATCTCGTTCGGGGCCACCTACGGGATGAGGAACTTCCCCTCCACCGACACCTCCCAGTCGTCCGTCAGAGAAGCGGTCGAGATAATGAAGTCCAATTCGACCAATTCTGACGTGTGGCTCGGAAGGGGCTCACTCGAGACGAGCCTCGACGTCGGAGAGCCTCGGCCCCTCTCCGGGGCGGTGTACAGGTCTGGCTTCACCATCTTGGGTTCGAGGGTCCTAAAGCCCTGATCGTTCCATCGCTTAATTAGACGCGCCGAGGTCAGGAGCACCGTGGACAAGGGAGAGGTGAGGAACTACTCCAACTATGTCTCGGGCGAGTGGGTAAAGGGGAGCGACGGCTTCATCGAGGGTAGGAACCCCGCCACGGGCGAGCTCGTGTCTAGAGCTCCCAATTCTACAAAGGACGACGCGGCGGCTGCGATCGAGGCTGCGAGAGCAGCCTTCGACAGCGGAGTCTGGTCCGCGAAGCGTCCGCAGGAGAGGGCTGCGACACTGCTCAAGGTAGCAGAGTCGCTCCGGTCCGAGGTCGACGGCCTCTCCGTTCTGCTCACGCTTGAGAATGGCAAGCCGCTGGCTGACGCGAAGGGCGAACTGCTGAACGCCGCGAACGTCTTCGAGTACTACGCTTCGGCATCCAGGCACATCGTGGGCAGGATACCGAGGTACAGTGGCGCCGACATGAGCCTCGTCGTTCACGAGCCCGTGGGCGTCTGCTCCCTGATTGTGCCCTGGAACTCTCCCATCTCGCTTCTCTCCTGGAAGCTTGGCCCCGCACTGGCGGCGGGCTGCACCGTCGTCTGCAAGCCCTCCGGCTACACGTCTGGTATCTCGATGGAGTTCATGCAGCTGATCGACCGCGTTGAAGGCGTCCCGAAGGGGGTCGTGAACGCGATAACTGGTCCGGGCGAATCCGTGGGGAGTGAGCTCGTGAAGAGCCCTCTGGTGGACAAGGTGTCCTTCACGGGGTCGACCGAGACCGGAAGGAGGATCATGGAGATGGCTTCCTCCAACCTGAAGAAGGTGAATCTCGAATGCGGCGGAAAGTCTGCGGACATCGTCTTCGACGACGCCAACATCTCAGCGGCGCTCCCGGGCGCCCTCTGGTCGATATTCAGGAGCGCCGGCCAATCCTGCAACGCAGGCTCTCGGCTTCTCGTGCAGAAGGGAGTCTACGAGGACTTCACGCGGAGGTTCATGGAACTCGCCGGCAAGATACGGGTGGGGAACGGGCTCGACCCCGCAACGGAGATGGGTCCGCTCATCTCCAAGGTCCAGTTGGAGAGGGTCCTCTCCTACATCGACTCCGGGGTCAAGGATGGCGCTCGCCTGTCCCACGGCGGAAAGCGCCTCGACTCGGGGGGACTCGAGAAGGGTTTCTTCGTGCAGCCGACCATCTTCGAAGAGGTCTCCAAGGAAATGAGGATCTTCCAGGAGGAGATCTTTGGACCAGTCGTCTGCGTCCTTCCCTTCAGCGACGAGGACGACGCGGTGGCCTTGGCAAACTCCACCAACTTCGGCCTCGCTGGAGACCTATGGTCTACGAGCATTGTCCGGATCCTAAAGGTCTCGCAGGGCATCCGAACGGGGACGCTCTGGGTGAACAGGCACCTGAATCCCGGCCCCGAAGTCCCCTTCGGGGGCTACAAGCAGAGCGGTCTCGGTCGCGAAACGGGCATGGAAGGACTCACTGAGTTCCTTCAGACAAAGCACATCAGCATACAATTGAACGAGACAGGGGAGCGAGTTCGCAGGTGATCAGGAGCTTCTCTGCGAGACGCTCACGCCCTTCCTCTCTAGTTCGGAGAGAAGTCTCTCGGTCAACCCGCCGCGAAGTGCTGTCTCGGGTGGGATCACCCCCGATCCCCTGACCTCCCCCCTCCCGACCATCTGGGTGACTATCGAGCAGGTGTATCCCGTCGTCTTGCCCATCGAAGTCACGGCGTTTTTTCTGTCATAGAAGTCCACAAGCTCGTACGTCGCGGCCCTCCCGCGGTTCACAACCTCGACCCTCATGACGGTGACGTCCTCTTCGGACCCCTCGCTCAGCTTCTTCGCGAGCACTGCCGCGGTGACGTCGAAGGGGACGGCATCCCCCTTCCCAGTCCTGATCGGCCTCTTCGAGAGCAGACCGGCGTCGATCAGCAGCTTCATCTTCCTCACGTGTCCCGGGTATCTGACGGTGAGTTCCTCCAGAGTGTCGAAGCCCTTCATGGTGTACAGCAAGGTCGCAAGCCCGTCGGAATAGAAAGCCTCGCACCTTCCCACGGGTTCGGGAAATTGCACGGGGATTGTCGTGGCGACGGGGTCAACCTTCACCTCCGCTCCGTTCCTCACGATCCTGGCCTCGTCGAGGAACTCCCTCAGAAGCCCAAGGATGGAGAAGACGAGCCTGTATCCGAAGGGCTCTTCCGGCTTCTGGGGCAGGCCGCCGACCAATATCCTACCGGAGGTACCGCCACCGAGAGCGTCCACGCCCTTCGCAAGAAGTATCCCGCCCAACCCCGGAGCGAGACCGCAGCCCGGTATCAGCAGCGCACCGCTCTTTCTGGCCGCACCGTCCAGAAGCATCTGTTCGTCCTCGAAAGCGATGTTTACCGCCTTCGCTCCCGCCTTCACCAGAGCCACGTCCGCTTGATGGACGACCCCGTGCGGGAGAGCAGAAGAGACGACGTCGAAACCCTTCACAAAGGACGCAAGCTTTCTCGCGTCGGTGACGTCCACGACCTCAGTCGAGACCCTCCTGCCGCCGCGTCTCCTCGCCTCCCTGAGCCTGTCGGGGTCGAGGTCCGCCACCACGACCGCGTCCACCCCTTCTGACCTAGAGAGGTCCCAGGCGATCGTCGAGCCCATGAGACCCGCCCCAAGGACTCCGACCTTCACGCCTTCGATGAGCCTCGGCCTCGCCTTAAGAGTATCATCTTAAGTAATGGACGCAGCGCGCGAGCCCCATGGACCTCAAGAAGTCCCTTGACGAGCCCGTTCTGAGCTTCACCTCAAAGGACTTCGTGAAGGTCCCTTCAGAGTGGAGCGTCACGCAGGCCGCGAAACTGATGAAGGTCGAGGAGTCCACGGAGGCGGTTGTCACAGAAAAGGGCGACCCGGTGGGCATCATCACTGAGAGGGACATACTCTACAAGGTCGTCGCTGGCGACCTAGACCCTGCGGAGACGCAGGTCAGCAAGGTCATGAGCTCCCCCATCCACACGCTCGACTCTTCGGCGAAGGTCTCGGAGGCTATCTCCGAAATGACAAGGCTAGGAATCAGGCGCCTCGTGGTCACAAAGGGCGGGAAACCGCTCGGCGTGGTCTCTCAGAAGAGCGTCTTTTCCGGGAACCTCCAGCAGCAGATACCTCTCCCAGAACTGAGCTCGCCCGCCATGGTGGTCTGCCCCTACTGCGGGGCGGAGTTCGACGACCCAGAAAAGCTCTCCAAGCACATAGACAGGACCCACGTCGGGATGGGCCTCCTCGAAGGCAACTCCACGAAGTGGTAGCAGACTCAGCGCAGGTAGTTCTCTATCGTCTCCGCGAACCAGAGAATGCCGTTCCTAAGATAGTCGAGCCTTAGATTCTCGTTCGGGGAGTGCATCCCCGCGTCTGATGCGGAGACGCCTATCGCTATCGCGGGCTCTGCATACGTCTTCGTGAAGACGTAGAACGGCCCCGTCCCAGCCTCGGAGAGCTTGATCGTTGGCTTCTTCTTCCACACCTTCTCCCCCGCGGAGACCGCGGCCTGGACGAACGGGTCCTTGTAAGTGGTTCTCGCAGCGGGCTCGAGAGTCTCCGTCTCAATCACTATGTCCGAGAATCCGTTCCCGTCGAGGTGGTTCCTCAGCTTCCTTAGCAGGTCTTCGGGGTCCTGGTTGGGCACCAACCGGAAGTCGGCCTTACAGTGGATCTCCTTCGGGAGCACCGTCTTCGACCCGGGTCCCTGGTACCCGGCCCATATCCCCGCTATGTTCGCCGTGGGCCTCTGGACCAACGCCTTCTTCGCCTGTGAGGGGGTCAGCGAGTTGACGAAGCCCTTCGAACCGTGGACTTGAAGGAAAGACTCGGCGTCGAATTCTTGCTCTTCGAGGACCGCCTGGTCTTCCTCGCTGAGCGTCTCGACGTTGTCGTACCATCCGGGGACGAGGACGCGCTCGTTTTCGTCCTTCAGCGTGCTCAGCATCCGGACCATCTTCCAAGCCGCGCTCGGGAGGACCGCTGCAAAACTGCTGTGGGCGTCCATCTCGAGCATCTTCAATGAGAACTCCGCGTAGATCATTCCCTTCATGCCCAGCGCGACTGACGGCCTCCCCTCGGCGTCCACCTCTCCTCCCTCCCAGAACACCGCGTCGGACCTGAACAGCTCCTTGTTCTCCTGGATGTATTGGTAGAGGTGCGGGCTGCCCGTCTCCTCCTCTCCCTCGAAGCAGAACTTGAAGTTGCAAGGGACGTCGCTCATCGTCTTCTGGTACGCCTTGACCAGGTCGAGCCTAGAAGCGAGCTCGCCCTTGTCGTCAGAGGACCCCCGGCCGTAGATTCTTCCCTCCCTGATTTCGGGCTTGAAGGCGGGCGACTTCCACAGCTCCAGCGGTTCTTCGGGCTGGACATCGTAGTGGTTGTAGAAGAGAATCGTCTTTCCCGATCTGTCCGACCTGATCTCCCCATAGACGAGCGGTGCGAACCCCTCCGCCCTGATCACCCTGGTCTCGGCTCCGACCTCCTTCAGCATCTGCTCAACAAGAAGCGCGCACTGGTCCACACCCTCGTGCCTGGCCGAGACGCTGGGCTGAGAAACGAGTCTCATCACGTCTTTCGCGAAAGAGTTCAGGTTTTCGTCGACGTACTTTACAAACTTCTGGTCCACCATCACCCGTTTCCTCGACATCGGGCCTCCCGTGGGCGTTTAAAGCGTTAGCAGCCTCGCACCACTCGAGCCTGCCGTCGAACTTCAAATATCGGCGCGGGCGGCCGCGGAACCAGTTGGTCTCCGCCAAGCGCGGCAGCACGGCAGCCAGGAAGGCTCTCAGGTATACCAAATTCTACGGCGGCAAGGTTGCCACCGTACCGAAGGTCCCGGTCAGGTCTTTGGAAGACTTCTCCGTCTGGTACACCCCCGGGGTTGGCGCCGTGTCGCTCGCAATCAGGGCCAAACCCGACGAGTCGTTCGAGTACACCAACAGGTGGAACACAATCGCCATCATAACCGACGGTAGCCGCGTCCTGGGACTGGGAGACGTGGGGCCCGAGGCGTCTCTCCCAGTGATGGAAGGGAAGGCGCTTCTCTACAAGTACCTCGGCGGAGTCGACGCCTACCCTCTCCCGATCAGGGTCTCCGACGAGGAGCAGTTCATCTCGACTGTCAGGACTCTCGAGCCCAGCCTCGGGGGTGTGAACCTGGAGGACATCGAGTCGCCGAAGTGTTTCGAGATACTGGACAGGCTGAGGTCCGAGATGCGAATCCCTGTCTGGCACGACGACCAGCAGGGCACGGCCGGTGTCGTCCTCGCCGGCCTCTACAACGCCCTCCGTCTCACCGGAAGGTCCCTTCGCGGGACAAGGATCGTGCTCATGGGGGCAGGCGCGGCCAACCTGGCCGCTGCGCGGCTGCTCGTGGAGGCGGGAGCCCGGTCCTCAGACATCATAGTGCTCGACTCCAAGGGGATACTTCAGCCAGAGCGAGAGGACATCGACCAGCTGCAGCTGAGAAACAGGTGGAAGTACGACCTTGCCATGAGCACCAACGGCGATCGCGTCCGCGGTGGTTTGAGAGAGGCGCTGAGGGGAGCGGACGTGCTTGTCGCGGCGTCCGGACAGGGACCGAACCTGATCAGCAAGAGTGAGATCTCGTCGATGCAAAGTAACCCCATCGTTTTCCTGCTGGCGAACCCCGTCCCTGAGATGTGGCCGCAGGATGCGTCCGCGGGTGGAGCGGCAATAGTGGCGACGGCGCGCTCCGACTATCCCAACCAGGTCAACAACAGCCTGCTCTTCCCCGCGATCTTCAGGGGCGCTCTTGACGTCAGGGCCAAGACGATAACCGACGGCATGGTCATCGCCGCCGCCAAGGAGCTCGCCAAGTTCGCCCAGGAGAAGGGGCTTGAACCGCGCCACATACTGCCCTCGATGCTGGACTGGCGCGTCTACCCGAGGGTCGCGGTAGCCGTCGGGACTGCCTGCCAGTCGGAAGGTGAAGCGAGGAAGAAGCTCTCTAGAGCCGAACTGAGAAATAGAGTCACCGAGAGGATAGAGCAGTCTAGGAAGTCGATGAAGGTGCTGATGGAGACGGGGATCATTGAAAAGCCGCCCAAGTAACGCTAAAGAAACTGCGGACGTTGACCGGCACGTGCGAGAAGCAGCGATACGAAGGGCAAAGAGAGCCGACCTCGCGCAGGCGGCGGACCTGATCGTCAGGACGAAGCGTCTCAATAACGAGTTCGACCCGCTCTTCAAGGTGGTAGACGACGCTCAGAGCAAGGCGAAGGAGTACTTGGAGGAGTCTTTGGGCCATGAGAAGGTGCTCCTTCTCGTCGGGGTTCAAGGCGACAAGGTGGTGGCCATCTTGAGGGCGGAGGTCAGAGAACGAGTCCTGTACGAGCCAAGCGTTGAGGGCTTCATAACGGACTTCTACATCATGCCAGAGTACCGGAGGAAGGCCCTTGGGGAGAAGGTGTTGCGCCAAGCCACCAAGGAGCTGGTCAGGATGGGAGCTGGGGTCATCACAGCGGCCGTGCCTACGAGGAACGAGATAGCGGTCAGGTTCTACACGAAGAGCGGGTTCAGGTCTCTCGTGCAGCTGTTCGCTGGCAAGGGTCAGTAGTCCAGCGGGGACCCCAAGGAGGGACAGTCGCACCGTCCGAGCAGCATGCCGCACCTGTAGCAGACATGGTTTCTTCCCGTGCACCTCTTGGCGTGCACCTGAGACCTCAGGCAGTACGTCTCGTCTTGGACAGCCCTCAATCGCACGTGGTCCGGCTTGCCTCTTCTGTATTTAATTGGGCCACAAAGGTGCTTCAGAATTCGTCATAAATCGATTACCTCTTCGTTCCCACCCTGAGTACGCCGTCCCCGTTGACCTCCATGGTCGTCTCGTACGATCTGTTGTCTTCCACCGAGACGCCACCGCTCACCGTCCATTCCTTGAAGGAAGACCCTTCCTGTGGCTCCGCCTTCACCTCGTGCACCGACTTCACAGAGAAAGTCCTCTTCTTGTTAGTGAAATCCTTCCCGTCGACGAGTATCTTTGCCGACCCGTCTTGTGAGACGATGTCGACCGTCCTCGAGTATCTGCCATAGAGCTTGCCGAGGAGGTATCCGAAGAGGACCGTGTCGGCCAGTGCGAAGGCGTACAGGAGCTCGGCCGCCTGTATCACGAAGGTCAACCCGAGCAGGCCGAAGTAGATGTATACCACTAGGGCCACGACCGATATGGAGAGCCCCTTGATCGTGGGTCTCGAACTGGGCAGAGATTCGTAGAGCCAGCCGAAGACGGAGGCGAGGAAGAGCGCTATGAAGAAATTGATGAATGCGAAGAACTCGGGCCAGACGCTCACGACGTCGGAGAAGCAGGCCTTGACCGCGGGCGATGTGACGTTGACCGCGCTCGAAGTGGAGTTCGACTCGACCAGAGTGCAGACGGCAGAGAAGGACTTCGAGATGATAGTTAGCGCCTGGCTCTGGAACGCGTACAGCAGTATCACGTTGACCAGGGCGAGCGCGCCTACGAACACGACGCCCGAGATGACCCCAGCCTTCAGACCCGCGAGCGGCGAACCCATTCAGCGAACCTACGCGCCTAGAGCGTCCAGCACTTCCTTCTCGTGCCCATCAGGCTTGACCTTTCTGAAGATGCGCCTGATTCTTCCCTTCTCGTCGATGACGAAGGTCGACCTTTCGGTCCCCCAGTACTCCTTACCGTACATGTTCTTCAGCTTCCAGGTATCGTAGAGCTTGTGCGCGACGAGGTCTTCGTCGCTCAGAAGGGTGAAGTTTAGAGAATACTTGTCCTTGAACTTCATGTGCGAATCGATCCCATCCTTGCTGACCCCCAGGACGACCGCGTCCAGCTTACCGAACTTCGGGAGGTTGTCTCTGAAGGAGCAAGCCTCGACGGTGCAGCCGGGGGTATCGTCCTTCGGGTAGAAGTAGAGCACCACCCTCTTGCCCCTCAACGAGGAGAGCCTGATCGGCTTTCCCGACGTGGATGGTAGCTCAAAGTCCGGTGCGGGGTCTCCTTCTTTCAATTCTGAGCTCGCCTTCATGGAGAGTCCTTCAGACGGCCTTCAGAAAAACATGCTGGAACAGGGCGTCGTGCCCGTCAGGCATCGCCGTTCCCATGCCTTGCATCTGAGCTCTTTTGGCGAGCTTGGCGCTCGTTCACGAGATTTGGGCCGGTTTCACACCAGACCTGTCTGGAAGGCTTTATTGACGGAGCTGCTTCCGCCCTTCTTGCTTGGCGATAGACTTCCACGTCCACCCTTGGACCCGGGAATTCATGCTGAAGAACGGCCCGATAGTCAAGGCCTGTCGCTTCTTCAACCTTGACACCTCAAAGCTTCCGAAGACCGTGGAAGAGCTCGTAGGCGACCTGAAAGCCGCCGGAGTGCAGAGAGCGGTCATTCTTGGGCAGGACACCCACGCGACGCCGAACGACCACTTTAGGAACTACACCATAAAGAACGAGGTGATCGCGGAACTCGCGCGCAAGTCAAAGGACACGTTCGTCCCCTTCGCTGGCGTCGACCCCAACGCGGGAGCCGAGGCCGTCTCGGAGCTGAGACGCGCCTTCAAGAAGCTTGGTTTCAGGGGGCTCAAGATTCACAGCAGCGCCAACTCGGTGTATCCGAACGACGAGAAGAAGATGTACCCGATCTACGAAGTCTGCCAGGAGGTGGGCGCACCGGTCTTGTTCCACACAGGCACCACGGGGCTGGGCGACTGCGACATAAAGTACAGCAAGCCCGAGTTCCTAGACGAGGTCTGCCAGAGGTTCCCGGACTTGAAGGTGGTTATGGCGCACTTCGGCTGGCCATGGCCAGACGTCACGATTGCCGTGGCTCTGCGAAATCCGAACGTGTTCATAGACATCTCTGGCTGGAAGCCCAGATACCTCCCAGAATCTCTCATGCCGTACATGAACGGCATCCTCAAGGACAGGTTCCTCTTCGGCACCGACTATCCCATGCTTAGGCACTCCGCGTGGTTCGAAGACTTCCAGCACCTCAGGTCGAAGCTCAAGACGGGGGTGGCCCAGAAGCTGTTGGTGGAGAACGCGAAGAAGCTGCTAGGAGACTAGGGCGCTATCAGCTGTATCTTCAGGGGCTTCCTACCCGTGAAGCCCTCCATCGGCTTGTGCCAGTACGAAACCTCAGCCTCTCCGTATTTCCAACAGAGCATCACCTTCTCCCCATACCTCTCAGCCGGGAAGTCAATCAGGCCGTAGTCCAGGTCTTTGACCACCACACCAAAGTCCTCGAGTTCTGCGATCTTCTTCGTCATGCCCTCGACCAACGAATCGAGGGTGGCAGCCCTCTCAGCAGACTCGGACGTCTCTATCCCCAGGAGGCTATGCCTCTCTATCTCTGCCTGCAGAGACGCGGCCATCTTCTTCCTCTCCATCAATTCCTTCACCTTCGGCTTTATGTCTGCGAGCAACCTTGACGCTTCTTGCGGCGTAAAGCTGTGCTCCGTGTCGATGCTGAACGAGGTTATCTTGTTCGCCCGCACGTTGATGGCCCTCATGGATAATCTTCCTCGCACTGCAAAAACCGTTACCTTCCGGTCTAATTCGGTTAATGCGACGGCTTGAAATGGCGAAGTCGGCCCGGCGGGGTGGGCGGCTCCTAAAGGAGAAATATCCCTCCCAATCCGTCACGCTCAAGATTGTACACGAAGGGCGGCGACAAGGGGGAGACATCGCTCTACGGTCCCAAGCGCGTCCCCAAGGACGCACCAAGAGTCGAGGCGTACGGTGCGGTGGACGAGCTCAACAGCTACCTGGGGGTGGTACTCTCCGGCTGTGAGGACGGAGAGGTCAGCTCAGACCTCAAGGATGTTCAGAGAATGCTCTTCGTCGCAGGAGCAGACCTGGCGGCGGAGACGCAGGAATCAAGGGTCCCTAGAATTTCCTCCTCCGATACCGACAAGATCGAGAAGATGACTGACGCGCTTCTGCTCAATCTGCCGACGCTCAATCAGTTCATCCTGCCAGGAGGGACCATGACAGCCGCCGAGCTGCAGTACGCGAGGGCCATCTGCAGGCGAGCCGAGAGGCGCATAGTCTCCGCGAGCAGGGACGGCCGGGTGAATCCCGAGCTTATACCCTTCTTCAACAGGCTCTCCTCCTATCTATTCAACCTGGCCAGAGGTGAGAACAAGAAGAAGGGAGAGAGCGAAGAGCCCTGGCGGGCAACCTAGTCTAGGTTGACAGAGACGTTCTTGACCCTGACGTAACCGTTGATCGCGTCCGACCCCTGCTCAGACGAGTTCCCGCTCGCCTTGAAACCACCGAAGGGCGTCTGTGGAAACGTGACGGGCTCTTCGTTAACGCATACGATGCCCGCATCGAGGCTCTGAGCGATGGAGTGCGCTCTGCTCAGGTTCTTTGTCCAGACCCCCGCCCATAGACCGTAGCGGGTGTCGTTGGCCTTCTCGACCGCCTCATCGGGGCTATCAAATGTGATGACGCTGAGCACGGGTCCGAATATCTCCTCCTGTGCGACCTTCATGTCCTGTTCGACTCCTGTGAGAACGGTCGGCTCGTAGAAGTAGCCGGAGGAAAGTTCCTTCGCGTCGGGAGCTCTCCCCCCCGCGAGGAGCTCGGCACCATCTTCGACCCCGCTCCGCACATACCCATCGACCCTCTCCCTCTGGGACGAGGAGATGAGTGGACCCATCTTCGTCTCCGGGTCCAGGCCTTCGCCGAGCTTCATCGACCTTGCTCCCTCACGAATCTTTTCCAGGACCTCTTTGGAACAACTCGTCTCCAGAATCAGTCTCGAGCCTGCCCAACACATCTGTCCTGCGTTCGTGAATATCCCGTTCAGCACCCCGGCGACGGCCCTGTCGATGTCCGCGTCAGAAAACACTATGCACGGATTCTTACCGCCCAGTTCGAGCGCCACCCTGGTGAGGTTGGCCGAAGCCAGCTCCATGACGCGAACACCCGTCTCGACAGACCCCGTGAGAGCGACCATCTTCACGTCTGGGTGCGATGCCAGAGCTTCACCGACCTCCCTGCCCCCTCCAGTGACTATGTTCAGGACGCCGTCCGGAAGTCCAGCCTCCTTGCAGAGTGCGCCGAACTTCAGAAGGGTGAGGGGTGTGTAGGATGCGGGCTTCGCCACCACTGTGTCTCCCACAGCGAGAGCCGGCGCGATGCTCCTCGCGGCCATCACGAGTGGATAGTTCCAGGGCACCAGGTGACCGGTCACACCCAAAGGTTCCTTCAAGGTAAAGTCGAACCTGTTCCCAGGCACAGGAATCGTCGACCCCTGGATTTTGTCTGCGAGGCCTGCAAAGTACTCGAAGTGTCTCGCAGACTGCGCGATGTCGCCCTTCGCCTGCCCGAACGGCTTCCCGTTGTTGAGAGTCTCGAGCCTCGCGAAGTCGTTCAGCCGCTCCCTCAGCAGAGCCCCCAACTTGTAGAGTATCCTCCCTCTCCTGCTGGGGTCCAAACCTCTCCACTCCTTGCTCTCGAAGGCCCGCTTTGCTGCGTCGACCGCGGCTCGGACGTCATCGGCGTCCCCCAACGGAGCGGTTGAGAGCTCGTCTCCTCTGGCAGGATTTGCGACGGCATACCGTCTGCCGGAGTGTGACTCCACCCACTCGCCGCCAACGAGCATCAGCGGCCTCTCAGGACCGAGGGTCTGCAATCGGCTCACTTCAGGGCGCTCGCTGGGTGTGATAACCATTCACCCTGCCAGCTCAAACGCAGTGGCTATGCCCTGCCCTACGCCAATGCACATCGTGGCCAGCCCCCGTCTCTTCCCAGTCCTCTTCATCTCGTGGAGGAGCGTAGTCGCTATTCTCGCACCGCTGCAACCCAACGGATGCCCGAGGGCTATGGCGCCGCCGTTAGGGTTGACCCGTTCGGACTTCAGGTCCGGCATCTCGGCCATGCACGCGAGTACCTGGGATGCGAACGCCTCGTTGAGCTCAACGAGGTCGAACTCATCCAGGCCCATTCCTAGTCTCTTGAGGAGCTTCGCCGTGGCGTGGACCGGGCCTATCCCCATGTAGCTGGGATGAACGCCAGCCGTGGATGACCCGAGGACCCTTGCCATAGGCCTGACAGACAAGCCGTCAATGGCCCGCTCGGACGCCAGCATGAGCGCCGCCGCTCCGTCGTTTATGCCTGAGGAGTTCCCCGCGGTGACCGTCCCGTTCTCCCTGAAGACGGGCGCCAGCTTTGCGAGTTTCTCCATGCTCGCGTCCCGCCTCGGAGGCTCGTCAGAGCCGACCTCTTGGTTCGTCGACGGGACGGTCACTATCTCCCGTTTGAAGCGCCCCTCATCCCCCGACCTCACCGCCTTCCTGTGGCTCCCGAGCGCGAACTCGTCCTGCTCCGCGCGTCCGATCCCGTACTTCTCCGCTAGGTTCTCAGCCGTCTGGCCCATGGACAACGGCGGGTATTCCGGCGGCATCGCAGGGTTTACGAACCTCCACCCGAGTGTGGAGTCGACGAGAGAGATTCCGCCTCGGGCGAACCCCGACTCGGGCTTGAGCGTGACCAGCGGTGCCCTTGTCATGCTCTCGGTACCCCCTGCGATGACAACCTCGCCCTCCCCCGACCAGACCATTCTGGCGGCGGAACTGACAGCTTCCAGCCCGGAGCCGCAGAGCCTGTTCACGGTCGCCGCAGGTACAGTGTAGGGGAGCCCCGATAGCAGCACCGCCATCCTCGCCACGTTCCTGTTGTCCTCCCCCGCCTGATTGGAGCATCCGAAGTAAACGTCATCGACGGCGTTCGGTTCTACCTTGGTCCTCTTCATCAGCTCTCGTATCACAAGAGCGCCCAAGTCGTCGGGCCTCACGTCCTTCAGCACACCCCCATACTTCCCGATCGGAGTCCTGACGGCATCGATGACGAAGGCATCGCCGCCCTCTTTCATTTGGTCCCGTCGCCGGCGACCGGCTTATCTTCTTTCCCGCTACTCTCCGGAGAACTTCGGAGGCCTCTTTTCGAAGAAGGAGTTCACGCCTTCGACGTGGTCCTTCGTGCTGCCCGCGACCTCCTGCACGTAGGCTTCGTACTCCAGGGCTGAGTCGAGCCCGACTACTATCGCGCGATTCAACGCGCGCTTCGTCAGCGCAATCGCCTTTGTGGGCCCCGAGGCGAGGCGCTCCGCCACCTTCTCAGACTCCGCCGCAAACTCGTGCTCGGGAAACACCCAGTTCACCAACCCGAGGTTCAATGCCGTCTTCGCGTCAATCGTATCCCCGAGCATCGCGACCTCCATGGCCCTACCCAGCCCAAGTATTCGGGTCAACCAGAAGCTCGTTCCGGAGTCTGGAGCCAATCCGACCTTGATGAAGGCTTCATGAAAAGTGGCCTTGTCGGATGCCGCCCTTAGGTCACACGCCAGCGCGAGCCCGAGGCCCGCACCGGCCGTCACACCGTTGATCGCCGCCAGGACTGGCTTGTCCATCCGTCTGATTCTGAGCACGATGGGGTTGTACTTCCTCCTGAGCGTCTCACCGAGTGCGAGCGGCTCGCCACCCTGATACGTGGCCCTGTTCGTGCCGAGGTCTTCACCGACTGAGAAAGCCCTGCCCTCGCCCGTGAGGACGATGCAGCGCACCTCTGGACTCTTCTCGCCCTCCTTGAGCGCGTCCTGAAGCTCCTCGCCCATCCTTTCGTTGAAGGCGTTCAACTTCTCAGGTCTGCTCAGCCTGACCCACTGGACCCCCTTCCTGTGCTCGACCTTGACCGTTGGCTCTTCCAACTACTTCCCCTTGAATTCGGGTTTCCTTCTCTCCATGAACGCGTTCATACCTTCCTCCTTGTCTTCCGAGGCGAACAGGAGGTAGAAGAGCTCCCTCTCAAAGTCCAGGCCGTCCTTCAGACCCATCTCCATCGACTTGTTCACAGCCATCTTCGCCATCCTTATCGCTACCGGGGACTTTGTCGAGATCTCCGTAGCGATCTTCTTCGCTTCCTTGAGATAATGTTCCTTCGGGACGACACGGCTGACCAGGCCACGGGTCAGCGCCTCGTCCGCGCCTATCCTCTCTCCGGTGAGAATCATCTCCATCGCCTTGTACTTCCCCACGGCTCTCGTCAGCCTCTGCGTACCGCCTCCGCCCGGCATGATGCCTATGTTGATCTCGGGTTGCCCGAACTGGGTCGTCTCGGAAGCCACGAGCACGTCGCAGCTCATGGCGAGCTCGAGCCCCCCTCCGAGCACGAAACCGCTGAGCGCACCCACTATCGGCTTCGGGAACCTCCCGACCTTGTCCCAGAGAGGAAAGAAGTGTCCTGTCATCGCCACATTGACCGCGCTCAGCCCCGACATCTCCTTGATGTCCGCGCCGGCGGAGAATGCCTTCTCGCTGCCCGCCAGGACGACGCATCTAACCGAGTCGTCTGCCTCGAAGTCCGACAGCACATGGATCAGCTCCGTCACCATCTTGGAGTTGAGGGCGTTCAGTGCCTCTGGTCTGTTGAGCGTTATGATTCCCAGCGGAGCCTCGGTCGTGACGACGAGCGTTTCGTAGTCCATGAGGAGTGGCCGCCTTCAGAAAGTAAAAAAGCTAACCCCGATGCTGCGCTTCCCGATGGGCTCCTGGCACGAAGCAAAGCTCCGGGTTCGCTTCGAAGAGACGGACATGATGGGTGTGGTCTACTATTCGAAGTTCCTGAACTGGATGGAGGTCGGGAGGATCTCGCTGCTCAGGGACGCAGGACTCCCCTACAGCGAGTGGGAGGCGAAGAAGTTCCACGTCCCGGTAGTCCAAGCGCACGCCGACTACAAGGCGTCGGCCAAGTTCGACGACGAGATAGTCGTCAAGACAAGGGTTGGTCTCGTGGGCAATACGAGCATACGCTTCGAAAACGAGATTTACAAGTCTCCTGAGATGTCACTGCTTTGCACGGGCCACACCGTCCACGCCTTGATCGACGAGACCGGGTCGCCGACCAGGGTGCCCAACGACATCAGGGCAATACTCGAAGGGTCCTAGGGATAGTCTACTTCGATTCGGACTTCGTCGAGTCGGGAGAGTCCCATCTGTAGAATCCCCTTCCGCTCTTTCTCCCATACTTTCCGGCCCTGACCATCTCTCTCAGAAGCGGAGAGGGCCTGTACTTCGAGTCCTGGAACTCTTGCATGAAGACCTGTGTTATGTTGAATGTCGTGTCCAGGCCCACGTAGTCCAGGAGTTGCAAAGGGCCCATCGGCCAATTCAACCCCAGCTTGACTGCTTTGTCCACGTCCTCTGGGGTGGCGACCCCCTCCTGAACGAGGAAGACGGCCTCGTTCAGAGCAGGCACCAGTATCCTGTTAACAATGAAGCCAGGAGAGTCTTTCAGGCATGTGACCGTCTCCTTTCCCATCCTCTTCGCGGCCGCCCGCACGGAGTCAAGTGTCGAATCCGAGGTCCTGTTACCCCTGGTTATCTCGACGAGCGGCATGAGTTGTGGAGGGTTGAAGAAGTGCATCCCGCACACCTTCTCGGGGCTGGATGTGGCAGATGCAAGGAGAGTGATGCTTATCGAAGAGGTGTTGGAAGCTATGACCGTCTCGGGGTCCGCCAGGTCGGAGATCCTCCTGTACAGGTCGAGCTTGAGTTCTGGGTTCTCGGTGGCCGCTTCGATGACGAGGCCGGCCCCCGCCAGCGCCCTCCCCAGGTCTGTCGTGGGGTGGATCCTCTTCAGAACGGCGTCTGCCCCGGCTTGATCTAGTCTCCCCTTCGCCACGAACTTCCCCAGGCTGTTCTTGACCATCGCCATCCCTTTGTCCACGAACTCCTGCTTCACGTCAAGGAGGGAGACTTCGAAGCCCGACGTAGAAGCCACCTGCGCGATCCCGTGTCCCATGAGACCAGCGCCCAGCACCGTGACCTTTGACTCGCTCTTCATGGATTCGTAGACGAGCCGGGCAATATTAACCGTTCATTCTCTGCTTGCCCCTGGGGCTTTTCGTGTACAAGATCAGGGGCCACCTCTTCGTTAAGCCAGCTCGCAGAAGAGCTCCCGCCACCTTCGACCCCTTGGGCACGTATACGAGGTTCCTGTCAACCTTCTGAAGGGAGCTCGCAAACACGTGACCAGCCAGCTCGACCGCCCTTGACGGTTCGCCAGTCAGAAAGCAGACCTGGCTCCATCTCTCCCCACCCTCCCGTCCCGGTCTCCAGATGGCAAGGGCGCCGTGATGCTCGAAGACCGAGCCTTCTCGGATCCTCTTCCGGATGACCTCCGGCGTCAACGAAGTCGCTGTGAACTCGTCCCAGTACACGCCTCCTCCCTTCGAGTACTCGCTGGACTCTGTGATTCGGCTCACTGCGAGCCCGAAGTCAGCGCGGCGCAGCCTTCGAGCACTCTTGAGCCTCTTGAACTCTGCCCCGGCCTTGGTCTCGAAGCAAGCTAGCCTCGCCGTCTCTATGAATCCCATCTTTGCGATCTGCCTCTGCGCGGCTCGGTTCCTCGAGCCCGTCGCTAGTCTGAACCTCTCAACTCCCTTGGACCTCGCCTCCTTCATGGAGGCCCTCCCCAGCCTCGAAGCGAGCCCTCTTCCCCTGTAGTCGGGGTGGATCCTCACGCCCTCGAGCCAGGCCGAGCCGTCTTCCATGAAACGCATCCTGTTCATGCCCATCGGAACTCCATCGACGGTCATCACGTTCATGACCCCGTCCTTGCTTCTGAGCCAGTCGTCCCACACCTCTGGAATGTAGTCGGTGCCCCCCCATACGTCCTTGATGAACGACATCAGAGGCTCCTTGTCAGAAGCCTTAGCCCTTCGGATCTCGATTTTCAATACGAGTGACCGAGTGTCCCGTTCGACCTTTCCGCCGTGGATACTTTAGTCCTTATCAAGCAGACGACCTCCTCCGATGATGCCGGGGAAAAGCCGGGGTACGCCAGATGCCCGAAGGCAGAGTGGTCTATTGCGCGGGCCTTGAGTATCGCAAAGAAAGCCCGTGACCCGAGAGGGTCTCGTGGGTTCGACTCCTACCCCCGGCGCCAAATGCTCACGAGCGACCTCGTTTTCCCTCCTTGAACCGTGTGGCCAACCCCCCTTCTGGGTCCATCCACCGATGACGAACGCACAGGGAACGTTTATTCAGCTCTGGGCTTTGAGCTCGTTCACGTCGAGCCTGCAGGACAGATTCGCGCCCAACAGCGTTTGCTTCGGATGCGGCCCAAAAAACGCACAAGGATTAAGGATCAAGAGCAATCCTGAGGAGAGTCACGTCGTCTCCTCTTGGGTCCCTGGGCCCCAACACGTCGCGTTCTCTGGCTTTCTCAGCGGAGGCATCATCTCTACGCTCCTCGACTGTCACTGCAACTGGACGGCCGCGTACGCACTCATGGAGAAGTCGGTGGCAAGGTCCCCGCCCGCCACCGTCACCTCAGAGCTCCGCGTGAAGTTCCTTGAGCCCACCCCGCTGAAACCTCTCCTGCTCAGGGCTTCCCCGACCGAGGTCGCAGAGCACAGGGTGACCGTCGCCGGAACTCTGGAGGTCGACGGAAGGGCGACCGCTAGTGCGACAGGGGTCTTCGTCGCCGTCAGAGAGGGTCATCCCGCCTTCCACAGGTGGGAGTAGCGGGGCTTCATGTCCTCGCGATGTACACGGCGTGAGGAAATTCGCCGCCGAGAGCGCTCACTGCGAGAGTCGACGCCCCGGGAGACCCCGGCAGGCATACCAAGAGCTTCCCTCTAGCCACGCCGGCGGTTGCCCTTGTCATCATGGCAGCAGCCCCTATCTCATGGAAGCTCAGACTTCTGAGAATCTCCCCGAAGCCTTCCAGCTCTTTCTCAAAGTACGGCCTCACAGTCTCGATCGTCAAGTCCCTGGATGAGACGCCCGTACCACCCATCAGGACGGCAACGTCGTCCTTGCTCTTGAGGAATGACTCGACCTCGTCCCTAATCATCCTCTCGTCGTCCGAGACCAGGTCTCTCCTCGTTACGGCGTACCCGAGCTTCTCCAGTTCTCCCTGCGCGTTGTCAGCTGACTCGTCGGGTAGCTCCTTCCCTCCCTCTCTCGCCTGATATCTGCTCGTGCTGACGGTCACGAGCCTGACCGAGAGGCCACCCGGGCTCTTCCCCCTGTGTTCTTCGTGGGGCTTATGCACTCGACTTCACCTTCTTGGTGACTCGGATTCCTTCGATCCTCGTGGTAGGATATTGTCCGTCAGCGTCCTTCTCGTACTGCTTCACGATGTCCCACACGTTCAAGAGTGCGACCGCGACTGCAGTCAGAGCCTCCATCTCGACACCCGTCTTCTCTTGGGCCGTGACCGTTGCCGACACCCTGACGGCTTCTGCCTCGAGCTCGACGTCCACCTTCGTTGACTGTAACTGCAGCTGGTGACAAAGGACCACAATCTCTGGCGTCTTCTTGGCGGCCATCACGCCGGTGAAGCTGGCGAGGGACACCGGGTCTCCCTTCTCCGCACCCCCCTTCCTGATCAGGGCGATTGTCTCCCTCTTCAGCTTGATTCTACCGGTGGCCGATGCGGTCCTATTTGACAAGGGCTTGGCCGAGACGTCAACCTGCTGGAAGGGCAACCCTGAAACGACTCGGCTCGGGGGAGATATAGCTTCTCTCCACGTCCTGGGACTGGGAACGTTTTTTACGGGCAAAGGGCGGATTTCGCAGGATGACGATTCAGGCCACGTCTTCCCCTCCCAGTATGCTGGCAGACTCCAAGGGCCGGATAGCAACCAAGCTGCGTGTCTCCGTGACCGACAGATGCAACTTCGCCTGCCTCTTCTGCATGCCGGACAAAGGCAAGATCAGTTGGCTGCCCAAGGAAGAGATACTCGGATTAGATGAGGTCGGGCAGGTCGTGAGGGTCCTCTCGTCGCTCGGAGTGAGGGAGGTCAGGGTCACTGGAGGCGAGCCTCTCCTGAGAAGAGGAGTAGAGGGTCTTGTATCCGACCTGGTCGGGATCTCGGGCATCGACACCGTGGCAATGACCACAAACGGGTGGTTCCTCGCAGAGAAAGCGAAGGCTCTGAAGTCGGCGGGGCTCGAAGGGGTCACCGTCAGCCTTCACAGCCTGAAGCGAGAGAGGTTCAAGACGATTTCGGGGGTCGACGCTCTCGCCAGAGTACTACGGGGCATAGAAGCAGCTCTGTCTGTGGGAATTGATCCGGTGAAGATCAACTCGGTCGCGATAAAGGGGTACAACGACGATGAGGTGGTCGACCTAGTGGACTACGCTCGCTCGAGGGGTGTGTCGATCCGCTTCATAGAATTCATGCCTCTTGACGGGTTGGGGATATGGAGCCAGGCGAACCTCATGACGGGCAAGGAAATACTTGATGCCGTGTCCAACAGGTTCAAGCTGACCGACAAGGGGAGGAGCGTGGGCAGCACCGCAAAGTTGTGGGGAGTAGACGGAGGGTCCGACTTCGGGCTGATAACGCCCATGAGCGAGCCGTTCTGCGACGACTGCGACAGAATCAGACTGACCGCAGACGGCAAGCTCCTCACGTGCCTGTTCGACACGGAGTACCACGACCTCAGACCTCATCTCCACGGAGGCGAGAAGGAACTCAAGGCGTTCATCGTCGAAGCGGTCAAGAGGAAGCCGGAAGGGATTGGTTACATGCCCTGGATAAGGGACGGATGGGCAAAGCCGCGCAACATGAACGCGATAGGTGGTTAGTGGTGGCCGGCAGAATCAGGGTGCTGTACTTCGCCCAGGCCAGGGACGAAGTCGGCCGTGGCACGGAGACCATAGGGCTGAGCGCGTCGACCGTGGATGGGCTGATGGACGAACTCGTGTTAGTGCATCCCGGGCTGAAGAAGGTCAGGGGCACACTGAGGCTGGCTCTGAATCAGGAGCTCGTCAATGGCGACGCGCCGGTGAACGACGGGGACGAGCTGGCGCTACTCCCTCCCGTGGCCGGAGGCTGAGCGATGTGAAGAAGATGATCTCCAAGAAACCTCTCGACCTCTCTCACACAATCTCCCACGTTCGTGACAACGCTGCGGGCGGGACTGTCGTCTTCTTCGGAACGGTCAGGAACAAGGGAAAGAAGGGCAGGGTCTCGGCCCTTGAGTACCAGGTCTACAGGGCCATGGCCGAAAGGAGGATGAGAGAGATCGAGAGGGTGGTACGGGAGAGGTGGAGGGTCAGGAAGGTCGAGATGGCTCACAGGGAGGGCATCCTCTCGGTGGGGGAGGTGAGCGTGGTCGTCGCGGTGTCCGCCGAGCATCGGGCGGAAGCGTTCGAAGCCTCCCGCTTTGCGATAGAGGCGATAAAGAGAAGCCTTCCACTCTGGAAACGCGAAGTGGGTTCGAAGGGAAGAGGACGTTGGGTCGAGGGCTCGCCGATAGAATAGAGGTTATCTTCTCAGGCTAGCGGCCTCTGGCTTCCTCTCCAGACTCTTCGACGGCAGCTGCTTGCCATGCTTTAACGCCACGACCTCGGCTATGATGCTCAGCGCTATCTCGGAGGGCGTGAGCGCTCCAAGGTCGACCCCCACGGGAGTCCTTATGGAATCGATGAACTTCTGGTCTACTCCCTGTCTCTTGAGCTCGTGAAGGTCTTCGCTCGCCCTCTGCCTGCTCGCCATCATTCCCACGTACCTGGGACTGGACCTCGATATCGCAGCCAGAGTCTCTACATCCTTCGCCCCCTTCGTGAGCACGACGACCGAGTCCGTGTCATAGATTTCGAACTTCGTTAGGTCAAAGTCAAGGTCCTTGATGAGCTGGTCCGGCTGCTCGCTGAGCACCGGATTGTGGTCTATTACTGTGACCTCGAAGTCCATCATCATCCCGAGCTTGACGAGCGCGTCCTCGACTTCGTCCCTTCCTCCCTGACCGATCACCAAGAGTCTCTGCTGCGCCAGGTAGGGCTCGATGTAGATCTCCATGCTGCCTCCGCAGTTGATTTCGACGTGGATTTCGTCGTCACTCTGCGACTTGACCACCCCTTCTACCGCGTCCTCAACGTCCTCGAGGAAGACCTTGACTGTCTTCGGGATCCCCGTTGCCATGGTCTTTTGGGCGACCCCTATGATCGCCGAATCAGGGCAGACCCCACCGAGCGAGCCGTAGACGATGCGGCCATCCTGGGACACGACTACCTTGAAACCTGGCTTCCCCACGCTCGACCCCTCGACCTTCACCACCGTCGCGACGGCGAAGGGGTCCCTCTTCTCAGAGAGGCTCGCCAAGACCTGTGCGAATTCGCTCTGTTTCAAGACCAAGCAAAACGGGCTCTCTCCGATATTTATTCTTACTCGGGTGCGACCAAGGTCAGGCGCCCCGCACCCCGGAAACGTTTAATCTTCTTCCGCGCAAGTCGCTCAGGTCTAGCTCACGAAGAGAAGCGTCGTCGCGTCGGGAGTTCAGGTCAAAGGGGGCGTTCTGGGAACATGACGCGCCCGGCCACATCTAACAGTGAGGTGGAGGGGATCGTCCTGGCCGCTGGCCTGTCAAGGAGGATGGGCGCCGTGAAGATGGGGTTGACCATAGTGCGGAAGACGCTGCTCGAGTGGGCCTTGGAGCCCTACCTACGCTCTGAGCTGAAGCGCGTGATACTGGTCCTTCCCGAGGACTTCAGTTTCTTTGAGCAAGACGACCGTCTTAGTGTCGTACGCAATCCTCGCCCCCAGGACGGTCTTTCATCTTCACTCAAGCTTGGCCTAGCAGAGTGCCTCTCTGGGGCAGCTGTGATAGGACTGGGAGACCAGCCCATGGTCCGTCCTGAAACGATTGACTCTATGGTCTCGGCTCACCAAGGGCTAGGCGCGAAGATAGTTGTGCCCGTCTTCTCGGGGAAGAGGGGAAATCCCGTTCTCTTCGACAGGGCTCTCTTCCCGCAGATTCTCGCTGTCTCCGGCGACGTCGGAGCAAAGCAAGTGATAACTGCGAACGAGGGACTGGTCCTCGAGCTCGATGTCCAGGACGACGGCATACTCGTCGACGTGGACACGCCTGGAGACCTCGAAGCGGCACGCGCTCGTCTGGCCCAACGTCTAGAAGGAGAATCCGGGCAGCATTAGCGCTGTCACCATTTCTCCCGCCGCCATAGCGGTCACCTCCTCGGGGACGATCACGAAAGCGTTCGCCCGGGAGAGCAGCGTCATGGATTCGGTCTCTGCTAACATGGGCTTTGCGACCAACTCTCTGTCTGTCGCTCTCAGACTGACGTAGATGACCTTGGTGAAGTTAGGGAACCTCTTGCGCGCCTCCCACCCATGGCTCAAGCGCGCGGGTAGTGCGAGACCGACGTTGGACTGTCCCGACAACTTTCTGACGAAGGGCATCGCCAGAAGCAGGAAGGCGTTCATGGCACCCTGGATGGGTCCGGGCATCATCACGACGGGCTTGCCGCCCACGACGGCCAGTCCTGCCACTCTCCCTCTGTCCATCCTGATCCCATGGAACACGACTTCCGGCCCGAGGCGGGCGACTGAGTCTCCCACGACGTCCCGTTTGCCCACAGACGTCCCACCCATCGTCAAGACCAAGTCAGAGCTTCCCAGGGCCTTGCGAAGGGAAGCAGTCATCCGTCTGGGGTCGTCAGGAACTATCCCGCCGTCGACAGGCTCGCACCCGACCTGCTCTATCAGCCGCGCGAACAGAGGAACGTGGCTGTTCCTCACCCTTCCTCCCCTGGCATCGATCGAGTTCGTAAGCTCGTCGCCCGTCGCAATCAGCGTCACCCGAGGCTTAACGAAGACTGCCAGTCTCGGGACCCCCATGGCGATGAGCAGACCGAGGTCTTGTGGTCTGACTCGCGCACCCTTTTGAATGACCAGGTCTCCCTTCCTCAGGTCCTCACCGGCTTCGTAGACGAACTGCCCCCGCTCTAGCTTGGTCAGCGGGCTCACCCTCTCTCCCGTGACCTCTGCCTGCTCCAAGGGCACGACCGTGTCGGCCCCCTCCGGAATCAGCGAGCCCGTCGCGACTCTTACTGCCTCGCCAGCCTTTAGACGATGTCCAGACCTCTGCCCTGGGCCGAGCTCTCCCACCACCCTCAGCCCTCTCGGCAGCAGGAGGTCTGAGTATCTGAATGCGAACCCGTCCATGTGAGACGAACCGAGAGGCGGGACGTTCTCGTCGGCCAGCAAATCCTCCGATGCGACCCTTCCGCAGGAGGATCTTGTGGGGACAGTCTCGACCGCCGGGTCTGTGGCCGCGGCCGTGAGAGCTTCTCTGACCACGGCTTCGACCGTAGAGTACTCCTCGACAGGCGAAACCAAGAGGGACAGAACGAGTAACTCGACTATTAGCCTTTGTCGCGAAAATTCAAATCATCCTGGACTGCTCGCAGGGCTCGACTTGACGACGATACGCGATCTCTCCGCCTCATATGCCGAGGGGCGGCAATCGCCCGTCAAGGTAACCGAGGATCTGCTCGCAAAGGTCGAGAAGCTCAACCCTGCGATTGACTGTTACATCACGATTCTCAAGGAGTCTGCGCTCGCTGAAGCCGAGATCGCCGAAACCCTGTTCAAAGAGGGCAAGAGCATCGGATTCCTTCAAGGGATTCCTCTTGCCGTCAAGGACATCGTGTACATCAAGGGAGTGAGATGCACGGCGGGCTCTAAGATACTGGAGTCCAACCTGGCCCCATATGACTCGCCGGTCGCAAGGAGGCTGAAGTCCCAGGGAGCCGTGATCTTGGGCACGACGAACCTCCACGAGTTCGCTTGCGGCGTAACGAACGTCAACCCCCACTACGGCGCGACCAGGAATCCCTGGGACCTCGACAGAATACCGGGGGGTTCAAGCGGAGGTTCAGCGGCATCCGTCTCAGCTGGTATGTCGGTGGCTGCCGTCGGCACCGACACCGCGGGGTCGGTAAGAATACCCGCGTCGCTCTGCGGCGTCGTTGGGCTCAAGCCGACCTACGGGAGGATCAGCAGGGTCGGCGTCGTCCCGCTCTCATCGTCCTTCGACACAGTGGGCACTCTTACGGGGTGCACTTGGGATGCCGCTGTAATGCTCCAGGCCCTCGCAGGGCCGGAACAAGGCGACATGACCACCGCCGATATCGGCGTGCCGAACTATCTGGAAGATGTTGACAGGCTCGGAGAGAAGAAGGTCGGCGTACCCCGTCGTTTCATCGAAGGCAGGGTCACTGGAGGAGTGATGAGCACCTTTGAAAGTTACCTGTCAGACCTATCCAGATTGGGCTGCGACGTGGTGGACCTTGAAGTCGAAGCCTTCGAGGAGGCGGCCCAAGTCTTCTTCCCGATTAGGCGGGCGGAGGCATCCGCCTTCCATCAGAAGTGGTTGGCCGAGCATCCCGAAATGTACGGAAGGGACGTGAGGGAAAAGCTCGAGGACGGCAGGAGGATCCTCGCGGTCGACTACGTGAACGCGCAGAACAGGAGGCCTGAGCTGCGCCAGAGGCTCATCGAATCCATGGGCGAAGCAGACTTTCTCGCTACGCCGACGACCTCCGTCGTCGCGCCGCGCATCGGTCAGGAGAGTGTGGAAATCTTGGGTAAGGGGGTCGATGTCTACACAGCGCTCGTTGAGATGACTCTTCCCGCCAGTCTCGTGGGTTTCCCTGCGCTGTCCATCCCCGTAGGGCATTCGGAAGGTCTCCCCGTCGGAGCCCAGCTGATGGCGCGTCCGTATGACGAGTCGGGTCTGCTCGCCATCGCGAACGCATACGAGAAGACGGTGGGAAGATTCCCCGAGCCTAAAGCAATCGCTGTTCCATCCGCTTAAATATTCGCGACCGACTCGGCCCTCGAACTAGGTGTTGCGCGGTGGTTGGGGTGTCGGTGTCCTTGTCGCGATACTTCTGCCGCTCGCTCTGCTCTTCTTCTCCGTGCTCACTCTGAGGTTCGCGCTCTTCTCCATCGTCCTACTCGTAGGAGTCTGGACATTCGTGTCGGCGTTCGCCTTTGCGCAAGAGCGGGACCGCCTGTACATGGTCGGATGGGGAGTCATCCTCGCGCTCTTCTCAGTCGTCTTCGTGATCAGGCCGCAGTATGCGATAGCGCTGGTCCTCCTCGGCATGGTGGCGATGGTCGTGGTATACGCCGCCGGGAAGCCAAAGGCGAGGTCGAGAGCTACGACTCCCGCTCAGCCTGCGACCCCGTCCTCGTAGACGACTCTACCAGCGCTTACCGTCCACTTCACCCGCCCGGGGAATCTCTTCCCTTCATATGGAGACCAGCCGCACTTGCTTCGAACCGAGTCCGCGCTCGCCGTCTCTGGGGAGTCTAGGTCCAAGACAGCAAGGTCGGCCCTGGCTCCGACCGTGATGGAGCCCCTGTCGTGCAGCCGGAAGAACCTGGCCTGGTTGGCAGACGTCACCATCGACACCGTTGAGGGACTCAGCCCTCTCTTCTTGATCAGCCAGGAGACGATGTTTCCGTAGTTGTCCAGCCCGGGCACGCCGGCTGCTCCGGACGAGAGCTTCTCTTCCCTCGTGTGGGGAGCGTGGTCCGAGACGAGAAAGTCGACAGAGCCACCGGCCAGCCCCTCGAGCAACGCCCGTCTGTCGCCATCCGTGCGCAGAGGCGGGTTCGTCCTTAGCATCGGACTTCTCAGCATGTCCCTTCGAGTGAAGAAGAGGTGGTGCAGCGTCGCTTCGCAGACGACGTTCGCACCAGAGCGCCTCGCTCCTCGGATCAGGTTTAGCGCAGAAGAAGTGGAGACGTGACAGACGTTCACCCTGACGTCAGCGGAGCATCTCGTCAGCACGGAGAGAAGCTCGCGAACAGCGCCAACCTCTGCCTCCGGAGGCCTGGCGTCCGCGTACCGGTCAGGCGCAGAGCTCGCCTTGACCTCACTCGACGCGGCATCGATGACCGACTGGTCTTCCGCGTGAACGCTGGCCGGCTTCGAGGTCGACCCGATGACTTCGAGGGCTTCTCGGAGCTTCGACAGAGGGAATGGAGCGCTACCCGTCGTCTGCGACATGAATATCTTGTAACCCACGACCAATTCCTTGACGGTAGGGATGGCGCTGAGCCTGTCTCGCCTCACCCCGCCGAAGAACATCACGTCTGCCACTTTCCCCTTCGACAGTTCCGCCTTCCTCGCCAGAGCCTCCCGGGAGTCGGCCGGTTCGGGATTGTTCGGCATGTCGAAGAGTGTTGTGACTCCTCCATGCACCGCCGCCATCGTCCCGGTGAGGAAGTCCTCCTTGTGCTCCCACCCCGGTTCTCTGAGGTGGACGTGAACGTCAATGAAGCCAGGAAAGATGACGCAACGCTCGTCGCGAAGGCGCCTTCCCGCCTTGAGTCCGCTCCTCTTCAGTTCTGCGATCTTACCGTCCGTTATTCCTATCTGCAGGGGTTCGACTCCGGATGGAGTCGCGGCCAGCCCCTCCACGATGAGGTCGTGCTCCATCGCGGCCTAGCCCTTCACGTGCTCTGGGATTCTGTCGAACTCCAGTTGAGTGTCGCAATAGACGCACTGGAGGAGCCTCTCGCCCTTCAGTGTCTTGAACTTGGACTGCAGCGGCTCCCTCTCTGCGTTCGAGATGCAGAGCAGCTCTGGGCATCTGACCCTGCCCTCGATCGAGTCGGGAACTCGGGGCTCGTACTTTGAGACCTTCCAACGGCTGACCAGGTTGATGGTCGCGGTGGGGAAGATGAGGCAGAGTATGTCCGCGTCCCTTTCGCCAACTCGCCAGCTGTCGACCTTGATGAGGTCCTTCTTCCCGAGCCTCTTGCTCGCGACGTTCTGCAGAGTCGCCACGGAGACCTCGGGCTTCGACTTCGCGACAGCGTCGAGCCTCAGGACCTTCAAAGCCAGCTCGGAGCTCCACGCGGGAAGGTGGTCCACTACCGTCCCGTCCTCGATCTTCCTCACCATCAGGTTCTCCTGTGGCTCTTCCATCTATCCCAGCACCAATCCTAACAGTGCGGTCCTGAGGGGTACGCCCGCGGCGGCCTGAACGAAGTACTGCTGATAGGGGGTCCCGTCCACGTCTGTCGAGAGCTCGTCCACCCTCGGGAGCGGATGCATCACCTTGAGGCCCTCCTTTCCCTCCTTCAAGAGCGCAAGGTCGACCTGGTAGAGCCCCTTCACCCTCTCGTACTCTGTTGGGTCTGGTATCCTCTCCTTCTGGATGCGGGTTACGTAGAGCACGTCTAGGTCGCCTATCACGTCTCGTATGTTCTCAGACTTCCTGACCCTCACATTCCTCTGTCTAAGGTAGTGCTCTATTTCGCGCCTAAGATTGAGGGCTTCCGGTGCAACGAAGGTGACCTCCACGTCGTAGTTCGCCAGACCGTAGCTCAGCGAGGAAGCCGTCCTCCCATACTTTAGGTCGCCCAGTATGCCGATCCTCAGCCCGTCTATCTTCCCGAACAGCTTCCTGATGGTGTACATGTCAACCATAGCCTGAGTGGGATGCTCCCTGCTTCCATCTCCCCCGCTGACCACGGGGGACTTCGAGATCTCGGAGGCATACCTTGCTGCGCCCATCATGCTGTGCCTCATCACGATGCAATCGACCTTGTATGCATCGTACATCGCGATCGTGTCGTGGAGGGTCTCCCCCTTCGCCGTCGATGACTTTTCGGGAGAGGAGAAGCCCGTGGTCCTGCATCGGAGCGCGCTGGCGGCAATCTCGAACGTCGAGTGCGTCCGGGTGGAGGGCTCGAAGAACAGTATCGCGATAAGCTTCCCGTCCAAGGACTTCTGTGGTCCACGGAGCTCGACATCCCTGGTGGAATCGAAGATGAAATCGAGCTCCTCGCGAGAGAAGTCTCTCATGCTAATGACGTCCCTCCCTGAGAAGTCTGACCCCTTCGTCATCGCTCCGAATCAGCCTCCCTCTCGAGCAGCCTCAGCTTCGTCTTCACAGCCAGTAGCGGGTCGGCAATCGCCCCGGTGGCAGATTCAACGGCGTTCGCCCCCGACTCCAACAGCTCCACGGCATGATCGGGCCCAAGGACGCCTCCGAGCCCCACTATCGTCAGCTCTCGCCCGCCCTTTCTCTGCGACGCCAATCGGGAGACAGCCTTCCTCGAGTACCCTCTGATGGCCTCCCCGCAGATCCCGGCCCGTCCGCCCCTGTCGGCGAAGACGAGCTCGCCGTGGGCTCCCTTCACCGGCGCTGAGATGGAGTTTATGGCGACGTATCCAGTCCTGTCGTCGTAGGTCTCATCCACGAGGGGCCCATAGTCTTCCAGGTATCCCGCCTTCACGAAGATCGGAAAGCCGCTGCCCACCTCCGACCTCACGGAGTCGACCACCCTTCCGCTCAGTTTCGCGTCCGCGAAGGTGTATCCGCCCTCGCCCGCCGTCACGTTGGGGCACGAGAGGTTGAGCTCGACGGCATCGGCCCCCGTGCGCCTCGCTCGACCCGACAGGTCAGAGAACTGCTCCAGCATGTCCTCCTCCCCGCTCCCTGACTGGAGGGTCGCCGTGACGCTCATCACGAAGTATCTGTCGGCCGCGCGCTTGGCTAGCTCACTCGCGTCATGGAACCACACCTCCGGTTCCGGTGTAGGCATGCCGAGCGAGTTTGTTATCGAACCGGTGAACTCCTGCGATGTGACGAACCCGCTTTCGAAGTCTCCCCTGACGTTGAGAATGTTGGGCATCCCGTGTCCCTTCCAGCCTCTGTCTCGCATCGTCTTGAAGGTCAGGATGTCGTAGCCGAGGTCCTGAAAGAGTGAGAGCCATGCCAGGTTCGGAGCAGGTCCTGATGCCAGCCCAACGGGACTGAGGACCCTCTTGCCGAAGAGCTCAACGGATATGCTCAAGCCGCTCGCCTCCAATTCTCTGACTTCCCTCGACAGAGCGCTAAGCTGTTGTTTCTCAGGCTCGGTCAGCTGACGCGGGCCGGAATCGAAGTTCTTCCAAAAATCCAGAGAGATGTCGTACAGGGGAACGGCGCGTTCCTGCCTGCTTGAGCTCGCGGTCTTTATCGAAAACCCGCCCTTTCGCTGAATGCTCTTCGATTATAAGTCTGTCTGTCCACCACCAATCCGTACGTCCTTCAGAGACCTTCTATGGCCTTAGTCGCGGAGCCAGGGTCGACACCGATCTCGGCAAACCTTCCAATCAAGAGCCTACGGAACTCAGGGACGAGCTCCGGGTAGCCGAGCCTGAGAATGTCAATCCCCTCGGAGAGTGAGATCCTGCCTCCGGAACTCTGGACCCTCTCTGTTATGAAGGAGGGATTTCTTCTCAGGAAGTCTCGGGACCACTCCTCGGGATCATCGAGGTACTCCGCGATGCTTGACTTCGCCTCTCCACTGATTGAGCCCTGTTCTGCAGCGAGCTCCAGCAAACGCTCGTCAAGAGTTAGCAGAGATCCCAATTCTATTCCCTTGGACTTGAGCGCTGCCCTTCCTCCCTGGTCTCTGTCCACCACGACCAGGTATCTCTCCACCGTTCCGCCCGCCTCCGATATGGCTTCAACCCACTCCATCGCGCTCGCCCCGTTTGTGATTAGGTCTGCGATGTGCACAAATCGCCGACCATTTGGCGACGGTCCAATCAGCCTCCCTCCAGCCCCATACCCCTTTGGGGTCTTTCTTACGGTCAGGTGCGGCTTTCCAAGTGCGATGGCGACAGGCACCGAGAAGAACAGGTCTCCGAGTTCTCCCCCCGAAATGAAGCTGCCCTCAACATCGCCCGCGAGCTCGACGAGCCCATCGACCGCCTCCTTCCACCCCTCGGGGTGTGAAGTCAGCTGTCTGACGTCGATGTATACCGGCGAGATCTTTCGAGAAGCGAGGACGAAGGGTTTCTCGTCACTGAACTTGAGCGCTCCCGCGCGTTGCAGAGACCGGGCGAGCCCCTCGTTCTTCAGGGCTTACCACCGGCCATGGCTGTCTCACGCTCGCCGATCAGGCGTCTGCAAGCGACCACGGGATCGGCGCTCGCTGTGATCTCGTGCCCCACGATGGCCGCTGAGTTCCTTCCCAGTATCGAGTAGACGTCTCCCAACTTGCCCCCCTGCCTCGCCACGCCGGTTGCGAATATTCTACGGAGAGTTATTCTGCGGTAGTCCTTCATCACCTCTGGCTTGTTCGCTGGCGCCACGTAACCGTCCACCCCAATCTCCTCTCCCAGTAGGAGGATTAGGTCTGAGACGCTCACCTTCCTGCTCCGCCATCCGGCCTCGGTCAGCTTCTTTTTCCTGAGCTTCTGGACTCGGGTCACCACACCGCTGAAACCAAGCTTCGACAGCCGTGCCTCACCCTCTTCGTCGAGGGCGTTGTCGAAGAAGAGTCCGGCGCTTGTTTGCGTCATGTTCGGGAGAGTCAGAACCCTGCCGCCCATGGCGTGAGCCGTGTCAACGCACTCCTGAATGCTGGTCGTCCCCACGATGGTGTGGCAGATCACGTAGTCGACACCCCCTGAGACGGCCGCTTCAACTATGGATCTGTTGGTCCCTGACCACTCCTTTGCGCCCGATGCCTTGAATCCGATGTCCGCGACCTTCAGGTCTGCGATCAAAGGCCCTTGATAGACTGACTTCAAGTCCCTGACAATGGAGACTCCGTTGGTGATCAGAGTGGGCACGCCCAGCTTTATCGCGTCGACCAGCGGACCGACCTCCGAGGCAAGGGCTACCGCCCTCGCCCTCTCTTTGTCGTCGATCGCAAGAACTATGGCGTAGTCCCTGACTTCTTTGGTCACTCAGGTCACGCCCTTTCCCACCAGACTTAACGCTTGCGACCAACAGCGCTGCGGCTTGAAGCGGTCGTCATCGACTGGCAGCCGCAGGCGCAGCAGCAACAGCAGCACTCCTTCTCCGTCTGACTCACCCCCCAGGCCGGTGCTAGGCGCCGCAGTTACTTATTGACCGCATCCGCAGGAGTAGCCCCGGTCGGTCCTTCTCGCGAGACCGTGAAGCACGAGACGACGGAGTATCCTCGAAAGGATCTCTTGGTGGAGCTGGGTGGATGACTTCAGGCTAGCAAAGGTGACCGTGCCGCCCGATGCGCAGATCGCGTTGCAGACCTCGGACTCTCGGACGGTCAGCTGGACGCAATCTCCACCCGAGCAGTCGGGCCAGCACCCGCTCTTCAAGGGGATCATGGAACAGGAATCGGCCAGCGCGTATTTATTGACTAACGATATCGAGAATCCTGGGAACGAGTTCGTCCGACGCTCGGACTTCCGAGTCCCGGTCCGTCGCGAATCGCCACGGCGTTGAAGAGTTTCAAATCTGCCCGCTATCTTTAAATCGGGTTCTCCTCGACTGACAATTTCTTAGTAGATAACTAAGTGTCTAGCAATCCTAGGACTGCCAGACTGCTTCTGCAAGACGGGAGTCATTTCACAGGAGTCGCTTTCGGCGCAGAGTCGACAAGGGTCGGAGAAGTGGTCTTCAACACGGGGATGGTCGGATACCTCGAGTCCATGACCGACCCATCGTACGCTGGACAGATTCTAGCTTTCACGTACCCACTAATCGGGAACTACGGGGTCCCCGCGAAAGGTGCCAGGGACAGCTACGGTCTGCCTCTCCAGATGGAGTCAGAATCGATACAGCCGCGAGGCATAGCGGTCCAGGAAGCCTGCGCCTATCCGAGCCACTGGGCCTCAGCCCGCACGCTCAGCCAGTGGATGGCCTCCGAGGGAGTGCCTGGCATAGCTTCGGTCGACACCCGAGCCCTCGTCACGAAGATACGCCAGTTCGGCGTCATGATGGGTGTCATCTCCACGGAGGACCAAGACTACACGAGCCTCCAGACCCTGCTCTCGAAGGCCGAGAGCTATGATTCCATGAAGCTCGTGGACGGGGCCTCGACAAAGAGCCCCCTCGTCTATGGTGACGGGGATGCCTCAGTAGTGCTCATCGACTGCGGTGCCAAGCTGGGGATAGTCAGAAACCTCTTGGAGAGGGGATACAGGGTCGTCAGGCTCCCCTTCAACTCGTCTTACTCTAAGGTGATGTCTTACGACCCGGTGGGCGTGGTGGTCAGCAACGGCCCAGGAGACCCAGCGCTCTGCAAGGACACGGTCAAGACGGCCGCGCGACTCATAGAGGGGGAGATACCGATGCTCGGAATCTGCTTGGGCGAACAGATTGTCGGCATATCGCAAGGAGCCACCACATTCAAGCTGAAGTACGGCCACAGAGGACAGAACAAGCCGTGCGTCGACCTGACCACTGGGCGGGGGTACGTCACGAGCCAGAATCACGGCTACTCGCTGGACCACAAGTCACTGAAGGAGACTGACCTAACGGCCTGGTTCATCAACTCCGACGACTTGACGGTGGAGGGGGTGGAGCACAAGAACCGACCCTGCATAGCGGTCCAGTTCCATCCTGAAGCTTCGCCGGGCCCCTACGACACGACGTTCGTCTTCAGCAGGTTCGATAGCGCTATCCAAGAATGGACGGGTAGAGTCAAGGGTGAGGCGATTCGAAGCTTGAGGACATAGAAAGCGTCCTGGTCCTCGGCAGCGGCGCCATCAAGGTCGGAGAAGCCGGCGAGAGCTGGTAGAACCAGCCGCCAATTCGACTACTCCGGCAGTCAGTGCCTGAAGGCTCTCAGGGAGGAGGGTATCAAGTCCATACTCGTCAACCCGAACATAGCGACCATCCAGACGAGCGAGCAGTTCGCCGACAGGATACACTTTCTACCGGTGACGCCAGAGTACGTGGAGAGGATAATCGCAAGAGAGAGGCCCGACGCCGTGATGCTCGGCTTCGGTGGCCAGACCGCGCTGAACTGCGGCATCAAGCTGGCCGAGAAAAGCGTCTTCGAGAGGTATGGGACAAGGGTGCTGGGGACGCCGATAAGGGGGATCCAGGTCACCGAGGACAGGGCGCTCTTCAAGCAGGCGATGATCGAGACGGGTCTGTCGGTCCCCCGTAGCGCCGCGGCTTACTCGTATGAGGACGCGAAGAGCTTCGTCGACCAGATAGGCTTCCCCGTTATTCTCCGCGTGGCATACACCCTCGGCGGGAAGGGAGGAGGCGTCGCGAGGAACGACGAGGAGCTCAAGAGGATAGTCGAGAAGGGGCTCAACAGTAGCATCGCGCACCAGGTTCTGGTCGAGGAGTACGTAGGCGGATGGAAGCAGATCGAGTACGAAGTGATGCGGGACACCAAGGACAATTCCATAGTCGTCTGCAACATGGAGAACCTACTCGGGATGCGGGTGCACACGGGAGACAACATCGTGATAGCTCCTTCGCAGACGATCTCGAACAGGGAGTACCACATCCTGAGGAGCGCGGCGATCGCGGCCGCCAGGAAGTCGGAAATCATCGGCGAGTGCAACGTCCAGTTCGCCCTCGACACGCGCTCTGAGAAGTTCCACGTCATAGAGATCAACGCCAGGATGTCGAGGTCATCCGCGCTGGCATCCAAGGCGACAGGGTACCCGCTCGCCTACGTTGCGACCAAGCTCGCTCTCGGCTACAGCCTGACCGAGCTGAAGAACAGGGTCTCGGGCGTGACGACAGCACTCTTCGAACCATCGCTGGACTACGTCGTCCTGAAGATGCCGAGATGGGATACGACAAAGTTCGACGGCGCGACGAGGACGATCGGGACGTCGATGAAGTCTATCGGAGAAGTGATGTCGATTGGCCGCGTCTTCGAAGAGGCCTTCCAGAAGGCCATGAGGATGCTCGACAGCAGGCCGTACTGGAGCGCTGAGCTCGACAGACCCGAGCCGGCAGAGGTCATCATGGGCCGCGTCGCGGTCCCTACCGACACGATCATGGTTGACCTCATGAAGGCGCTGGACGCCGGAGTCCCCGAGGAGCGGGTTGCGAAGCTGGGCGAGATCGACCCGTGGTTCGTCGCCAAGCTGGCCAACATAGTCAAGATGCGGAGGGTATTGAAGGGGATGAACGAGGAGAGTCTTCGAGACTCCCCGGCTGTGCTCTCTGCCGCGAAGATGCTCGGTTTCTCCGACTCGCAGATAGGCCTGCTGATAGGTGCAAGCGGCGAAGCTGTCAGGTCGATCAGGGAGAAGGCGCACGTGAAGCCCGTCACCAAGCAGATAGACACTCTGGCGGCCGAGTGGCCCGCGCGGACGAACTATCTCTACATGACATACGACGCCGATGTGGAGGAGGCGAAGCCCAGCCACCGGTCGAAGGCGCTGATCCTCGGAGCCGGACCCTACAGGATAGGGAGCTCTGTGGAGTTCGACTGGGGGACCATGCAGATGGCGTGGGCTCTGAAGAAGCAGGGCATCGAGGAGGCGATCGTAGTCAACTGCAATCCGGAGACCGTCTCCACCGACTTTGACATGAGCGACAGGCTCTACTTCGAAGAGCTCTCGGTTGAGAGGATAATGGAGATCTACGAGAAGGAGAAGCCAAGGGGCATCGTCCTCTGCGTGGGAGGACAGGTTCCGAACGACCTGGCGGCGAGACTCGCCGCAAGGGGAGCCAAAGTCCTGGGCACCTCATCGGAGTCGATCGAGCTCGCCGAAGACCGCAAGTCCTTCTCGTCGATGCTTGACCGCCTGGGGATCCCTCAGCCCGAGTGGGGAAGCTTTCCCGACGTCGAGTCGGCGAAGACCTTCTGCGATAGAATCGGATACCCCGTCGTCGTCAGGCCTTCGCACGTCCTAAGCGGCTCAGCCATGCGAGTGGTCTGGAACGAGGGCGAGCTCGCGAACTACCTGCAGCGTGCGACAGACATCAGCCCGGAGTACTCCGTGACTGTGAGCAAATTCCTGGATGACGCTAAGGAGGTGGAGGTGGATGCCGTCTCGGACGGCGAGAACACGGTCATCGGGGCGGTCCTCGAGCACGTCCAGCGGGCAGGGGTGCACTCGGGCGACGCCATCATGTCGATACCGACCTTCTCCATCAGCGGAGAAGCGGAGCAGAAGATACGTTCCTACACGAGAAGGATCGCGAGGGGGGTCGAGGCGAGGGGCCCGCTCAACATCCAGTACATAGTGCGGGGAGACGACGTTTACGTGATCGAGTGCAACCTGAGGGCGTCGCGTTCTCTTCCCTTCGTGTCGAAGGCGACGGGCTTCAACCTGATTGAGCTGGTCGCCCCCGTCGTGATGGGACAGAAGCTGGAACGGACCGACGACGTGCCCATCCCCAAGGGGTACATGGTGAAGACCCCCCAGTTTTCCTTCATGCAGATAGACGGCGCCGAGCCTAGAGTCGGCGTGGAGATGCGGTCAACGGGAGAGGTCGCATGCTATGGACCAACGTTCGTAGAAGCTCTTAGGGACGCGTTCGTGGCGTCCGGTCATCGGATTCCGAGGAAGGGCGACCTCGGAATACTGCTTCCGTCGATGCCCGGGGAAAAGAAGAGGGTGGCACCGGTGCTGGAGAAGTTCAGACGCGAGGGAGTTGCTATAGTCGCGGCCGAGGGCGCTGAGCTCTCATCTGGAGGGACGGTGCAGGTCACGAGCCTCTCCGGTATGTTGAACCTGATCTCGGAGGGAAAGGTCGCTTTTCTCCTCTCGTTCAACGCGAACTCGAACGAACTCTCCGAAGAGATGCGCGCCGTGACCAGGAAGGCCGTGGAGCTCCAGGTTCAGGTCATCTCCTCCCCAGAAGAGGCTGAAGCACTAGCCGACTGCATCGGACTCGGCTGAGCCGCTTGCCCGCCGTCTCCTCGGAGCTCGTCGACGTTGTCGACGAGGAAGACGTGAAGGTTGGTACAAGGCCTCTGAGAGAGTGTCTCGAGCTCGGGCTTCTCCACAGGGCGGTCGCGGTCCTTGTCTTCGACAAGGCGGGCAGAGTGCTGATACAGAAGAGGAGCAAGGACAAGGCGTGGTATCCTGGGTTCTGGACGCTTTCGGCTACGGGTCACGTCAGGTCGGGAGAGACCTATGCTGAGGCGGCTGAGAGGGAGCTGAGGGAAGAGGCAGGAATCACGTGCGAGCTTGGCTTCGTCTCCAAGTTCCTGGACGCCAGATTGAGCCGAGGGGGCCTGACCGAATGGGAGTACGTCGGCATCTTCGAAGGCAGGCACTCTGGTCCAGCGTCACCCGATGGCGTTGAGGTTGAGACCTTCTCCTACGTAGAGTTCGAGAGGCTGGTCAGTCCGGCCCCGGGCCTTCTGCTAACCCCCGACGCTGTGGCCGTCGCGAAGGAGTTCGTCATGTCTGGAGTTACCCATAGCGGTTCGGACTAAGGCTCGAAGGCTTTTATCAGTTCGAGGGCCTAGTCAGCTGTCTTGGAACCACTGGATGAACTTGCCGACTTCCTCTCCGGAAACCGGAGGGCAATAGTGGTCTCGGACCGCGACGTTGACCTGAAGGACATCTCAAAAGACAACCGCATCTTCGTGCTCTGCATGGTCCAAGGTTCCCTGGCGGCTGGCGGGCGAGGGGGTGGCATTGGCGAGAGGACCGTCAGTGTTGTCTCATTCTTCAAGGTCGTTTCTGGGAAGGTGGAGAAGGTTTACGGGACGGAGGAGAGAGAGAAGATTGAGCGATTCGAAATCCCGTTCTACGTCGCGCGGATCCCGATGACCCTGCGAGATGGGACCGAAATGATGGGTTACGGCGTTGTCGAGCCTGAATTGGTGGACAGATACGTCGCACTGCTCGCTCCTTAAATACGGTCCGGCGTTTCGCGGCGAGAGAAGATGAAGGTCCTGCTGACGGGCGCCTCCGGGATGGTCGGCAGAAACCTCTCCTCCTACTTCGAGCAGAACGGCGCTCAAGTCGTGCCAACCGACCTGAACGGTTGGGAGGTGAGCGGCGACCTTTTGGACAGAGACTTCGTCTTCGGTAAACTTGCCCACCTGGATTTTGACGCCGTGGTCCACTTGGCCGCGATCACGGAGATCAGGAAGACGGTAGAGGATCCCAAGCTGTGCTTTGATGTGAACTGTGTGGGCACGTTGAACATGCTGGAGATGAGCGCAAGGAAGGGGGTGGGCAGGTTCCTTCTCTCTTCCTCAGCGAACGTCTTCGGGGCTCCGAAGACCAACCCCGTAGAGGAGGGCGCTCCCTTCGACCCTCGTGTCCCCTATGACTACTCCAAGGTGATCTGCGAGAACCTCACGATGAGCTACCACAAGACGAAGTCTCTACCCGTGTCGATAACAAGGAGCTGGCTGCTCTTCGGAGAGCACGACCAGCCTTCGCGCGCGACCGTCCGTTTCATTCGCGCGTGCCTTAGAGGCGAGCCCCTCACTCTCTTCAACGAAGGAAGGGACACGACATCCCCGACGCACGCGATCAACTTCGCCAAGTTGGCGCTTCGGATTCTTCGCGACGACCGGTCCGTAGGTCAGGTCTTCAACTTCGGGGGAGAGCGACCTCTAACGATAAGGGAATTCGCGGAGACGATCAAGCGGCTTACATCCTCGTCCTCGGAGCTGAAGCTCGCGCCGCCCAGGACGGAGCTCGAAAGGGAGCCGCAGGTCAGCTTTCCAAACATGAGCAAGGCCAAGTCCCTTCTCGGCTACAGCCATGACCTGACACTCGAGCAGGGCCTAGATCGGACGATACGCTGGGTTAGAAAAGAACAGCCAGAATAGAGAACGGCTAGGAGGTAAGGACGAGCTCTATCTTGACGTCTTCGGGTATGCTCAGCTTCGTTATCTGCCTCATCGTTCGGTCGTCCGGTTGTACGTCTAGTATCCTTCGATGAATCCGCAACTGCCAGTGGTCGAAGGTGTGGCTCCCTTCCCCGGTTGGAGCCTTCCGTGTTGTGATCCTGAGTCTCTTTGTCGGCAGCGGCTGGGGCCCCCTGACCTTGACTCCCGTCTTGTCGGCGATCTCCCTGATGTCGTTCGCCACCCTCTCCAGCTCCGGCAGGTTGGTGCTCGTAAGTTTGATCCTGGCGTACTGAGGCAATTTTCTCTCCGCACGCGATGCGGTCTCTATTTAGATGTTTGCGGGTTCTGAATCTTCCTATCGTCGCTCCTCGCTTCTTCGAAGACGGAAAGCAGCATCTTCTCAGTCAGCTTCCCTGTGTTTGTGTTCCTTGGGCTGGGATGGTACGAGGCGTATAGTCTCGGACCTTCGTCGAAAACGAAGCGCGCCCCGTGCGCGAACGCAGGAGTCTTACCGGTGTGGCGCCACCTTAACCTTGCCGCGTCCAGATAGGCCTTGAAGGCGAGTTGTCCGAGTGCTACGACCGCTCTGAGGTTGGGGAGGAGGTCGATTTCACGCTGTAGGAAGGGCCTGCAGTTCCTAAGTTCCTCCGGGGTTGGTCTGTCCCCAGGAGGGACGCACTTCAACACTGCAGAAACATAGCACCCGTGCAGCTCTAGCCCGTCGTCCCTGCTAACCGAAGTGGGCCTGTTAGCGAGGCCAGCCTCCCACATCACCTTCATCAGGAACGCGGCCGACCGGTCCCCGGTGAATATCCTCCCAGTCCTATTCCCCCCGTGTGCCGCGGGCGCCAGGCCGAGGACGAGAAGCCAAGCGTCAGGGTCTCCAAAGCTTGGGACAGGCTTCCTCCAGTATTCCTGTCCTCTGAAGGAGGCTCTGGGAGGGATGGACTCCCTGAAGGCCACGAGCCTGGGACATCGCTTGCAAGAAACGAGCTCCCTCCTGAGCCTTTCGAATGTGTCCCTCGTGTTTCCCCTTTGCAACTGTACTATACGGTTGAGGCCGAACTGCGTCCGAACGCTTCTATATCGGGAAGCTCCACTTCTTTCCCTTGCCGTACTCGTAGACCTGTATGCTCTTGGGCTCGTAATAGTGCTCCAACCCTTCGACGCCGAGCTCCCTCCCAAAACCGCTCTGCTTGAAGCCGCCGAAGGGGACCTCGGCTCTGGCGATCGGGGGTGAGTTGACCCAAGTCGTGCCCGCCTGGATCTTCTCGGCCGCATCATAGGCCTTCTCGATGTCCTTGGTCCAGATTGACGAGCCCAATCCGTAGATCGTGTCGTTGGCCCTCTCTATGGCCTCTTCCAGGTCTTTGACCACGAAGATGGGGAGTGCGGGGCCGAAGCACTCCTCCCTCGCCATCTTGGCCTTGTAGTCGACACCGGAGAGCAGCGTCGGCTCGTAAAAGTAACCCCGTTTCAGCTCCTTCCCCCTGGGTCTCTTTCCACCAGTCAGGACCTCGGCGCCTCTGTCCTTCGCGTCCTCGACCATCTCCTCCACCCTTTCTCTCTGTGCTCCGGTGTGGACTGGGCCCATGTGCGTCTGAGGGTCGGCTCCGTCCCCCACCCTGATGGTCTTGGTCTTCCGAACGAGTTTCTTCACGAACGCGTCGGCGATGGCGTCGACTAGGAAGAGCCTCTTCACAGATGTGCACGATTGTCCGCAGTTCCTGAATCTCCCCCAAGCAGCACCCTCAACCGCGAGGTCGATATCCGCGTCCTCGCAGACTATCATGGGGTCAGACCCTCCAAGCTCCAGGGTCACCCGCTTGATCAGTCTCGCGGAGACTTCCATGACCCTTCTACCCGTGGCGGTCTCGCCCGTGAAGGCGATCTTGTTTATCTTCGGGTTCCCTAGTATCTCCTCTCCCACCACACCTCCAGGCCCCGTCACGACGTTGACCGCTCCGTCGGGCAGGCCGGCCTTGCCGAGAATCGAGACGAGTTTGACGTCGGTCAATGGAGTGGTGCTAGCAGGCTTCACGACGAACGTGTTCCCCGCCGCGAGCCCGGGAGCCGCCTTCCATCCTAGAAGGGAGACGGGAAAGTTCCAGGGCAGTATGGCTCCCACGACTCCGATGGGCCTTCTGGTGACGATGAAAAAACCCTCACCCGTCGACAGTGGGGTGTGAGCTCCCCGCTCACGGCCGATCAACCCAGCGTAGTACTCGCAGCTGTTTGCGAACGAGTTGACCTCCCCCTTCGATTCGTTGAGCGGCTTACCCTGTTCCGAAGTAAGCAGCTCAGCGAGACCGTCAGCGTGGTCCCGCACAAGCTGAGAGACCCTGAACAGCACCCGAGACCTTTCTATGGCGGGAGTCTCGGACCACTTCCTGTAGCAGCGGGCCGCCGCGTCTGCCGCTCTCTTTACGTCCTCCCTGGTCCCCTTAGGGACGGTGTCGATTCGATTCCCGGTCGCCGGGTTGAAGACTTCGAAGCTCTCCCCGCTCTCGGACTCGACCCAAGCGCCGTCCACGAACATCTTCATGAGGAACGGCGACAGCGCCCCTCTCTCATGTATAAGACTTATCCGCAAGAACGCTCCTTGCAGCTAACATGACCCGGGTGCGCACAAGACTTAGGAGCACGGTGCGGTTTTGAGACCCACCAGAAGGGTCGTGGTCTACGGCTCCCTTGGCCTGAGGCCCGGGCTGTCGGAGCTGCTTTGGGCGTTCAGGAAGAGGAACAAGCTCGAAGAGTTCCCGGTCTACCTTGATGACCATCCGTTTCAGGTCCGTGAGAGAATAGACTCCGAAAGGAAGCACGGACTCAAGACGGCTGACGTCGTCTTGATGCCTCAGTACATGCTCCTCGGCCTTGCCAAGGATGGGCTTCTCGCAGAGTTTCGGCCCGCAGGCTCGGAGAAGTACCCGGAGGAGTTCAAGGACAAGCTCTCGAGGTGGTCTGCCATCGGCGTGACCTTCATGAGCATGGCGTACAACTCGGCCAGGAAGCCCAGGTCAGGTTTGCCGGATTCTCTGCAGGAGATAACACCCGAAAGGATGGGAGGGCCACTGGGAACTCAATCTCTCACCGCGAGCAGGGCGGGCAATCTCGGCGTCCAGTACCTCGCCTTCCTGCGGAGGAGGGTTGGTGCAAGGAGGTGGAGGGCGTTCGTCGAGGGGTTGGCGGCCCCGAAGACCGTTAGGAGCTACGACTGCATAGACCATCTGATACAGGGTCTGGTGGACGGTGACAACGCACTGGCCCTGGGAGTCTACTCTCTTGCTTACTTCAGGGAGAAGACATCTGGATCGCCTGTGTCCCTCCTCAAGATCGACGACGCGCCTCAGATGTTTACCACTACTTCTGTAGGCCTCCTGAAGGGGTCGGAGGACAACGCGTCAGCCAAGAAGTTTCTCGACTTCCTTCTTGGGGCCGAAGCGCAGAGGATCATCTCAAGGATCCCGGGGATCTCAGCTGCGATGAAGGGGCTGAGCCCTGCCTACGACTTCGAGGTTGAGCTTCCCGCTCCTTCGGACTTCCACCCCACGGAACTTGACGTGAGGGAGACGGTCGCTGCTCTGAGCCTGTTCAGAAAGTTGAAACTGCCCTAGTGGCTGACCACTCGTGGCTGACTGACGGAACCTTCGTATCCCTTGCCTTGGGCTGAGAGACCGTGCTCCAGCAGGAAGTTCCTCACCGAATCGAACTCATCCCTGCTGAGAGCGGTCGCATCCGCCCACGCGGGAAGTGAGATTCTGGAGATGATAGCGTCGGTCTTGCTTGCGACCTCGGGGATGTACTTCTCCACCACCTGTCTGAATTCTTCCTTGTACCTTCTTTCGTACTTCGGCCTGTCTCCGTCGATCAATGATACTGCCTTGTTGATCGCTACCAAGAAGCGTGAGACCGTGTCCATGCCGAGCTCGTTGTCGAAGACGATAACGGTCGGTTCGGTCCTGGAGAGCGGGAGCAGCCGCCTGTAGCCCAGGGCGTCTGCAGCTTCTGCATACGGTCCAGCGAGCGTCGCCGCCTTAGAGTGGCCGGAGATCAGGGCCTTGAAGCACTTCTCCACACCTCCAAGGTGTTCGAGGGTGACCTTTTCTTCGGGGACGAACTCCGCCAAGTTCTTCAGCGTCACGTAGTGAGCGTCGGCGTTTTTGTTGACGGCGATCGGGGTCCCGCTCTCGACGACATCGAGGACGTTCGTGAATCCGCTGTCGGACCTGGCGTAGATCGCGAATGTCTTGATCAGGGTCGACTTGATGGCGGCCCCTATCTTCCCCTTTCCGGTCTGGGCGGTGCTGTATATGCCCTGCCACTCGCAACAGAAGTAAAAGTCCCGGCTTCCTTCGTCTATCGCCTTGCTGTACCACGACGCCTTGTCCTCGGGCTGTCCGCCCGGAACTATGTCGTGGACTTCAAGACTGACCCCCTCTTTTTCGAACAGGCCTTGCTCCTTCGCGACTAGTATCGGAAACATCCAGTAGAAGTAGGGCTTGTAGTAACCATGGGTTACGACTCTAGGTTTCTCCATATGAGGTGAACCGCCTCTCGCCGCTAATTAAACATTCGATTAGAATAATTCTAACGGAAGATTTACAAACGACCCGAGGGCATAAAGCTCTGTAATGAAACCGCTCAGAATCAAGAATTCGTACATTCCGTGGTCCTTCCCCGAGCTCGTCGCGAAGGAAGAGGGAATCTTCGAGAGGAACGGGCTGGACGTCAGCTTCTACACCCTTCCGCCGGAACAGGTCGAGCCCGGGAACAAGATAAGCTGGTACTCGGGTCTGGTAGAGGAGGGCAAGGTGGACGCTTACTCTTGCTGCGCTTGGGCCGCACTCGACCGGCTCTCGGACGGCGGGAAGAACAAGATAGTGGGCGCGACCAGCTCCCTGAACTACGCGTTCTCGATCATGGTGCAACCCGACTCGAAGATCGACCGAGTGTCTGACCTCGCGGACACCGAGGTTCTCGTGAACCTCAGGACCGGGTCACACTACTGCAACCTTAGGCAGCTGGAGGAGTACATTCCTTTCGAGAAGATCAAGCTTGTGCACGGTGGAGCCCCGCAGAGCAGGCTCCTTTCCCTTCTCCAGGGGGCACCCGCCGCCTCACTGATTTCTCCCTACACCGAGGTGGCTGAGAAGCTCGGGTTCAAGAAGGTCTTCGAAACCGGGATGGTCGACGTCTTGGCCTACATCTCAAAGACGCAGTTGAGCGAGGCCGAAATCTCCAGCTTCTTGGAATCCGTGGAGGAGGCGATACGCGTCGTCAACGCCGACCCGATGAAGTTCAAGCCGCTGTACGTCAGGATACTCAACGAGACTTTCTCTGGCTATCCCGACGCGCTGAGGCAGAGGACGCTCGCGGCGTCCAAGAGCGCTGAGGGGTCATTCGGGGTCGTCCAGTGGGGAGACCTCAAGCCCTACTCTGAGGAGACGTTCTCGACGATAAAGAATTGGATGACAAGCCACAGCCTCCTCGAGAAGCAGGTGTCTTACGAGCAGCTCGTCAACAACGCGCCATTGGAGAAAGCTCTAGCGTCCGCGGCTCAGTGAGAGGCTGGGAAGCGAGTTGGTAACCGAGACCCAACAGCAGACGGAGATTCCCACGCAGTGGTACAGCGTAGTGCCAGACCTGCCATCGAAGCTGCCTCCCGTCATAGACCCGGCCACGCGGCAGGTGGCCCAAAAGTCACTGCTCCATCGACTCTTCATCGACGAAATGGCAAGGCACGAATACTCGGGCGAAAGATTCATACCGATACCTGAAGAGCTCAGAAGGGTCTACTCGATCTGGCGACCGACCCGGCTCGTCCGGGCGTACAGGCTGGAGAAGGCGCTGAACACTCCCGCCAGGATTTACTACAAGAACGAATCCGTAAGCCCGTCTGGCTCGCACAAGGCGAACGCCGCCGTGGCCCAAGCCTACTTCGCGGCAAAGCAGGGGGTCGAGAGGCTCGTCACAAGCACCACCGCTGGACAGTGGGGGACGGCTCTCGCCTTCGGCTGCAGCCTCTTTGGAGTGAAGTGCACGATCTTCATGTCAAGGTCCTCCTACAACGAGAAACCGTACAGGAAGGACCTCGCTGAAGCCTGGGGGGCCGAGATACTGCCCAGCCCCAGCGACAAGACGTCGACTGGGCGGAAACTTCTCGCCGAGAACCCAGACGGACCTGGTACCATGAGCATCGCGAAGAGTGAGGCCCTCGAGTACGCTTCGAGCCTTCCGAACGCGCGCAACGCCGTCGGCAGCATAATGAACTTCGTCCTCGCGAGCCAGACGGTCGTCGGAGAGGAGGCACGAGAACAGCTCGCGGCCGTCGACGACTACCCCGACGTGATGGTAGGCTGCGTCGGCGGTGGCAGCAACTTTTCGGGGCTATTCTGGCCCTTCTATCACGACATAGCGAACAAGAAGAACGCGAAGCCCATCAGATTCATCGGCGCCGAGTCGACCGGAGCCCCGAGGCTCACGAAGGGCGAATACATCTACGACCACGCGGACATCATGAGGACAAGTCCGCTCTTCAAGATGTACACTATCGGCCACACCTTCGTCCCGCCTACAGTCCAAGCCGGTGGTCTCCGCGTCCACGGGTCGGCTCCAACTCTGAGCCTCCTCGCCCACGAGGGAGCGATAGAACCAAGGGCGTACAACCAGCTGGAGGTCTTTGAAGCCGCCAACTACTTCGCGCAGCACGAAGGGATACTGCCCGCGCCCGAGACGGCACACGCGATCAAGGCGGTGATCGACGAAGCGAAGGCTTGCAAGGAGGCTGGAAGAAGCGAGACGATCGTCTTCAATCTCTGTGGACACGGGATGCTTGACATCGAAGCGTACCGCGAGTACCGCTCAGGAAAAATGCAGAGAGGCGACGCAGACCCCGCTGCGATCAGGAAGGCTCTTGATCAGGTCAAGTCCCTGTACCCATGGCTAAATCAGTAGCCGTCTCCGCAAGCACAGCGGCAGAACGAAAGAAGCCTCTCTCGTACAGCAAGTACCTCGAGCTCGACACCCTTCTGAGGATCCAGAGGCCCCAGTCGCGCCCAGCCCAACACGACGAGACGCTCTTCATCATCGCCCACCAGACATACGAGTTGTGGTTCAAGCTGATGCTTCACGAGCTGAGGTCCGCGGTCCAGCTCATGAGGTCGGGTGACTGCCAAGAAGCCGCGCGGCTGGTCCGCCGGGTGGTCGCCGTACAGAAGATCCTCATCCAGCAGCTCGAGGTCCTCGAGACCATCCGCTCGGTCGACTTCCTCAGGTTCAGGGACGTGCTCAGCCCGGCGAGCGGTTTCCAATCCCTTCAGTTCCGGGAGCTTGAGTTCATCTCAGGCATGAAGGACGAGAGGTTCCTCAAGCTGCACGCCGACGACCGACGGGCGTACGCCGCCCTGAAGAACCAGTGGAGGTCTCCGTCCCTCTGGGACGGCTTCAGGAGCGCGCTGAGAAACGAAGGGTTGGACCCGGGTAAACACAGGCCCAAGTCCGGCGTCTCGGAAAAGGAGATCGGCGCCATAGTAAAGGTCTACAAGGATGGAAAGCACCCCGCGCTGCTCGAGCTCGCAGAGGCGCTCCTCGAGTACGACAAATACTTCTGGCTCTGGAGGAACCATCACATGGGAATGGTCGAGCGCATCATCGGGAGGAGGGTCGGGACGGGTGTCGAGACCGTCGTCGAGACCGTGGGTCCCTACTCCTTCGACTCGTCGGGAGTCTCGTATCTCCGGACGACACTGAGGAAGAGGTTCTTCCCCGCCCTCTGGGCAGCCAGAGGCAGGCTCGAAGACTAGGCCCCTAGTACAGTCTGCCTTCCCAGATCATCCTGTAGAAGTGGGTCATGCTCTTTGCGTCAAAGACGAGGGGACTGTTTGGCCTGGAGTAGGTCTCTAGGCACTCCTTCGCAAGGTCAGAGAGATCGGCTTCCTCTACGCCGATGTCCTTCAGTGTCGAAGGGACACCGAGGAGCTTCACGAGGTTCAGGGTCCGCTCGGCCACCTCTCGTCCGTCCGTCACAGGGTCCTCCCCACTGTGTTTGAGGCCGTACGCCTCCGCGAGCCCTGCCATCTTCGGTCCACATGCCACGGAATAGTTTGCGATCACGTAGGGCAGCGGCAGACCGCAGGAGACTCCGTGCGCGAGCTTGTACCGCGTGGCCAAGGTGTACCCAATCGAGTGACCGTACACCATTCTTGCGTGGAGCGCCACTCCGCCGAGCAGTGCCCCCAGGCTCATCGACTGTCTCGCCAGCTTGTCCGTCCCATCCTCATACGCCCTTGACAGGCTCCCCACTATCAGCGAGACGCCCTTCAGGGCTGCCGCGTCCGTGATGACGTTCGACAAGTTCGAGAAATACGATTCTACGCAGTGGCAGAGGGCGTCCAGGCCGGTCGCGGCGGTGACGTTCTTCGGCATGGTCATGGTGAGCTCAGGGTCGACCAGAGCGACGCTGGGGAGGAGCAGAGGGCTGTTGATCCACTGCTTGTGTCCGTCGACTGTGACCATCGAGGTCACGGTGAGCTCGGCCCCAGTGCCCGCCGTCGTCGGCACCATTATGGAGGGCAGAGGACCGTTCTTGAATAGGTTGTTGCCGACATAGTCCCGCGCATCGCCCGAGTTCGTCGCGAACGCGGAGGCGACCTTCGCCATGTCCATCGAGCTGCCACCACCCACACCGATCACTCCGTCGTATCGGCCGCTCCTCACGCGCGTCGCGACCGCTTGAGCCACTTCGATGGAGGGCTCCGGCTCGACTCCGTCAAAGACCTCTGCGGACTTTATCGAAGTGATGACCCGGTCTACCGTTCCTGTCTTGACCATAGTCTTGTCCGTTACAACGAGAGGCTTGGTCACCTTTAGCGACGCCACCTCGGTGGCGATGCTAGGAAGCTTGCCAAAACCGAAGACGATTTTTGTCGGCAAAAAGTACGAAAATTCCAAGCGGTCTAGATTTTGGAATCGCTTTTAAAAGAATTCCCGGCCGAAGGCTTGGCTTGCATCTGGACTCTAGCCAAGAAAGGGCGCTCAGGGGGGAGGAGGGCGATGCGAAGCGGCTGGCGATGGAGATCCTTGCGAAAGTGGGTGATGCCGTATCGGCAGACTCTCTCGTCCCAATCAAGTCCGCGCACGTCCTGGCGCACTACAGCAGCCTGCACGAAGCCGGTATCGAGGTCCTGGAGAGGTTCGCTAGCTCCGGGGGTAGGTTCATGGTCCCCACCACGGTTGACCCGGCAAGCGTCGACCTCGATAATTGGAAGAGCTTTGAGGTCCCCGAAGAGTACGCCGAGAAACAGTTCAGGCTCTGCGCCGCGTACGCCAAGCTTGGTGGTATACCCTGCTGGACGTGCGTCCAGTACCAAGTGAGCAACTTCCCAAGGTCGGGAGAGACCGTGGCATGGGCGGAATCCAGCTCAGTCGTCTTCGCGAATTCGCTCATAGGCTGCAGGACTAACAAGATCATGTCTGGCCTTGACCTGGCGTGCGCGATGACGGGCCTGACTCCAAGATACGGAATGCTTCTGGACGAGAACAGGACGGCCAGAATCTCCTTCAAGCTCTCCGCCGGAGCACTTGACGACCTCGACCTCCGGACGGCCGGATTCTTCATCGGCAGGAATTCGGGGTCGAGGGTCCCCGCGCTCGAGAACCTTCCTCCTGATGTGACGTCTGACGAGCTCAAGCATCTTGGAGCTTCTGCCGCAGCGGCGGGACCCGTCACGATGATCCATTACCTCGGTTTGACGCCAGGGTCTGAAGACTTGATGAGCGCGACCGCCGGAGAGCGAGTCGAACGGATCGAGATCGAAAGGAAAGACCTCGAAGAGACAAGGGCTGAGCTGAACCAGACCGACGAGACCCCCGACCTGATAGCCTTCGGAGTACCCCATCTCTCGGCCAGCGAGATAGGGCAACTGGCCAAGAGACTGAAGGGGAGGAGACTAAAGAGCGGCGTTAAGATGTACGTCTACACGTCGAGCCAGGGATACGAAATGGCCCAACTGTCAGGCGCTAAGGAGGAATTGGAGAGCTCAGGCGCTCGCCTGACCCACACAACGGACGCGGAGATATCTCCACTGAAGAGGATGGGATTCGATGTGGTGCTGACAAACTCCGCGAAGATGGCGGAGATAGTAGCTTCGGAGGGAGACGTCAAGATGCGCTACGCCTCGACAGCCAGCATAGTGGAGGAGATGACCGACTGAGCTCAATCCCCTTCGAGGGGAGGGCGGTCCTAGGCGGGACGGCGACTGGAAAGTCCCTCGTGTCGCACAGGGCGTTCACGTTTGCTCACGGCGTGAATCCGGAGACAGGAGAGGTGACAGACGTCCACAGCGACATCGAAGGTCAAAACGTCAAGGGCAGAGTAATCTTCTATCCGTACGGAAAGGGCTCGACGACCGCCTCAGCCTGGTTCTTGGAGACCGCGAGGCTCGGGAACGCTCCAGCGGGAGTTGTGACAGAGACGGTTGATACGGCAGTTGTGATAGGGGCGATTCTCGCTCAGGCTTTGTACGGAGTCTCGATTCCGGTCCTCTCTGCCTCACTTCCCCAATTGGAGACGGGCAAAACCGTGCGCGTCGACGGGGCCTCGGGAAGGATAGACGTGGTGCTCTAGTGGCCATCCCTGACCTAAAAGAAAAGAAAGTCTTCCTCTTCGACCTAGACGGCGTCTTCTACAAGGGCAAGGAGAAGAGGGTCAAGCTGGGAGGAACGGAGATCGTAAATGCTCTCAGAGCGAGGGGGAAGAAGATATACGTACTCACGAACAACTCGACCGACACGGTCGCGAAGCTCGCCTCGAACCTGAGAGCCTTCGACATCCCGGTCAGAAGAGACGAGATTCTCACGAGCACCCTTCTCACCGCGAGGTTCCTGAGCAAGAAGTACGGGAGAGCGTCGTACTTCCTAGTGGGTGAGACGGGCATGGACAGAGAACTGCAGAGGCATGGACACAGGAGGGTCGAGGGTCTGAAAGCCGACGTTGTCGCGATCGGACTTGACAGGTTCCTAACCTACGAAAAACTGGACCACGCGACGAGAGTGGGGAACAACGGGGCAGACCTCGTCGCTAGTCACGCCGCCAAGGTCTACATGTCCGGTGAGGGAGCAGCCCTGGGTCCGGGAGCTACGGTGAAGGCCCTCGAATTCTCAACGGGTAAGCGCGCTGTCTCGATCGGCAAACCCTCTCCGCTCATGTTCAAGTTGGCCCTGGAGATGGCGGGATACAGGCCCCAGGACGCCGTGATGGCAGGGGACCAGCTCGACACGGACGTTGCTGGGGCGGCCAAGGCGGGGATAGATTCGGTCCTCGTCCTGACCGGTGTCGACAGGAGCACAATGGGGAGCACTGCCATGGGTGCGGTGAGGAACGTAGACGAACTCACGAAGTACGTCTAGCGTTTGACCGCGTGCGATCTCAGGAAGCCTTCGTCAACCTCGATTCCCAGTCCCGGTGAGGTAGGGACCTTGATTTTTCCTCCCTTCGGGAGGGGCAGACCCGTGACGAGTTCCGTCAGAAGCGGATTGTCGAAGACGTCATACTCCACCGCCAAGCACGCCGATGCCGAAGCAACATGCAGGGAGGCCGCAAGGGACACACCAGAATTGACGCCCAGCATGGGTGCGAAGCCCAAGCCTTCCTTTTCGGCCCTAGCCGCGACCATGAAATCCGTCAGGACGCCCCCACACCTGCTGACGCTCGGTTCAAGCACGTCGACCGAGCGATGGGAGAAGACCCGGGCGAAATCTCCAGCATACCACGCTTCCCCCGACGCCAGCGGAACCTCCCTTTCGAGGAGGTCGTAACCCTCGAAGTCGTCCGAGGGCAGAGGCTCTTCAAGCCACTCGGGTTGAAAATCCACGACCCGCGATATGAGCGCGTTGGCCCTCCTGGCGTCGTAGGCGCCGTTCGCGTCAAGCACCAGCATGCAGTCGTCCCACATCCTCCTAGCCTGCCTCGCGAGTCTGACGTCCTTCTCCACGCCGAAGCCTATCTTGAGCTTGAACCCCCTGAGTCCTGCGTCCCTCACCCTCTGGACTTGGGTTCCCATCGGCCCTCTGGACCCGAAGACCGAACCAGCGTATACAGGCAGTTCGGCACTCCTCTGCTTCCCGAGCATCCTGCCCACAGGCTCTCTGCGCAGCTTCCCCATTGCGTCCCACAGGGCGGTCTCGACGCCGCTCAACGCCTCAACGGCTATCCCTCTCGTCTGCCCCCGGACGCGATAGAGGTCCCACACGGCCGACCACGCCTCCCTCGGCCCCTCGAATGTCTCGCCCGTCACTCTGCCCGCGATCCAACCAACCATTTCCGATGTGGCGAGCGGACTGAACCTCGTCATCGCTTCCCCCCATCCGACCTCTCCGTCACATTCAACTCTGACTAGGACGCTCATGTAGTCGTCGTAGACCATGGCCCCGGCTACGAGCTTGTCCTTCATTCTCACCCTGATGGGGAATGCGGAGACCGATTCGACCTTCATGTTCGGTCCTTCCGCGGCGATGGGATTTTTAAGGTGGAATAGGCTCTTTCCAAATCGTTGCAGCACGGTTCAAAGCACCAGTCGAGCTGTGCCATCTGCGGCAAATTGGAGACCGAGCCTGGGACCTACCCCACGGTCATAGGAGTGGGCAGAGTGTGCCTCGAGTGCGGCATGCAGAGGGTCAAGTGCGAGGCATGCGGCCAGGAAGTCAAGCTCCTAACCTCTTCAAAGTTCCAGGGGAGGACCCTCTGTCTATCTGATCACATGAAGGAGGTCGAGAAGTACAAGCAGCACATTGTGATGTCGTTCGACGAAGAGTCGGAACCCGTCGCGGAGATATTCAGGGAGGCATCTGAGAGGGGCCCCCAGGGATACACCCTTCTCGCCCTGAGAAGAGCGAGGAACAGCACTCATGTGTGGGAGGCGGAGTACGAGAAGTCCGAAGTCTTCCAGATGCGCTGTAGCTAGCAATCAACAACTTTACACTTCTTCTCTTAAGCAGACCATGACGCGCAACGGAAGTTGAGATGAGGGACGACGGAAGCGAGGAGATGAGGGTCCTAAACACTCTCCTCCAGCAGATAGAGGACCTCAAGCTCGGTCTGGAACCTGGCGTGCTCGCGGGTTGGTACCAGAAGATAGCCGAGGATGCGAAGGCGAGAGCGCCCAGCCACCTGGTCGACACGATCAGCGTGATGCAGGACCCTATCCTGCCGATGAAGTTCAACTTCACCTCCTCCAAGAGGGCGGTCAGGTACGTCATCCAGGCGATCAACGACAACCTCTCCTCTATGCCCACCGCCACCCGGCTCTACTTCGAGAAGCTGGGGGAGCTGGTAGAAGCAGAGAGCCTTCGCTGACTATAAATTCGAAGAGCGGTTCGAAGCGCCGTGGAGACCGCGAGAAGGGCGAAGAGAGGTACCTACACGGCGGTCGGAGTGATGGTACTTCTCCTGGCGGTGGCGCTCTTCTATGCCGTGACTTACCAGCGCGCACGGACGACCACGGCGCCTTCGACAACTACGACCGCCGTCTCTTACCCGCTCACCTCCGACTGGCTGACCTACCATCTCGACAACCTGAGGGACGGAGATTACTCATTCCTCCCTCCGATTGCTTCTCCTAGTCTGAAGTGGAAGGCGACCTTCGATGGCGCCGTGTATTCAGAGCCGCTGGTGTTCGATGGCTCCGTCTTCATAGCGACGGAGAGCGACACAGTCTATTCCGTATCTGCCGCGACGGGCGCGGTGGAGTGGACCGAGAGCCTGGGTACACCGGCACCGCTCTCGACGTTGCTCTGCGGCGACATCGACCCGGTCGGTATCACCGGCACCCCCGTGATTGACCCCTCGGCGAACACCCTTTACGTGGTCGCCATGGAGAAGGGACAAGGCTACACGCTGTTCGCACTGAACACAAGCTCCGGAAGCGTTCTCTGGTCTGAGAGAATCGACCCACCGGGCTTCAACTTCACAGTAGAGCAGGAGCGAGGGGCACTAACTCTCTACGACGGGGTTGTGTACGTCCCGTTCGGTGGTTTCGCGGGCGACTGCGGCCAATACCACGGGTGGGTCGTGGGCTACCCTGCAAACGGGACGTCTGCTACGCTCGACTACCAGGTTCCCTCAGGGCGAGAAGCGGGGATATGGACCCCGGGGGGTGTGGTTGTCTCTACATCGGGTAAGCTCTATCTGGCCACGGGAAACAGCGCGTCGAGGACGGTCTTCGACTACGGAGAGGCGGACATAGAGCTCAGACCCAACCTCACCGTCGTCTCCTACTTCGCACCTCAAGACTGGGTAGTGCTCAACGACAACGACTTGGACCTCGGAAGCCTTCCCCCCGTCCTGTTGTCGGATGGTCTCCTCTTCCAAATAGGCAAGCAAGGCATAGGGTTCCTCCTCAATTCGACGGCCCTGGGCGGGGTCGGTGGGCAGCTCTACTCGGCGAACATATGCGGAAACGGATTCGGTTCATGGGGCGCGGAGGCGTTCTATAACGACTCGGTGTACATCCCGTGCGACAACGGCATGTTCGCGATATCGGTCCACGGAGGCGCGTCCCCAAGCTTCGGCGCAAGTTGGAACGACACAGGCTTCAACTGCGGACCGCCCATCCTCGCCGCGGGCGCGCTGTGGACGATCGATGTCGACAACGGGACGCTTCTGGCCCTGAACCCCGAGACGGGCGCCACTCTGTTCACAGCCTCGATAGGCCAACAGAGCAGCAGGTTCACGACCCCCTCCGCGGGCGACGGCCTCTTGTACGCGGCCGCGGGAGACACGGTCTTCGCGTTCTCCCCGCAGTAGGCATCCCACAGTTTGTCCAACCGCGTCACGTTTTTAACAACGGTACTGGGCGTCGCTGGAACATGCCCTTCGAACCCCAGTTTCGCAAGATACTGGTAGCGTACGACGGATCGCCGGACTCGAAGCGCGCTCTCCGAACAGGCAGCCTCCTGGCCAAGAGAATGAGGTCAAAGCTCTTGATCGTCCACGTCTTCAGTCCCGCCGTATTCCCCTACATCGGGGCTTCTCCCGCGCCTCTCGACGGGATGTCGGCTCTTCAGGCGGCAGCGAAGAAGCAGTCCGAGGCTCTGCTGGCGAGGGCCGTGAAGTCGGTGGCCGGACAGGTGCGTGCGAGAGGCCTGGTCGTGGAGAGCGGTTCCGCGGTCGAGGGGATCATCGAGACAGCTTCAAGGGAGGACGTTGACCTAATCGTGATGGGCACTCAGGGATTGACCGGCTTCAAGAAAATCCTCGTGGGGAGCGTATCGAGCGGCGTGGTCGCCCACGCGAAGTGCGCCGTCCTTGTCGCAAAGTGACCCTTAGGCCGGTCCCCGTTCTTTCAGTGCCCTTTCCCGGCGTGTCTCCACCCGTGAGCGTCTCGAGCTGAGCAGCTTCTTCACCTTCGGCGTGAGCTCGTCCACAGCCTTGATGAGGTCGTGCCCCTCAGAAGAGAAGGAGTACAGTCCGTGTGAAGTGTAGACTGTGAGTGTGACTTCGTGGATTCTTGAGTGTGCCCCGCCCTTGACTATCGCCCTGACCTCTTCTAGGTCAGGGAATGTCTTCTTGAGGGATTCACCCATGCGCTTGACTTTCTCCTCTACCCTGCCCTGGTCAAAGGGCTCTTGCGTCATGCCCGCCACGTAGAACGGGAGTCCTTCGGCGTTCTTGGCGATGAGTGGCTTGACCATGTCTCTCAGCGTCGCTATGCCGATCGTCCTTTCGCTTTCGGTCACCAGGACGTACGATGAATTCCTGAGAACCATCTCCTTCACCGCTTCTAGGTATGACGACCCTCGGGTTAGCGTGACCACCTCCTCCTGAGCTATGTTGGACACGGGGTAGTCGAACCTGTGTTCTGGCGTGCCCTTGAAGTTCGGCGGTAGGCCAGGCTCGGGGGGCATCCGGGCCAGCAGGTCGGTGGAGGTGAGCATTCCAACCGTTCTGCCTCCGTCTGTGATGGGTACGTGGTCGAAGTTCCCCTCCTTCATCAGGGCGATCGCCTTGCTCGCGGTTGCGCGCGAATCCATCGATGTGACGCTCTTCGTCATCGTGTCATCCAACTTCGCGCCGATTGACTGTCCCTTGGAAAGCACGGCTTGAAGCATCGCCTTGGCCGTCACGACCCTGACCAGATCGCCCTCTTCGCTGATCGGGACGGCTCTGAGGCGGTAGTCGTGCAGCAGCCGGGCTGCTTCCGAAACGGTGCTGCCGGGACCAAGCTTGGGTGAAGGATAGGCAACGTTCCCCAGTCTCTCCTCTGGGTAGTCTTCGAGCCCGAGAAAGTCTCTCGTGGTAGCGGTCATCAGCCTGCCCTCTTTTGTCAAGAAGACCTCGTACTCTCCCGTCTGGAGAATCCGGCCAATCGCCCTAGAGACCCTATCCTCCCAAGAGAAGAGGGCGCGCTTCTGAGAGAGGGATTCGGAGCTGACTCTAGACAACGGGGTTCCTGCGTTACCACTCATTAGTCAGTAACACCATCAACGGAGCTCGGGTCCTGCTTAGGACCGAAGGACATCGCGAACCAACGGGCGTGCAATTTCTCGCTCACCGCCTCATTCGCCCTGGCCTTCACCCTGGTGCCTTCCAGACCTACCTCTACTTCCGCAGCGCTGAATGTGGTTCTGTACACGGCGAACCTCTTACCATCGCCTGTTATGACGATTCTTTCGATGACCATGAGCCCTTCGCTCAGGAGCGCCTTCGTTATCCTGTAGCACGAGCTCAGGGGCACGTCGCACTCGCTGCTCAACTGTTCCACCGTCTTTCCCTCAGGAATTGCAGCCTCGAGCATTCTCCGAGAGTGCTCCCCGGCGAGTGCGCCTAGGATGGCGCGGTTCCACCCGCCGAGGAGCCCCTCCTGCGTGCACACGTCTTCTTCCCTCCTTTTGAGCAGAGCAGAAGTCTCCACTTTCCGTCGGCTCTGACTGTCCAATACCGTATATCTAGTGGCCGTATTTTCCGCACGAAATCGTAGAGACATGCAGTCTTTTGTGCTCTCTCAGAACCACATCCCGAAGAAACCTGACAACGATAATATAATCGGTCTGGCACCTTTAGACGTTGGTTGAAAAGACAGTCACCATATCCCTCAGGATAAGCGATTCTGCGTACAAGGCCCTTCAAGAAGAAGCGAAGAAGCAGAACACTAGCGTCAACACCCTCGCGAACCAGCTCTTCCTGACGTTCACGGAGTACGACAGGTTCCTGAAGAAGTTCCACATGGTGAAACTCTCGACCCCTACTCTTAGGAGCATCATCGACGCCGCTTCAGAGCCGGACGTCGTCGAGGCGGGCTCTACATCCGGCTCAAGCGTGCCGATCGCCTTCGTGGTGGCCAAGACGGGCAATCTCACTTTCGACCACGCGATAGAGTACCTGCGCTTGATGGGCGCATACGCCAACCTGTTTGAGTACAGCGAGGCCTCGGACGGGGGGCACGTATCGATAACTCTGACCCATGAGCTTGGACCGAAGGGGAGCACCTTCATTGCGAACTACGTCGAGGCCATCTTCAAGCGATTCGGAAAACCCTTCAAGGTGAACAAGTACAAGGATGCCGTGACGCTAGAGTTCTAGCCAGAGGGCGGTTTGTGTTCTGTTATCCTAACCACGATAAAACCAGGGAAGCAGAAGGGCGGTCCTCCTTCTGCTCTACTTCTTCTGGAACCTCACGAGCAGGAAGCCCAGTCCTCCGAGAAGGGCTCCTACGCACGCGAGCACTATGAACCCCCCGATGGGGTTCACGAGCTGGCTCAGATAGTGGACGTGGATTTGGTAGTCAGTGTAGTTGAGGCCTCCAGCAGCGATAGGAGCGCCCGCCCACCCGGCTAGGTAACCGCCCCATATCATCAACAGCATCGCTGCCGCTACGCCGACGTTCATGAAGACGAAGTGTCCCCAGGCGAGGATGTTTGCGAGACCGTGGTAGACCTTCCCCTGCACCTCTTCGATGTAGTAGTAGAAGATAGCCGTGACCGCGACCGCAATCACCCCTACTGTGAGATAAGAGATGTATCCGGTGAAGAGCCAAGTCCCTCCTCCACCCGATGCGATGACTCTGGATGGGCTGTAGTACGAGCTGATGTTGAAGAAGCTCTGTGGCTCGACGATCAGGATTGTGACGATGACCGCGATGAGCCCTTGGGCGACCGCTGCCCAGATGAACCGTCCGGACCATTTTCCGTGGACGTTCTGCATTTTTCTTCGTCGGCTTCCCTTGCAGACCGTATATAATGCGGGGAAGCGATTCTCAAGAGTGAAAAGGGTCATGACGGCTAGCGGTCTCAGAGTTGAGAATGGTCTTCGCAGATAAAATATCTGGAGCGGCGCACGCGTCGCATGGCAAAGGATGAGTTCCCTTCGTGGGACAAGATACTAGTTCCCTTTGACGGTTCGAAGGACTCTCGAAAGGCGGTCCGCTTCGCTTCCGCGATCTCTCTCGAGCACGGATCACAGGTCACCATCCTACACGTCTATTCGGTGCCCTACTACACCATGGGCCCGCTCGGTCTCCCGCAGACAAGTTTTGGTGAGCTGGAGCAGGCTGCTAAGGACACGGCAGCTGAAGTAGTGTCAAGAGGCGTCACGCTTGCCGCCGAAATGGGAGTCCACGCGAGGTCCGAGACCGTCCAGTCAGGCTCGATCGTGGAGAGCATCGTGGACTTCGCGGACGCGGAGGGGTTCGACCTGATTGTCATGGGAACGAGAGGCAACACAGGCTTCAGGAAGCTTCTCTTGGGAAGCGTTTCGACGGGCGTGGTCGCGCAGGCGAAGTGTCCCGTGACCATCGTTCGCTGACCTCACCGAAAGCGGTACTGGAATGCCCGATTCCTAATGTTGAAAATTGGCCTGCGAGCTCTAATACGCCCGTCCAGCATCTCGATCATGTGACGCGAGGATGACTCAGAGCAAGCAAGAAGTGTCTCGGCCGGCGACCGCGCTGAAGAAGGAGATCGGTCTCTGGGGTCTCGTTGCCCTGGGTGTCGGAGGGATCATCGGGTCGGGAGTCTTCGGCCTCCCAGCAACAATGGGCTCAGTCGCGGGACCAGCGCTTGTCTTGGCGGTCGTACTCGTCGGCGCAATCACGACGCTATTGGCGCTCATCTACGCGGAACTAGGGTCAGCGTTCCCCGTAACGGGAGGACCCTACTCCATCCCCAGGATGGCCCTTGGGGACTCGGGCGGGTTCGTGATTGGCTGGGGATACTTCCTGTACGCCTTTACGGGGACGGCTGCCATCATCGACATAATGGTGACGTACGCGGGTTTCTACATACCGGGACTGTCAGTGGGCCTCACGCTCACGTCTGCTGGAATCGTACTGGCGGTGGCCGCCACCATCGCTTTCACCGTCATCAACATCCTGGGCGTGAGGTGGGGGACCTACTTCGGTCTCTTGACCACGGTTGCCAAGCTCGTACCACTCTTGCTATTCGGCGTAATCGGGCTGGCCCTTCTCCACCCGTCTAACTTCTCTCCCTTCCTGCCGTTCGGACTCTCGGGCGTCGGGCTCGCCATGGCGTTCGGCTTCTTTTCGTTCACGGGATTCGAAGCCGTTGTAATCCCTTCTGGAGAAGTGAAGAGCCCTTCGAAGACCATTCCTAGGGCGATGATAATCACGATGGCCGTGGTGGTGGCCGTCTACATACTAATCGCGGTCGCCTTCGCGGGACTGATCAACTGGCAGGGACTCGGATTGACGACCGGAGACTGGGCGAACATATCGAACCTCTCTTCCCCACTCTCCAACGTCGCCACAGCGGCGGGACTAGGCCTTCTCGCAACCGTCGTTGCAATCGGGGCCATAATCAGCACGGTCGGTGCAGGAGGAGACTGGGTGCTCTTCCAGGCAAGGATACCGTACGCGATGGCCCAGGACAAGCTGTTCTGGGGACCCATGGACAAGGTCCACAGGAGGTTCTCAACCCCGTACATCGCGCTCATCTTCGCTTCGGCGCTCACAGTGGTGACACAGGTGCTCGTGCCCAGCTTCCCTGACGTGGTCCTGATAGCTTCGATCACTACGCTCATCCCGTACGCTGCGGCGGCTCTTTCGCTCCCCATACTGAGGAAGACTAAACCGGACGTCGCTCGTCCTTACAGACTCCCGTTCGGCATCGTCCTTGCCGCTGCTGGGTTCGTACTCGCGACTATACTCGTCTACTGGGCCAGCTGGCCGTGGACCCTTGTGGGCGCCGTCGCCACGATAATCGGGTTCCCCCTGTACATGACAACGGGAAAGCACAAGCTGGACCTGAAGAGGCAGGCTTGGCTCGTCGTCTACATTGTCGGGCTGGCGGTCATATCGCTGCTGGGCGACACGAACTTCGTGTATGAGAATTTTAATAACTTCATCTCTCCACTGGGCATAATAGTAATGCCGTACGACCTGATAGTGCTCACCATTTTCGCTCTCGGAATCTTCGCTTGGGCTTACAAGGCGAACACATCAGCAGAGATAGAGAAGAGTTGAGGAACCTACTATCTGTCGGAGACCTGGACACCTCCGAGCTCGAAGGGCTGATCGATTCCGCGGCGTCGATCAAGGAGGAGATGAAGGCGGGGCGGAACCTGGGCCTGATCAAGGGAAGGGTGGTGGGCCTGCTCTTCGAGAAACCGTCGACGAGGACGAGAACGAGCTTCGAGTCCGCGGCCTTCAGGTTGGGAGGCAGTCCCATCTATCTGCCCTCGAACGAGCTGCAGCTTAGCAGGGGCGAACCGATAGAGGACACTGCCAGGATACTCGGAGGGTACCTCGACGTCATCGTCGCGAGGGTCTACTCAGACGCGACCGTGCGCAAGCTCGCAAGGTGGTCGGGGGTTCCCGTGATCAACGCGCTCAGCGACGCGGAGCATCCGACGCAGATCATCTCTGACTTCCTCGCGATGAAGGAGGCAAAGGGTAGGCTCCGCGGGACCAAGCTCGCGTACATCGGGGACGGGGACAACGTCTGCAACTCCCTGATGCTCGGCGCGGCTCTTGAAGGGATTGACTTCGCCGTCGCCTGCCCGAGGGGATACGAGCCGGACCAACGCCTCCTGTCACGGGCGCGGAAGCTCGGTCGCGGGACCGGGTCCAAGTTAGAGGTAGTGAGGCGCCCTGAGACAGCCGCCCGCGACGCAGACTTCCTGTACACGGACGTCTGGGTCAGCATGGGCGAGGACGCGGAGAAGGAGAAGCGGATGAAGGACTTCCAGGGCTACCAGATAAATTCCGAGCTGATCAGGGCGGCCAAAAAGGGCGTGAAGGTGCTGCACTGCCTGCCGGCGCACCGGGGTCAGGAGATAACCGAGGACGCGATCGAGGGGCCGAACTCTATAGTTTGGGAGCAGGGAGAAGACAAGCTCTACGGCGCGGCCGCGACGCTCTCGTGGGCACTATCCGCAAATTGAGGCGACATCATGGAATCCAGCATCTGGGCCGAGTGGCACACGCTCAGGGACGTGGTGATACACAGACCAGGCATCGAGATGTTCTTCGGACTGATGGAGCCATTCTCGTTCCTCTACGAGAGAGCCTTCAGCATGGACGAGGCCATCTACGAACACTCAGAGATGGAGCACGCGCTCTCGGTCGCGGGGGTGAGGGTGCACAGGCTCAAGCACATGGCTATCAGGCTCGCGAAGGACGACCCCAAGACGACGGAGAGGGCCCGGCGGTACGCGGAGCGAATAGTGAGCTTCAGGGGGGCCAGGGGCGATGCCTCCAGGGCAAGAAGGTCGTTCGCATCCAACCTCGACTCCCTCGACGCTGAGACGATCTTCAACATCCTCGTGCTGAGACCAAGCGTGGAGCTCAAGGAAGGCAGGGGTGTGAGGGTGGTGTTCCCCAGAGTCACCCTGGACGTCCCGCTCGCCAACCTGTACTTCATGAGGGACCAGCAGGCGGTCTCGGACCTTGGGGTGATTGTAGGGAGGATGTCCAAGCCCCAGAGGAGGCTTGAACCTACCATCACGAGCACCGTCCTCGAGATGGCCGGAGCGAAGATTGCCTGCAGGGTCAAGGCCCCGGGCACCTTCGAGGGCGGAGACTTCATACCTGCGGGAGAGTTCGCGATGCTTGGGACGGGCGACAGGACGAACAGAAGCGGGGTCGAGCAGATCCTGAAGCAGGGGGTCGGGTTCGAGGAGGTCGCGGTCGTCCACCAGGCCGCTCACCCGCTGATTCCCGGCGAGCAGCGCGACCCCATGATCAACATGCACCTCGACACCTACCTCAACGTCCCCGGCGAGAGCTTGGCTGTGGGTTGCGTCCCCCTCCTGAAGAGGGCGAAGGTTGAGGTGTACAGAAGGAGGTCTGGGGGCGGCTACAGGAGGGAGTCGGTGTCGACCAACATAAACGACTACCTCACGGGGCGAGGCTTCACCATAGTACCCATCACGACGCTCGAGCAGATGTCTTATGCGTCCAACTTTCTGTGCGTCAAAGACCACTCGATCCTCGCAGTTGAGGTCGACAGGGTGGTGGGAAAGGTCCTCGCCAACCTGGAAGGGGAGGCGAGCTCAGACCCCTACAGGTACGGAGCGCTCCTAGCCGAGGCCAAGAAGAACTACGCGGAGCTCAAGGAGAATGGCCACTTCTTCCCCAACAAGAAGGAGTTGACCGACCTGGGGGTCGAAGTGAATCCCCTGCCGCTGCAGGAGATAACAGGAGGATACGGAGGCGCGCATTGCATGACGTGTGCGCTCAGCAGGAAGCCTGGAGGATAGGCTCTTCCTTGAAGCTACTAATCGCGCTGGGCGGCAACGCGATCCTACAGAGAGGGGAGAAGGGCACGGCGGAGGAGCAGTTGGCAAACGTCCGAGCCAGTGCGAAACACGTGATCAAGATAGTCTCGAAGGGGCACGAGGTCGCCCTCACCCACGGCAACGGCCCCCAGGTCGGAGATATACTCCTCAGGTCTGAGGTCGCAAGGGACGTCGTCCCTCCGATGCCGCTCGACGTCTGCGGAGCTGAAAGCCAGGGGATGCTGGGGTACATGCTGCAGCAGGGCTTGGAGTCGGAGGCTCGAGTCGCGGGCTTGTCAAAGTGTGTTGTCAGCATGGTGACGCAGACTCTCGTTGACCCCCAGGATGTCGCTTTCTCGAACCCGACCAAGCCCGTGGGGCCCTTCTACGAGGAACGGGAGTCTGCCTCGTTGGTCGCGAACAAGGGATGGAAGATGGTCGAAGACGCTGGTCGCGGGTTCAGGCGAGTCGTTCCCTCTCCCGCCCCATTGGAGATTGTGGAGGGCAGGGTGCTGAAGTCGCTCTTCGATTCAGGGGTGCTGACCATCAGTGCAGGCGGAGGGGGCGTCCCCGTCGTGAGGGAGGCGGACGGTTCTCTCAGGGGTGTCGAAGCTGTCCTGGACAAGGATAGGACGGCCGCGCTCCTCGCCTCCACGCTTGCGGTGGACACGCTGCTCATTCTGACAGACGTCTCCGCCGTCTACACGGACTACGGCAAACCTACAGCGCGCGCTGTCTCGACGATGAGCGCGTCCGAGGCGGAGGCTTACCTCGGTCAGGGTCAGTTCCCAGCCGGCAGCATGGGTCCGAAGATTGAGAGCGCGGTCCGATTCGTCCGGTCCGGCGGGAGCAGGGCGGTCATCTCCTCTTTGCTTCAGGCCGAGGACGCGCTCGACGGCAGGGCCGGGACGACCATAACTGGACCCTAGCTTCCCGTCAGAATGCCGCCAAACGCCTTGCCGATGGCGTACATCGCTGCGTAAGAGAGCGCGAACACCACGGCCATGACCACAACCACTCCTGCGACCTCTATACCCAACTGATGGACGGCGTTGAGCCCTCCCCCAAACAGGATGCCGTTGGGCAGAGAAGCGTTCCCCGACGCCGTGGCGAAAGTGCTCTGGGTGAAGAATCCTATCATGATGACCCCGAAGAGTCCGCCCGTCAGATGCCCAGGGAGCAGGCCGACGGGGTCGGTGAACCACTTCAACGTGCCGAAGTATCTGTCAGCGAAGAAGTACAGGGGCCCACTGATGAAACCGAGGACCATCGCGCTCGCGGGACTGACGAAGCCTGCGAGGGGGGTGATGACTATCAGCCCCATCAGCACTCCGTTCGCCATCGCGAGAAGGCCCGGGTTCTGCTTGGTCTCCCAGCACGACAACGCCATCAGAGAGACAAAGCTGGCAGACGCCGCGAGGAACGTCGTCATCACGACCGTGACCGCTGCGGAGTCGAACGCCAGGACGCTCCCAGGATTGAAACCGAACCACCCTACCCACAGAAGAAGGATCGAAAGCGTCAGCCACACAGGACTGATGCTTGCGGTGACCTTCGGGCTCTCGGTGAGTCCTTTCTTTCTCTCCTCCGCCCAGACGCGCGCGAGGATTCCGAGGCCTGCCGCCCCCGCCGCGCCGTGGACTACGAGCCCACCCGCGAAGTCTCTCATCCCGAGCGCGTAGAGCCATCCCGTCGGGTTCCAGATCCAGGCCGCTGGGAGGTTCCAGACCAGCACGAAGTACAGGACCGCGAAGAGAGCGAAGACTTCTAGCTTGACCTTCTTGAGGACGACGACCCCTACGAGCGCCAGAGTGACCGTCGCGAACGCGGTCTCGAAGAGAAAGTAAGTCCCCATCGTCAAACCCGTTCCGAAGTACTGAGGTGTCATAGACCAGTACGTGCTAGAGAGAGCCCCTGTGGCGTTGGGGGTGAAACTGCCGAGGAGCACTCCGGGCCCGTATGCGGGGTTTCCGATCAGCCCGCTCCCGATGGTGGGAGCGAATGCTGTGTTGAACCCGATGATGGCCATCACCACGAAACCGATGCCCGTGATGAGCATCGCCTTGAGCAGGCTAACGTTCGAAAATTCTTCTCCGAGCTCCCCGATCTCCAGTAGTCCGACGGAAGGGGTCATCGTGAAGACGAGGAGACCTGAGAGTATCACGTACAGGTTGTTTGAGACGGCATCGGTCAGCAAATCGGGCTCCCTAACCCCAAGGGCTTTCCTCGCCGAATGGCTTTGGTCTTCTTATAAGAAGGGGACCCCTTCTCACGTTTGGGAATCTCACAGACAGGGCCTCCAGAGCGAGCGCGCTAGCAACTGATTAAAGTGCGTCGGGCGGCGAGGTGTCGAGGATGGGTTTCCAGCTTCCGGATTACAAGATAGTGGTAGATTACGTCAGCGAGGGCGACGTTGCAAACCTCCTGAGGGGCTACATAGAGGTAGGTGGCGAGAGGATCAGGTTCACCGGCGTCGCATACGGAAGATTCGGAGGGCAAAACGTCTCTCCACAGCTCTCCTCGGCCGCCAGGAGGAAGGCGAAAGAAATCTTCGGGAATCTTGAGAAGTTCGAGGAAGACCTTCAGTTGAGGCTCGTCAAAGGAGACTTTGGGATGAAACCCCGACGGGGAGAGGCTGAGCACCATCATCACGAGCACATGCGGTGAGATAGAATGAATCTGCTAGTCGGCTCCACGGGTTTTGTCGGCGGGCACGTCGTCGAATACCTCTTCCAACAAGGAGAGATCAGCAAGGGCGCGTTCCGGCGGGGGTCTCATCTCAAGACGATGGACCTCAACGGCGTCCAGGCGGTCGAGGTCGACCTGGCCGACCATCACACTCTTCACGAGGCGGTCGAGGGTTGTGACACCGTCTACAGCATGGCGTCTCCCACTCCCTACGGCGACACTGACTTCGTGAACGCAAACACCGCCGGGATCCTCAACCTGCTGGAGGCGGCCCAGGAACAGAAGGTGAAGAATTTCATACACCTGAGCTGCCTCGAGGTCTACGGCTTCGCCACGCGGGAGATCGAAGACTCCACTATTCCCTCGCCAGCCAACGACTATCAGAAGTCAAAGCTCGAAGCCGAACGTCTACTCCTGGAGTTTGCCAAGAGGAACCCGGAGACGCGAATCGTAATACTCAGACCCGCCAAGGCGATAGGTTCTCGTGACACGACGTTTGTCGCCCCCCTACTTCGCATGATCAAGGAAGGCAAAGTGTCAGTGCCGAGGACGGGCATCATGTCTTTCACTCATCCCAGAGACATTGCGATGGCGATGTACAAGTCGGCCACTTCGACAACGCCCAGCGGCAGAGTCTACTTGATCAAGTCGTTCGACACCACCCCGGGACTGCTAGCGAAGGGAATCGCTGATGCTACCGGCTCGCACGCTGAAGTGCAGACAGAGGGCCTTCTGCGAAAGGCTGACCTTCCAAACTACACCAGGGAGCAGCTCAGGGCGCAATTGTCAATACGGCAACAGGCAAGCTGGAGCGAGATTGGTTTCGCCCCCGCGTTCGGAGTGGCAGAGACATCGGAGGAGATCGCAAACTGGTACAGGAAGGACCCATGGGCCGCAGCGGGAAGCTGAAGATAGCCCTCGTCCTCAGGAAGATGAGGGCCATGGTTTACGGGTCGACGGACAGGAGGGCGACCGCATTAGCGCAGCTCCAGGACACGAGCGGCGGAGACCCCTTCAAAGTCTTGATCAGCACCATCCTGTCGCATCGTACGAGGGACGAAAACACGAGCCGTGCGAGTGAAAACCTGTTTTCAAGGTACGACACCCCCGAGAAGCTCGCGTCCGCTGACCCCGACGAGGTCAGGAGGCTCATAAGGCCCTCCGGGTTCTACAACGTCAAGACCAAGAACATTATCAGGGTCTCAAAGCAGCTCATCGAGGACTTCGGCGGGGTGGTACCGAAGAGGATGGAAGACCTCCTGAAGCTTCACTCCGTGGGAAGGAAGACTGCGAACTGCGTGCTCGTCTATGGTTTCAAAGAGCCCGCGATACCCGTCGATACCCACGTTCATCGCATCTCGAACCGGTTGGGGCTCGTCAAGACGAAGACTCCAGAAGAGACAGAGGCTATCCTCCTGAAGACCGTTCCAAAGCGCTACTGGTTGCCGCTCAACGACTTGTTCGTGAGGTTCGGGCAGACGACGTGCAAGCCGATCGGGCCCAAGTGCGGCATCTGCACGCTCTCGAAGTCCTGCCCTTACTACAGGAACATCATCGCTCCGAAACAAAAACGCAGATAAAGCGTTCGTGATTACACGCGTCGTGCCCTCGCTAGAAGATGCAAAGAGGAAAGTAGCCGAACTGGTCGAGTCGAAGGGGTTCGGCAACACACCCGAAGAGATACCGAACAAGCTCCTATTCGCTTTCATCGAGCTGGGAGAAGCCGGGGACTCTTGGAAGAAGGCTAAACCAAAGGCAGAGACAATCGAGGAGCTGATAGACGTGATCTTCTACGTCCTCGACGCATCCAGGCTGATAGACCCTTCCGCGAATCTAGACGAGGTCTTCGAGCGGAAGCTGGCAAAGAATCTCAACCGACCCCACAGATATGGGGAAGCGTTCAGGGACGCCAACGGACAGGTCTGAGCATCAACTCTGCGGGTGTTAGCCTCGGGTCTCAACCCGAGCCAAGAATCGGGCAGCCTAGGGTTTGTAGGGCATGCCTGATATCCTGAATATCTCCTCAAAGCGGGGGTCTTTCCTAGCACCATCAAACAACGGGCTGTAGCGAAGGCTCGTCGCCTGCAGCGTGTGGTCCCGAGCCGCCCTGAACATGTACTCGAAGAATTTGTCAAGGTCCCCTAGTCCGTAGTAGATGAAGCCCGCGAGCGAGGTGCTCGACATGTCCTCTCCCCTGTCCAGTACGTCTATCATCTCTCTGGCGGTCTTCTCGTCCCCCGTGACCGCCGCGAGGAATCCCCTGTTGAGGTAGGTGTAAACCACAGTCGGGCTTATCCTCTCCATCTCCTTTACTGTGAACTCAGCGTTACCGTATTCCTTCCTGCTAACGTAGTAGTCGAACATGCTCCTGTAGGTGCGGTAGGGGTCGAGGTGGAGTGTCTTCTTCCAGTGTTCCATCGCTTCCTCCTCCCTACCTGTGCAGAAGTATGCATAACCCATCCAGTCAACGGCCCTCGGTGACAGCGGGTCCAGCTGGTATGCTTTCTCCGCAGCTTTCACCATATCCTGAGTGTATCCGAGAGAAGCCGAGAGATCTGCCAGTAAAACATTCGCAGAGATCAAGTTGGGGTTGAGCTGCAGCGCAGTTCTGAGTTCGCTCATGCTCTCTTGGTTTCTATCGGCGAGGAAGTTGACCATCGCGAGCGCGTAGTGCCCCTCCGCCAAATCGGGGTCCAGCTCCAGTGCCCTCAAGGCCGACTCCCTGCCCTTCTTGATTCCCTCTTGGAACGAAATGTAACCTCTGACTGCGAGAAAGTGGTAACAGTCTGAGATTCCAGCCTCCGCCCTGGCAAACTCATTGTCTCTGGCCACAGCCTTCTCGAAGAGACTCAGCGCATTCCTGAGTGCACCCTCCTCTAGCTTCTGGAGAAGGTGCATCCCTTGAAGGTAGTAAGTGTAAGCGACCGTATCCTTGGTCGCCTTCTTCTCGACCGCGAGCTTCTCCTCCTGGAGAAGCTGAATCTTCAGCTCACCAGCGACCTTCTCCGCTATCTCGCTCTGCACGGCGAAGATGTCGTCAAGGATTCCGTCATAGTGCTCTGACCACATGTGACCCTCGGTCGCACCACTGATCAGCTGGGCCGTGACCCTTACCCTGTTCCCCGCTTTTCTGACGCTCCCCTCCAAGAGTGTCGCGACACCGAGCTCCCTGGCCACTTGCGACGCCTTCTTCTTCTCACCCTTGTAGCTCATCACGGACGTCCTGGCGATGACCTCTAACCCCCTAACGTGTGCGAGCCTGTCTATGAGCTCCTCCGTCATTCCATCGGCGAAGTATTCGTCGCTGGGGTCGGGGCTCATATTGGCGAATGGCAGGACAGCGATTCTCTTCGAGTCCGGCCGTGCTTCCATAGGTTCGCTCCCTCCTTCCCACGGCATTACAACCTTGTACACTTCGACCGGAAACTTGACGTTCTTCAGTTCCCTGGGTTCCATCTTGAGCATGTCTTGCGTGAGCTTGTTCCTCACTTGGCCGTACACTTGGTCAGACACGCAGATGCCCTCAGGGTCGGCCAAGGGCTGAAGCCTCGATGCTATGTTCACGGCGTCGCCAAGGATGTCGTCTCCAGACCGGACTACATCGCCGAGATGGATGCCTATCCTTAGCGTGATCTTCCATTCGTCCCTTGAGGCGATGTTGTAATCGTGCAGGAACTTCTGGATCTCGATGGCGCACAACGTCGCCTCCAGTGCGCTGTCGAACTCCACCAGGAAGGAGTCGCCTATGGCCTTCACTTCTCGACCGTTGAACTTCGGAAAGAACGGGCGGAGCAGGCGATTGTGCCGCGCAAGCACATCCAGGGACTGTCTCTCGTCAGACTGAGTCAGAGCAGTGAACCCGACCATATCTGTGAACATGATTGCCGCCAGCTCGCGCTGCTCCTGAGACAAGCCTACCTTGGTTACTTACTATCTGGCGATAAATCCGTTGCGGGACGAGGGCGTCAGTCTCTTCTCACCCACAAAAGTTGCTTGCACTCATGGCAGACCAAGCCGTCATAGCTGATCCCTTTTTGGTCTGTCACCGGTTCGACGAGGGACATGCTACCCCCGCACCGCGTGCACTTCTCCTCAGAAGGCGTCTGCTTCGCCTTTCCCCAGTCGACCATGAAGTATGTCCAATAGATCAAGTCGCTCGCGCGTTCAATCTTCACGTTGAACCTTTTGGAGAACACGCCATAAAAAACGTGGCGTGACGGTTAAAACGGCGCCTCTTTCTCCCTGATGCTGAATGGAGCCTCTCTTCTCGAAGGCCGTGGACGAAGTCGTGAAGACGTACAACCTGACCGACGAGGAGTTGGGCATCCTCAAAGACGTCGACGCCGCGGCGGACGAGCTGGTCACGTCCGAGTTCGAGTGTTACGTCGCCCGAAAGTACAACGACCAGCTCAAGGGGATACTCCAGAAACACAACCTGATGGGGATACCAATCGCGAAGAGGTATGGCGGGCGGGGTGCGAGGCAGCTCGTCCAAGCGCTCTGCATGGAGAGGCTGGGTGAGGACGGCATGGGACCCGTCACCTTCGCCGATGTCCATCAGTGCTTGGGGAGTTTGACAATACAGGATTGGGGTAGCGAGGAGCAGAAGCAGAGGTATCTTCCGAAGGCCGCATCAGGGAACGTGGTCCTTGCTTATGGTCTGACCGAGCCCGAGGCCGGCAGTGACCCAGGCGGGCTCAAGACCTCGTATACGGAAGACGGGAATGGGTTCAGCCTAACCGGTTCGAAGTACCTCATCTCAAACGGGTCTGTGGCGACCAACATCATAGTCTTCGCCTATCCTGAAGGTAAGTCGAAGGGACCTAGCGCCTTCGTGATAGACACAAAGCAGAAGGGTTTCAACGTCGACATGAAACTTGAGGAGAAGGTAGGCCTGTTCACGTCCGACACGTCGATGCTCTCTCTCGACAACCTGCACGTACCAAAGGGAGACATGCTGGGAGAGGAGGGGAAGGGCTTCCACGTGGCGTACTCTGCTTTACTCAACGGGAGGATAGGCGTCGGCTCGGGTTGCGTCGGGGTGATGGACGACTGCCTCAACCAGGTCAAGGAGAGGGCATCCTCTAGGACCCAGCATGGCAAGCCGATAGGAAAGCACCAACTGATACAGAGGCACATCGCGTACATCGCCTCTGCCCTCGAGTCGAGCAGATGGCTGGTCTACCGAGCCGCTGTCAAGAAGGACGAGTACGAGAAGAAGCCAGAAGACCTTGGGCTGAGGTACGATGCTGACCGTCTCTCCGCCATCGCCAAGTACGTCTCCTCCAGGAACGCCTTCGATTCCGCAGACAGGGCGCTCCAGTGCTTCGGTGGGTTCGGCTACTCCATCATGTCCCCGGTCGCAAAGCACTTTCTTGACACGAGGGTCGCGAGGATCTACGAGGGGACTGACGAGATCATGGAGCTCAAGATAGCGTCGAGCGTGCTGGGACGGGACTTCGAGGCTTACAGATAGAGCCAACCGCTTATAGGGTCGTCGAAGGGCCAGGCGACCGTGCAGCTACATCTCGAGGGTACTCGCGAAATAGGGACGTCTCGCGAGAGGGTCTACTCGCTTCTCACAGACACGAGCTTCATAGCCAAAAACCTGAAGGATGCTGAGGATGTGCACGTCCTTGACGCTAGCAGCATCCAGGCGAAGCTGAAGGTCAGGGTATCGGTTGTCTCTACATCGCTCAAAGTGAAGATAGTCATCGCCAAGACCGAGCCTCCCTCAAAGGCCGCGATGACTGTGGAGGGTTCAGGGAGTTCTGGCAGTCTGAGAATCTCGAGCACATTCCAGCTTTCCGGGGACAAGACCACCACGATGAGCTGGGCAGCTGACGCTGAGATAAGCGGCGTGATGGCTGGCATAGGGACCACGATTCTGAGAGGGTTCGCGACGAAGAAGGTGGACGAAATATTTCATGACATCACCGGGGCCATCGAGACGGCTCCGGGAGTCTAGGTGAACTCCTTCCTCTCGAACAGATACAGGCCCAGTATTCCGCAGACCACGAAGTAGACGGCGAGAATCACGAGCCCTTCCGGAATTGTCGGGGTGAAGGAGACCAGAGTGAACTTCCCACCCCTCGCCCCCTGCACGGTGGTCGAGATCTTGTGCGCTGGATATGGGGTCATCAGTATCGCAGTGACTATCTCTTCACCGTAGCTGAGCAGGAACCAAGGCTCGATCCCGAAGAAGGTGCTCGAGAGTTCAGCTATGATCCCCATGACGAAGAGAAGTATGATCACAGACAGGAGTATCGACAGCATGCTGCTCTTGAAGAGCGAGCTGAACATGAATGTGAACGACAGCGCGGCGATCATGTAGATCCAGCCGAACAGGGCTGATTCCAAGAAGATCCCGGGAACGTTGGTCCCAAAGTAGTACGCTCCGTTTGCCAGCGCTCCCACAAAGAAGAGGAGCAGAATCAGGGTCGACGCCACCAGCGCCGCCAGGTACTTTCCGACATAGATCGTGGACCTTCTGGTCGGGTTCGGGACAACGTAGTACCCCGTCTTATTCTGGAACTCTCCCGCGATGGCGTCGCCCGCAAAGAGCGCCACGGTGATCACGAGTATGAACGACACAGACATCCCCCACCAGGTGCTGTAGAACGAGTAGCTCGAGGCTAGGATCACAGGAGACCTCGTGTACGCGACGGCGAAGGTCAGTATTCCGGTTATGATCAGTACCAGGACGGTTACCGCGAGAAACCTCTTGCTTCTGAGATAGTTCAGGAAGGTGTACTTCGTGATGGTTAGGACCTGCGCACCCGTCGAGATTGAAGACTTGGGGTCAGAGCCCATGTCAGAGGGTCTCCTTGATCAGGTTGAGGTACGCTTCTTCCAGACCCGTAGCTGTTTCTCTGAAACTCGTCGCCCCCACCTTCATGTCGGCGACCTGTCCGAAGAGTCTCTCCTGGGTCTGCTTCCCGCCCGCGAACTGCACCGTCAGGTGAGTCGGGTCTGACCTTTGAACCATAGTGACCCCTTGCAAGGCTCGTATCTTCGCGACCACAGGGTCGTCGACGTTTGTCAGGAAGCCCACCTCGACCACGCTCCCTCCGCCAAACTTCGCCGTCACGTTGGCAATAGTATCATAGACGATGAGCTTCCCGTGGTCTATCATGGCGACCTCGTCGCAGACGTCGGTCACCTCGGCCAAGAGGTGCGAGCTCATGAAGATCAGACGGTTGCTTGTCTTCAGCCCTTTCACTATGTCTCTCACCTCGCTCATCCCCCTCGGGTCCAGGCCCGTGGTTGGTTCGTCGAGCAGGACTATGTTCGGGTCGCTGATGAGCGCGGAAGCGATGCATATCCGCTGCTTCATGCCCTTCGAGAACTTCCCGAACCTCTTGTCGACCCACTCTTGCATCTTGACTTCTGCGACTGCTTCGTCTATCCTCTTGTTCCGTTCCGCCTTCGGCACGCCCCTCAGCTCAGCCGTCATGTTCAGCGCCTCTCGCGGTGTCAGCGATGGATAGACCTCGGGGGTCTCGATGAGCGTCCCAACTGACTCGAGGGCCTTCATCTTGTGCTTGTGGACGTCCACCCCGTTGATCAGGGCCGTGCCGCTGGTAGGCTTGATCAGGTCTGTGAAAATCTTCAGGGTCGTCGTCTTTCCAGCGCCGTTTGGCCCGAGAAATCCGATGCACTTCGAACCCTCCAGCTTGAGGTTGAGGTCTGAAAGGGCTGTGAACGTACCGTAGGTCTTTGTAAGGTGCACAGCTTCTACAGAATAACCCAAGGTGAATTGAGGCGGGCCGAGTTTGATTATCTATTAAGTATATCGAACGCGATATATGTAAAAATCTCACATCCAGACAGCGCACTCGCACCCAGTGTGGTTTCCGTGTCAAGTTTATCGACGGAGACGATGAGAGTTCGGCGACGGCCAATGAGGCGCACCAAGATAGTCTGCACCGTGGGGCCAGCGACGAGCTCGCCGGAGATGATAAGGCAACTCGTCACCGCCGGGGTCGACGTCTTCAGAATCAACTTCTCTCACGGTGAAGTCGAGGCGCACAGGGTAGAGATCGCCACCATCAGGAAGTGTGCCGCCGAATCCAAGATCCAGGTAGCAATTCTCCAGGACCTCCCGGGTCCAAAGATCAGGGTGGGCAAGATCGAGGGCGGCTCTGTCGACCTGGTCAAGGGCTCCTCCTTCACACTGACTTCTGCCGAGATCGTCGGGAACGAGAGGATCGCCTCTGTCAACTATCCCTCCCTCCTGAAGTCCCTTCGGAAGGGGAACATACTCCACCTGGCGGATGGGATAATCAGGCTGAGGGTCGAAGAGACCACCGGAGACTCGGTCACAAGCGAGGTCGTCGCCGGCGGGATCTTGAGCTCCGGGAAGGGAGTGAACGCCCCTGGAGTTCGGATGAAGGTCGACTTTCCGACGGAGAGCGATGCGTCTCATCTGAAGTTCGGCGTCTCACAGGGCGTCGACTTCGTCGGACTCTCCTTCGTGAGAACGGCCACCGACGTCAGGAAGGTCAGGAGGCTACTCCCGAAGAAGGACCCGCCGGCGCTAATCGTCAAGGTCGAGAAGGCGGAGGCGCTGTCCAACTTCGGCTCGATCCTTGAGGTGGCTGACGGGGTAATGGTAGCCCGGGGGGACCTCGGCATAGAGGTGCCGATACAGAGGGTCCCCGTCATACAGAAGGAGATAGTTCGGAGCTGCAACGAAGCGGGGAAACCCGTGATCGTCGCGACGCAGATGCTGATCAGCATGGTGAACTTCCCGGTACCGAGCCGGGCTGAGGTCACCGACGTCTCGACGGCCATTCTAGACGGGACCGACGCCGTCATGCTCTCGGACGAAACGGCGGTAGGGAAGTATCCAATCGAGTCCGTCAGGATGCTGGAGTCAATAGCGAAGGCTACGGAGGAGGTCCTGGGTTCTTATCGTCGGCCTCTGGAGGAGGGAGAGACGGGCCCGACAGAAGAGGGTATCGCAAGGGCGGCCTGCAAGCTTGCGGACTACACGGGTGCTCGGGCCATAGTCGCACCGACTCAGAGCGGCTCGACAGCAGCCCGCGTCTCGAAGTATCGCCCTTCACAACCAATAGTCGCGCTGTGCACGCAAGACCGGGTGGCCAGGAACCTGAAGCTCCGATGGGGGATCACCTCGTTGGTCGTGGATCAGGTGAAGACGGTCGACGCACTCTTCGCAAAGGCCGAGGACGCCGCGGTGGCCCTTGGCCACGCTAAGAAGGGGGAGCCAATCGTGGTAACCTCAGGGACGCCCGGACTGAAGGGGACTACGGACCTGATCAAGGTCTCGATAGTCGGTCGATGACCTCCGCCAAAAGGCGCCTCTGGTTCTCTACTCCACGAAATCGAGCAGGGTGGGCTTCTTCTTCGACTTCCTGGGAGGCGGCTCATCCTTCTCGCCGACCAACTTCCTCATCCTGCTCTCTTTCGAAAGGCTGCTGTAATAGTACGCCTCGTCGATCGTCCCCTCGGCCAGAAGGATCACGACCCTCCCCTCCGAAGTCCTTCCTGTTCTCCCCCTTCGTTGGATGAAACGTATCTCGGAGGGCACCGCCTCATAGAAGACGACCAAGTCTACGTCAGGAACGTGAAGGCCCTCCTCGCCGATGCTGCTGCTGACCAGGACGTCGAAGTCGCCCTCCCGAAAGAGCTGCAGCGTCTCGCTCTGAGACGCCTGGTCCATCCCCTTGTTCCCGATTCTGTCTGACTGACCGACGAACCTCTTTGACTTGTACCCGCCCTCGTCGAGCGTCCTGACTATGTCGTCGATCGTATCCCTGTACTGGGTGAACACTATCACTTTCGAGTCCGGCTTCTTCGCCATCTGCTCCCTTATGGTCGAACGTAAGACGACCATCTTCGAGTGCTCGACGTTGTACAGTCTGGTCGCCTCCTCCTCCATCCGAAGCCACCTCGGGTCCTTCAGCAGGGCCGTGGTGGACTTGCCTTGGTCCTTTCGCTCTCGAAGCTTCTCCAAGTAGCGGACGAGCGTCGGCGCGCCCTGTGTCTCTATCATCTCGATGGCGTGAAGTATGACGATCGACTGCGCCTGGTTGATTATCGCTCCGAAGATGTAACCCTTCTGTCCTCCGGACGCCTGCGCCTGCCTCAGCCTAGAGCTGATCGTCGCTCGCGCTTCGAGCAACGCCTTTTTCGAGACCCTGTTGTCGCGGAGGAAGCCCCCGTCCCTGAGCTTCTTCACCTTGTCGTTGAAGAGCTCTCTGAGGCGAAGGATTACGTCAGAGTACTCTGGCGGGACGCGAACACGCACCGCCTCGATCGCGGTCCTTTCCACATACGGCCTGACGTCTTCGCTCTCCTCGCTCCTGGCCTCGACCCTGTCGATGAAGAGGCTCTGCTTGATCTCGTCAACCTTCTCCCTCGATCCTCCAGGGGAAGCGGTGAGGCCGAGCACGAGCGGGTTGGACGCGTTGTCGATGTACGCCCTTGCCAACCTTGTGTAGGTGTAGTCCTTGACGCTCCTGTGCGCCTCATCGAAGACCATGAGGACGACGTCGCGCAGGTCGACTCTACCGTTCTTCGCGTCGTTGTAGACTGTCTGGGGTGTCGCGAAGATTAGCCTCGACTTCAGCCAAAGCACTTCCCTCTCCCCCGGGTCGACCGTTCCGGTGAGCAAGGCAAACTCACCTTCCCCTGTGACGGGAAGGTCCCTCCTGAACGACTCGAAGTGCTGTAGCGCCAGGGGTCTGGTGGGGGCAAGGACGACAACCTTCCCACGAGGGTACTTCTCCAGCCTAGAAGCTGCGACAAGGATCGAAATCATTGTCTTTCCCAATCCAGTAGGTAGAACGACGAGCGTGTTTCCTTCGACCGCAGCCTTTGCTATGTTCTTCTGGTAGTCTCTCGCTTGGAGATTTCCCGAGATCAACTGATTCTGGACCGCGAAGTTTCTCCTTAAAGGGTTGCTAGGCGGTTCGGGGCATCGACACTGCTCCGACTCAGCTCTCTACTTTCTTCTTGAGGTTCTCTGTTATCTGCTTGACGTACTTGTCTGCGGCTCCGCCCAGGAGCCTCGCTCCCACGCTCGCGAGAAGGCCTCCAACGTTCGCCTCGGTCTTCCACCTGGCCAGCGACCCCTTTCCCTTGTCCTCCAGCGTGATCTCCATCGCCATGTCAACAGAGCTCTGGAGGCCCTGGCCGTGCCCCACGAGCTTTGCGAACTCGTCCTGGCGCTTCTCCACTACCTCGAAGTTCATGCTGACGCTTCCCTTCACGTACGATAGCCCAACCTTCGACTTCACCGAGAAGTGGTCTCTGTCCTTGACCTTCGACTCCTCTACGTCGGGGAGTATGGATATCACTGAAGGGGGGTCGGTCACGAACCTGTAGAACTTCTGCCGGGAGGCTTTGGATTCGATTGTTCCTTCGAACTTCAGGGGTTGTCACCTGGGCCGCCAGACCAGGTAGGTTTCTCGGAGAGACGCCGCTGCTCTACCCTGAAGGAAGTAGCACCACGCTTCTTCAGCTTGGACGCGTACTTCACCGAGTCGATTATCTTCACATAGCCCGTGCACCTGCAGAGGTTGCCCGACAGCGCTCTCCTGATCTCCGTCTCCGTGGGCTCCGGATTGTCCTTCAAGAGTTGGCATGCGGTTACTATCATCCCTGGAGTGCAGAAGCCGCACTGAAGTCCGTGCTTCTCCCAGAACGCGAACTGGACAGGGTCCAGCTGGTCCGTCGTCCCTATCCCCTCGATAGTCGTCAGCTCAGCCCCGTCTGCCTGTACCGCGAGCACCGTGCAGGACTTGACCGCCCTTCCGTTCATGATTACGGCGCACGCTCCGCAGTTCGTCGTGTCGCATCCGACGTGCGTGCCCGTGAGCCCAAGCTTGTCTCGGATAAGGCTCACCAGGAGTGTCCTCGGCTCCACCTCTTCCTCCACTTGATTCCCGTTTACAATCGCCGAGACGCGTACCGTCATCTCAGCCTCGCCCTCGTTCTCTTCAGAGCCAGCGAAAGCGCCCTCTTGGTCAGTACCCCAACCATCTCCCGCTTGTACTCGACCGTCCCTCTTAGGTCTGCGACGGGCTGTGAGTCCTCAGCCGCGAGCTCTGCCGCGCTTTCTACGGACGAGGCGCCTACGCGACCTCCCGTAATCTTCTCCTCTGAACGAAGAGCCCTGATGACTGTCGGACCAACGCCTGTCAAGGCAATCCCGCATTCCTTGCACTGCCCGTCCTTCCCCAGCGTTAGCGACGCGGCCACCCCGGCGATACCGAAGTCGCCCGCCTGCCTTTCGAGCTTCACGTACGCGCCGTCTTTGTATCTCGCGGTCGGGATTCTGATCTCTGAGAGCACCTCCTCCTCGAGCAGCTCGGTCGTGAACGTGTCCTTGAAGAACGTGGTCGCGCTCAAGCTTCTCCTTCCCTTCGGTCCAACCGCCTCAAACTGAGACCTGGTCGCAACCATGACCGCAGGCATGTCGTTCGTGGGGTCGGCGTGAGAGACGTTCCCCCCGATGGTGCCCATGTTCCTGACCAGCGGGTCGGCAATCTCGGAGGCGCAGTCTCGTAGTATCGGTAGAGACGCTGCGATAAGCTCTGAGGATTCGATTTCAGACATCCTTGTCATGGCCCCTATCGAAATGAAACCCGATTCCCGCCTTATGTAGCTCAGCCCTCTGACCCTGCCTATGTCGACCACGTGTGCGGGCGCGACCAGTCTCAGCTTCATCAGCGGTATGAGGCTCTGGCCTCCCGCTAGGATCTTAGCTTCCCCCTTGTACTTCTCCAGAGTGGCTACCGTCTCCTTGAGAGAAGTGGGGGAGTGGTACTCGAATTCTCTGGGATTCAAATTAACTGGGCAGTCGAACATCTGAAGAAAAGTCTTTAGTCGTCAGAGTGCTGGCCTGACCGTTGTCTTCGACTCAGGCGGTCCAGACCCAGACCAAGAGGGAGCCGTCGGTCATAGGGAAGCCGCTCAAGAGGATGGAGGACCCCAAGTTCATCACCGGCTCTGGGAGGTTCATGGACGACATCAACTTGCCCAACACGCTGCACGCCGTCTTCGTGAGGAGCCTGCAGGCGCACGCCAAGATCGTCAGGTTCGACTTGGAATCGGCCAGGAAGGCCCCTGGCGTTCGGCTCGCCCTTTCGGGAAAGGACATCGTCGACGAACTCGAGGAGATGCCAACCGTCCCGAGTTGGAGCAAGAAGTCAAAGGCGACCCACAGCCGTGCCCTCGCAGCAGACGAGGTCAATTTCGCGGGCGAGCCTGTCGCGGTCGTCGTCGCAGACACCGTCGCACAGGCGGAGGATGCGGCCGAGCTGGTGGAGGTCGAGTACGATCCTCTGCCGGTGGTCTCTGACATGGAGAAGGCACTCGAAGAGGGTTCTCCGAAAGTGCACGAGTACCTTCCCGACAACCTCGGGTTCTACCAAGAATATTCGTCGGGGAACATCAAGAAGGCCTTCAGGTCGGCTGACAGAACGGTCGAGCTCACTCTAGAGTTCCCCAGACTCAGCGCGACGCCGTTGGAGCCGAGGGACATCGTCGCTTCCTTCGACAAGGCGAACGACTTCCTGACCGCCTACGTGTCGTGCCAGTCTCCCCACGAGGTCAAGCAGGAGCTAGCAGAGCGGCTCAGGCTCCCCGAGACCAAGGTGAGGCTCATCGCGCCGGACATGGGAGGTGGTTTCGGCCAGAAGGGCTTCTTCGGAGAGCACGCCGTCGTCTCGCTGGCTTCGATGAAGCTCGGGAGACCCGTCAAGTGGGTAGAGTCCAGGAGAGAGAACTTGATGTCTGCCACCCATGGCAGAGGGCAGAAGCAGTACGTCAGTGTCGCGGTGCGGAAGGACGGCAAGATTCTGGGCCTCAAGGTGAAGGTCATCTGCGATGGTGGGGCCTACAGCGACTGGAGCACCTCCATGCCCGACACCACCGTCGCGATGTCCTGTGGCGTCTATGACGTCGGAGCGTTCTATGGAGAGGCTATGACGGCGTTCACCAACAAGACACAGATCGGGGCCTACAGGGGGGCTTCTAGGCCCGAAGCGGCGTACCTCATCGAGAGGACGATCGACACAATCGCGCGCCAGCTGAAGCTCGACCCCGTCAAGGTCAGGCTGAAGAACTACGTCCCCAAGAGCAAGTTCCCGTTCAAGTCCGTCGGGGGCCTGACCTATGACAGCGGCGACTACGAAGGAAACATGTCGAAGGCGCTCGAATACGCGAAGTACGAAGACATGCGTACGTACCAGAGGGAGGCGAGAGCCAGGGGTCGGCTCGTGGGGATCGGAGTGATAACCTACGTCGAGGTCTGCGGCTTCGGCCCCGGGTACCCTCAGACGGCGGCCGTCACCGTCACTCGGAACGGGAGCGTCATAGTCAACAGCGGAACCAACCCTCACGGGCAGGGTCACTGGACGCCGTTCGCCCAGATCGTATCCGAGGAGCTCGGAGTCGAACCCAATGACGTCGCGGTCCTCTTCGGTGACACCGCGGCCCTCCCTTGGAACAGCATCACCGCGGGAAGCAGGTCGGCTGTGGTCGGGGGGACAGCGGTTCTCCTGGCCACGCGCAAGGTCAGGGACAAGATGGGCAGAATCGCGGCGAAGATGATGGGTGTCAGAAGCGAGCAGATGCTCTTCAGGGATGGGAAGGTGATCAGTCCTACGACCGGAAAGAGCGTGGTGTTTGAAGAAGTCGCCGAGAAGGCGTACGAACCCGACGAGCTCCCCACTGGAATGGAGGCGACGCTCTATGAATACTGCGCTTACGCCCCGCCGGACAACGTCTTCCCGTTCGGTACCCATCTGGCGATGGTTGACGTCGACAGGGAGACGGGGAAGGTCAAGATCCTGAAGTACGTCGCGGTCGACGACGTTGGTAAGGTCTTGAACCCCTTGATAGTCGAAGGACAGGTCCAGGGTGGCGCGCTCCAAGGCATCTCCCAGGCGCTGCTGGAAGAGATAGTCTACGACGAGAACGGCCAGCTGCTGACCGCGACTCTTTCCGACTACCTGATACCATCCACCGACACAGCGCCCACTATAGAATGCTACAGAACGGAGACTCCCTCTCCCAACAACCCCCTCGGTCTGAAGGGGGTCGGCGAAGCTGGCACTATCGCAGCCACGCCGGTAATCGCCAACGCGGTCGAGGATGCGTTAACACCCTACCACGCGTTCGTGGAGAAACTCCCTCTCACTCCGTCATACGTCTGGTCGCTGATGAAGGGTCGAGAGTCGCGTTAGGCGACGGCGGCCTTCGACCATCGCCTCGAGTTTCTCTCTACCACCCGTAGGGCGTTCCTCCAAGCCATTTTCTCGATGTCCTCCCTCCTCATGCCCCTCTTCATGAGCTCACTCCAGAGATTCGCGACCTCCTCGACGTTCTTCAGTCCTTCGGGGAGGCTGCTCGTCCCGAGAAAATCGGAACCCAGAGCGAGAACGCCGGGTCCGAACTCATCGTAAACGTGCATGACGTGGTCGGCGAGCCGCTGGACAGACGGCCTGTCCCCTATCGTTGACGAAATGAAGTCGAAGCCCATGACCCCACCCTTCCTTGACAGCAATGCGATCTGCTCGTCGTCTGCGTTTCTGACGTGGTCTTTCACGCTTCTCGAATTTGCGTGACTGAAGATCGGGGGGAGCTTTGTCATCCGCATCAGCTCCATCGAGGCCTTCTTGCTCGAGTGGGCCATGTCCATTATGACTCCGATCTCGTTGGCTCGGGCTACGAGTTCCTCCCCGTCTCCGGTCAGGCCATAGTCCTTCTTCGACATGCACGATGCAGAGTACCTGTTGTCGTAGTTCCAGGTGAGGTGCAAGGACCTGACTCCCAGGCGGAAGAAGAGCCACAGGTCATCCAAGTCTTCTAGCGGTTCGGAACCCTCGAGAGAGATGAGCAGTCCGGTCTTTCTTAACCTCCAGAGGGCCGACAGCTCTCGGGCCGTCTCCACTCCCATGAGGGACTTTCTGTGCAAGCTCAGAATGTTCCTGTAAATCTTGAGCTGCTCTAGAGCCTGCGCCTTCGCCATGCTCATGGACGTGACCGTGCTTTCCGGCTTCGTCTGGTACATCCGAGCGAGATGTTCGGCCCGTCTCGGCTCGACGGTTCTGGAGAGCGGGGCAACCGAGGCAAAAACTAGTTTTACGTTTGAGCGCCTGTACTTCGGTATGTCGACGTGGCGCCCCCTCTGGTCGACGGAGAAATCCTTCGGCCCGAACCCTAGTCC
>DASPVO010000002.1:0-4408 GCA_035622335.1 Nitrososphaerales archaeon
GACGACCGCAAGGATATAGAACGCAAAGCCGAATGATGCGAGGGACTCGAAGAGGCTTAGGTCGGTGGTCGGCTTGCCAGAGAGCAGAGTCAGGGCTCCGATGGACAGGGCGAGTCCGAAGATCAGGTCAGAGAGGGACCCTCGTGCGAGGAACGCCCTCGCTTATCTTCACCTCTTTCTTCAATAACCCTGGCTGTCGCTTCTGGTCGCCGGTTAAACCAAGGCGTGATTATCAAAATCGAGAATCGTCCATCGCGTGTATTACCCCAATAGGATTCCGAACAGCTCGGTGGAAAATTGGAGACATCGACAACTAGTTACTGCAGCGATTGCGGAACTCAACTCGAGACCGGGTTCTCTTACTGCCCGAAGTGTGGCGCACCTATCGCGGGCGCAAAGCCTTCGTCCTATTCGTCCACTCAAGCCTCAGCTCCAACAAACTGGCGAGAGGAGAGGCGCAGAGAGAGGGAGCAGAGACAGGAGGCCAGGTACACGAGCGGAGGACCTGGACTGGGAGCTCTCGTTCTGGCGACCATACTGATCGTCGCTGGCCTGGGAATCTTCTTTCCGGAGCTCCCTTGGGAAGTGTTCTGGGGTTCGCTGCTCATACTCCTAGGCGTGTGGATAGTGGGCGCGAGATACCTTCGCAGGCACGGGACAGCGCATCCGCAATTAGAGACCGCCCCAAGATGAAGTCATCGGACGGTCTCCACTTTTTTCAAACGGTGCCCTGCTCCAAACAGACACTGTCGTTCTCGACAGGGCGACGCAGAGGTTATTGCTGCTGAACGACGAAGGACACGCTCGGGCTCAGCTGGTTGTTGTTCGAGTCAGTCACAAACGCAATCAGACTTGATATCGTGCCTCCGCCGCACGCCCCGGTGTTACCGCTGTAAGTGCTCACGATCGTGACATAGGCGTGGTTTGGAAACACCTGCTGCGTGCTCGGTTGCATCAGGACTCCTGAAGGAAATTCAGCCCACTGCATGACGGATGGAGGAAGTTGTTGGTGCACTTCATACGTCACATCCAGCGCGATCGTCCATGCCCCGCAGCTGGGGTAGCTCTCGGTCGAGTTCCCGTCCACATACGTTAGTGCATATGTCGAGTTGGAGGGGGGATAGACCTCACTGGTGGTTGTGAGCGTTGAGTATGCGACCGACGTGGAGACGCTTGTCGAGGTCTCAATCACCGTTGTAGTCTCCGCTTGCAAAGTGCGTGAGGCGACACCCGATTCCCCCTGGCCAATACTGGATTCCTGCTGATTGAGGCTCGAAATCTGCTGATTTTGTAGCGATAATTGCTGAGCGAGGACTATGTTCTCAGTCTCAAGGTTCTGGTTCTGCTTGGATAGTTCCGACAAGGACGTCGCAGTCGATACAAAGGCGTAGGACGTGAAAGCAAGGATGAGAATCGCAATTATCACAGTCGTAGACGCCAACAGAAGCGTTTTTTCAGGCATCCGTTACAAATTGCGTTGCTTGATTAATATGCGTTGGTACGCCTCGTTGTCATGGGCTAAAGGCAACAATGAACCCGTGTTTCATCCCGATGCGCCTTGAATTCATGGCTGCTTAACTACGAAGTCAAACTGTCTGAGCAATGAGAGGGAGAAGAGCCTTAGAGGTTCTCTGCGTCCTCCTCCTTTGCTTGCTCTCAGTCCAAACGGGTCGCGCTTTTTCTTCGGTCACACTCGACGGTCCGGACGCCTGTGCTACTCTGGCTGGAGGAGTTTGGAGCGGGAACGCTTGCATGCCTCCGGCAGGTGCTTCCGTTCCCAGGGGCTCCACATTGGTCGTCCCTCCTGGAGTCACTCTGATACTCACGGGTTGCGTGTTCGTGGTCTATCAGTGCGTGCCATACTACCTTGAAGTTGGAGGCGTCGTCGACAACTACGGAATTATTTCAGGGCCGGTAGTAGTCGAGAACGGCGCCGTGGTCAACAACAGGTGCGGTGGAATCATAGTCCCTGCGAGCAAGGAACCATGGGGTGCAAACCCTAACATCGCCCCGGATGGCACAGTCAACACCTTGGGTTGTTCATCTGACGCCCCGCAATTCCCACTCGGCATCACCATAGCGATAATGGCCTCAGCCCCTTCGTTGCTCTACGTCCGCGGCAGAAGACTTCGGCCGGATGGATCTCGACTTTAGCCTTCCTCCTGACCGGGTCAGGAGGAGCGGGCAGGTCTATAAGAAAACACATTCTGTGAACAACGTTGATATGGGTCACGGGCTCCGCGAACCTCTGGCGTGTCCACCAGATCTGTCACTAGCGGAGATACCTCTAGTGCGCGAGCTGCGATAGAGGTAGTCGACCTCAAGCACACCTACGACGGCAAGAACTATGCTCTGAAGGGGGTCACGTTTTCCGTGGGTCGTGGAGAGGTCTTCGGTCTCCTCGGGAAGAACGGAGCAGGCAAGTCCACCCTGATTAAGGTCTTGACGACGCTCATCAGGCCCACCTCGGGAAGTCTCAGCATACTCGGTATGGACCCGGTCCATCAAGGGAAGGAGATTCGGAGCAAGATAGGCGTGGTCCAGCAGGCCGAGTCATTTGATTTCACGTCCGTGGAAGGCAACTTCGACATCTACGGAATCCTCTGGGGTGTTCCGAGAGAAGAGAGGGTGAAGCGCAAGAACGAGTTGATCTCCAAGTTCGGTCTCGAGACCGTGAGAAAGAGGAGGTCGTTCGACCTCTCCGGCGGACAGAAGAGGAGGGTTCAGGTCGCGAGGGAGATGATGCACGACATGGAAATTCTATTTCTCGACGAGCCAACGGTCGGTTTGGACGTCATCATGAGGAGAGAGCTTCTGGAGTCCATCAGAGCGGAGGTAAGACGTGGTCTGACAGTGGTGTTCACGACGCACAACCTCGACGAGGCAGACTACCTCTGCGACAGAGTCGCCGTGATCGACCTTGGGAAGATCATAGCCATGGACACGGTGGAAGACCTGAAACGTCTCTATGGGGGGAAGAAGACCGTCGAGGTCACCGTCGGGGGAGGCGACTACCAAGGCTTCTACGAGGGGCTGAAGGCCAGGCTTGCTGGGATGGACATCAAGGTCGACGGGAAATCGGGAATCGTATTGGCCGACAACCCGAAGGAAGTCCTACAGGTGGTGCTAGAGCTCTCGCAGAAGTCAGGAGTCCAGCTTGACTGGCTCAACATAAGAAAGAACACTCTGGAGGACGTCTTCATCGACTCCATATCCCGAGGAGAGGTCGACCAGTAGTGGCTGCCCCCCAGGTCCTACGACTGATGTACAGGAACATCCGGGTAAACGTGGACCCAGGGTCCCTGATGATTCTCATCGGTCTTCCGGCCCTCTACCTGATCTTCTTCGGCTTCGGATTCGGCTCCATAGTCTCTTCGGAGGAAGCGAGCAAGTCAGCCTACCTCAACTTCCTCACTCCGGGGATAATGTCGTTCCAGGCCGTGATGGCGGGGACAGTTGGCGGCAGCATGCTCTGGGCAGACCGGCGGTTCGGAATGCTCGCTCAGCTGCTCATGGGTCCATTCACCAGAATCCAGTATCTGTTCGGAATCATGATTACCTCGGTCACGTTCGGGCTGGCAGGGGCATTCGTCATGTTGGTGGGAGCCTACCTGTTGATTGGTTCGATCTCCCTCACCTTCTTCGGCGCAGCAGTGATATTTGGCTCAATCGCCCTAGGTTCCATCTTTTTTGGCTCGCTGATGCTTCTCATCTCGGCGATGGTGAAGTCGCAAAACGCTTACAACAGCATCCAGATACTGATCTTGTTCGTGGTCAACTTCGCCAGCACGGTCTTCTATCCCCTGAGCTCGTCTCTTCCGCTCCCGATCAAGGCTCTATTCGAGGTCAACCCGTTGACATACATCGCAAACGCGTCAAGGAATGGGTACGCTGGGGTCCTCCCTCTTTCCAGCGCATACGAAATTGCCCTGCTCTTCGTGGAGACCATTCTGGTGCTGGTACTGGCCACTAGAGCTTACGTGCGGTCCGATGTGTCGTTCGAGTGAGGCAACCTAGAGGAAAGGGTTGGTGGTCTTTTCCGGCAAACACTTATCTGCACGACATCCGATGCTCGGCATCTTCGGTGAGCTGAGTACTGAAGTTCCAAGGACGCAGCGGTGTGAGCACGGTCATAGTCGTTATCATAGTAATAATCCTCGTCGTCGGCGCTGCTGGAGCCTACTATCTTGTGAGTTCTTCCCCTAGCAAGTCCACCTCTGCCTCTTCTTCGTCCTCCACAGCCTCTTCGACCCACAGTTCTTCGCAGAGTTCCACTTCCGCCACGCAGTCATCTACCAGCTCATCGTCTAGTTCAGAGACATCCCAGTCCAGCTCGAGCCAGGCGTCGAGCACGTCTACCACTTCGTCTTCCACGGCATCTTCATCTTCCTCCACCGCGACCTCGGCA
>DASPVO010000003.1:0-12493 GCA_035622335.1 Nitrososphaerales archaeon
GCAAGGGCCAGCGACTGCGACGTGGTCGGCAGGATGCTTTCGTCCGCGAGTTGGGGGGATGGCGCTGGAAGTGCAGCCTCGGACCTCAGTCATGAGCGCCTGTCGGCCGCGAGGAAGTCGGCGCGTCTGGCAAAAAGGATCGCAGCGCTCCCCACGCCATTGCTAGAGCCGGAAGAGGTCTCCGGGAAGAAGCTGCAGAAGAGATTCGACGAGAGGGTGAAGCGGCTGGAGAAGAGGATCAACGAAGCCTACCCGTTGGTCGTCTCTGAAGAACGGGAGGTCGCCCTGCTCCACAAGATGCGCAGGGACGTCAGAAGGCTGAGGCACCTCCTAACGCTCGCGGACGACGCGAGGTCCGAAACCGATGTGGTATCGCGCCTCATCGAACTGCAGGACCTCTTGGGCGCCGTGCGGGACATCGACGTCGCCCTGAAGAAGGTCGGGACCAGCCCCGCTCTGAGGGCCAGGCTCGTCCAAGCGAGGAAGGGCGCGTACGAGACCTTCCGAACGAGGAGCAGAGAAATGGGTGGGCGAGACCGTCTTGTGGAAACACGATGAAGGTCAGAGCTTCTCGGCCAGCTCTCCGACCTGCTTGGCGGCGTCGTCCGCAACGAGGGGGTCGCCGTGTCCGCTGAGAAGAATCCTGAAGTCGAGCTTGGACAGCCTCGTCATGGAAGCCTTCGCCTGCTGCATGTCCACCGTGAAGTTCGGCGGAGGCCCGACCAGCTTTCCGTCAATGTAGCGGACGGTGTCCCCGACGAAGAGCGCTCGCTCCGCTTCGTCGAAGAATGCCGCGCTCCCGGGGGTGTGACCGGGCGTGTGTATTACCCTGAGCCTGCCGACCATGTCGCCCTCCTTGAGCCTCACGTCGGGTTCGACCGGGGTGACGCTGAAAAGAGGGGAGATCACCGCAAACAGGATTCCCATCGCCCCCGCGGCCTTGAACTTCTTCTTCCCTGATAGATAGTCTGCGTCGGCTTCATGGACTCCGACCTTCGCCCCCGTCGCGCTCTTCAGTCGGGCGGCTCCCCTGATGTGGTCGATGTGCGAGTGGGTGATGACCATGTTACTCACGTCTTCCGGCTTCTTACCGAACCCAGCAAGATAGGCGAGTATCTTCTTGCCGTCAGGCGGGATTCCAGTGTCTACCAACGTGACAGTCCCCCCATCCTCGATTACCAGGTACGGGTTCGCATTTACCCCGTCGACTCTGTGTATCCTCTTCGTGACTTCGGGCAACTTCTCCCTATTGCATTCGCCCTAGAGTTAATCCTTGCGGGACTCAGCCGAACAGGTCTGCAGCGCCGAGAGGAGAGATTCTCCGATAGAACGGGTCTTCCTTGAACTCTTCAGACTTGCTCAGGAAGCCTTCGCTGACGAGCTTCTCGCAGGAGGACTGCACTTCATCGGAATCGATCTTGAGTCCAAGCTGAGTCTGCAACCCGCTCGTGATTGTGAGTACGCCTTTCTCTTGCATGTCTCCCAACACCCTCAGAATCTTGCGCTCGACCGAATCCCGATCCGGAAGTGGAGGAAGCGTCTCCAGCTTCAGAGTCCCGTTCTTCAAACCTTCGACGACTTCGGCCCAGTCGCTCAGATTCTTTTTCCTCGACCTTCCTGTTATCTGCTGCACGAACTCAGTCTTGAGCATCCTCGAGCCGGTGTTCCACTGCACTTCAAGCTTTGGAGATCCGAGCATGCCCTTCTTCCCCTTCACGGACGACACTGACTTCAGAGGTATGGAGAGGTTGGCGGGGTCTGGTTGGATCGATTCAAGCTCTTCTACGTCAGAGAACAGGATCACCCTACCTCCTGCGCCTCCAATGCTGCTGGGTATGTGAGTGACCTGCAGGTCTTCTTCGATTTCTGCGCTCTTCACGTAGACCAACCGGCTGTTCGTCAGCACCAGAGTCCCCTCGGACTCACCTCCGAAGCCGAACTCGGCCTCCACTTCCTTGGAGAGTCCGGAACTCCTAGCCCTGACCGCCTGCTCTTCGGCAAGGATGGCTTCGTCTACGCCCAACTGATTCGTCTCAATCCCTTCCGAGTCGTGGATTAAAGCATACCCCGGCTCGACACACGATTTGGTTCCTCACCTCTGCCGACTTTCGGCTTGACCAGCGAGTCGCCCTTGCTTGACATCCCTGGTTAGAGTGTTCGATGCCAATTTGCAAGTCGAGGACCGCTGATACAGATTACTACGACTAGTTTGCTTAAAAGACTGACAACGACCCAAAAAAACCTGGAGACCCGAGCGTGAGGTATAGGATTCCTCTCTGGGTAGTGGTAGTTCTAGCGCTAGCTCTGCTTGGCGCATGTCTCTGCACTGTCTCCCGCGCTCAACCTTCGGGCGAAGCCGCCTCCAGTGCGCCCGGTAGGAGCCTGAACCCAAACCTGCTCCCGGCTAAGCACGATGGCTCGTCTAGTCAAGATGCGGCACCGCCGAAGGAGCTGACCACTACCATCACTCTCCTACCCGCTGCTAACACCACCTCCCTCACTTCCACCTCGCCTCCCATCAACGCGTTTCCGGTGCTGTACTACCAGAATGGGACGCTCCAGTTTGGCTTCATAGGAGACGCGCCCGTCAGCCTCGCCACCGACGCGGGAACGAACGTTACGATAGAGGGAGCTTCCCAAAACGGCGGATTAGGCGCCGAAGACATAGATTGGGTCTTGGATGCTGGGGCCAACCCCGTGAACGTGACCTCTGGTTCGACTGTGACGTTCTACTACTATCAAGTTGTCGACCAGCTCGCGTGGTATTCAGTCGTCGGTGGCGGGAACATGCCCGCTCCCGTCTTGACGTACCTCGGCCCTCCCGCCAACGCATCGTCCATCGATCAGCCTCTCGTGAACTCTACGACTCTTACTACGAAGCTTCAGGACATCGAGTTCACACTAGGGTCAAACTCTTCGGTCACGAACCCCATCTCGGCCAACTCGACGATGAGGTGGGCCACCCAGACGTCCTCGTGGCAAGGCACCTACCTGCTTCCCACGCCGATCAGGTACTACAGCCAGTTCAACGTCTCCCTAGGCTACTCCGTGACTGGTGGGAATGGATTCTCGGCACCGACCGTCTCCTGCCCAAGCTTCGGCCAACTCGAGAACTATACTGCGGGAACCACTGCGTGGGTGGACGCAGGTACTGCGGGCTCTCCTTCCTCCTGTTACTATCCTCAAACTCTTCCCGGGTCAAACGGGACGGAGCGTTGGGCAGCGCAGACCTCTGCGGTGCTAGCAGAGGGTCCAGGGAACATCACTCAAGAGTACTACGATCAGTATGCGCTCAAGGTCAACTATGGGGTCGTAGGAAACGAGCCTCCGACACCGCCCAGCGTGAACTCGACTTTCTTCGGCGTGGCGTCAACTGAATTCCTCTCCTCGCCCGAGTCGGTCCTGTGGCCCGACGCCGGGTCGAGCTACTCCGTGACCAGTCCTACCATCACCACGCCCACTGAGAGATGGCAAGCAAGCTCTGTCGTCGCTGGCGAGCTCGACCAGCCTCAATCGGTCTCGCTGACGGTCTACGACCAGTTCCTCCTGTCCGCTTCCTACACGGTGCAGGGCGGTGGAAGTCCCCCAGCGCCAACCTTCACGTATCTTAGTCTCGGAAACGCGACCACGTTCCAGCTCTCGGGCGTCTTCCAGGGCTTCTGGGCTGACGATGGTTCTTCCTTCTTCTCCAACTCGTCGCTCAATGGCTCGAACTCCACAGACAGGTGGTACTCTTCCGACGCATCGGGCGTCGTGAACCAGTCGGCGAACCTACTGCTGGTGTACAACCACCAGTTCATCCTCAGCGTCACGGGCGGCGACATCGGCTCTCAGTGGTTCGACAGCGGGACCACGCAGCTCGTCAACGTGCCTGGTGTCTTCAACAGGACTGACGGAGTCGGGCGGAGGGTGACTTCCTACTCGATAGACGAGGGCCAGTCCGTCGGTTTGACTCCAACGACTCAGAACGTCTCTGTCTCTTTGACCATGAACGGCCCTCAACTGCTCTCCATCCGCTCGGTGGAGCAGTTCGAGGTGAGTCTCGACCCCACTTCAAGTTCCGCCCTGGCCTCCATAACTTCGCCCACGATAGGCGGAGACGACTACTGGTACGACGGGGGAACATCGGTGTCAGTGGTGCTGAATGGGGTCTGGGGGAGGCAGAACGGTACCGGCTACAGGCTTGTCTCATACAGCGTGGATGGAGAGACTCCGACCCTGGTCAGCATGACAGGGACCGTGCTGCTATCACTAGGTTCGATTTCGTCCCCCGTGTCTCTGACGTCCACCTCCGCGGTCCAGTACGGCTTGACGGTGTCTCAGGGTTCCATCGTGAGCCTCACGCCTTCGACTATCCCCGGCGACGAGGGTTGGTACGACTCCGGTGCCAAGGTCTCGGTCACGCTCAACTTCGATTGGGACGAAGTCGCAGGCCAGTCCAGAGTGAATGCCCTCGGCTATGCTCTGAACGGAGGGCCCGCGACTCTGCTGAGTAGGTCTGGGTCAGGGAACTTCACCCTCGACTTGACGATGTCAGAGCCCCAGGCCATCGTCGTTGACAGCGTCGTGCAATACTCCCTTACTGTCTCCGGCGGCTTCGACACGAGGTTGAACGCCAGTTCCCCCACCCAGGACGGTTTCTACGACGCGGGGACCGAGCTCCAGGTGAGCACCGACAGCAGCTGGGGGCTGGTGAATGGGTCAACAAGGCAGGGTCTTGTGTCCTACACGCTTGATGGTCTGGAGCAGGCGGTCTCGCCCTCGGGCTCGGGTCAGTACTCGACTCCGACCATCGCAGTAGACTCTCCGCAACAGCTCACGTTCAATTCCGCCACGCAATACCTGGTCACCTTCAATTTCACCGACTCAACCGGAACTGCAACTTTCTCTCCCAGCAGCTTCGAAATCACCCTGAACGGCGTAGGGACCAACCTCTCAGCGTCGACATCTTGGGTCAACTCCGGAGACAGCGTCGCTGTCACTCTTGCATCCTGGGAAGGCTCGCAGCTGACCCCGATCGGGTCAGCTGGTGCCCAGGTGACAGAGCCCCAGACGCTGACAGTCCGGACGGACGTCTACGAGGCTTCGGTCAAGGTCGTCGACCTCATCGGGCTCCCCGTCTCGGGGGCAGGCGTTTCGGTTGCGTTCGCGAACGGCACGTCGGAGAAGCTGGTGACCGCAGGCAACGGGCTCGTGCCACTAGGCCTAGTCCCCGCGGGCGACTACCAAGTGTCCGCGAGCAATCTGGGGTTCACGACCGAGTTCACCGCAAATCCCTCCGTGCGGGCTGAAGCGGTCGCGACGGTGCCCTTGAGCCTTCCGGTGCTAGGAGTCGCTCTCGCTATCTGTGTTGCGACATTTGGCACGGCTTTCCCGAGGCTCAGCAGCAGGCGCTCCGGACGCGGTTCGGCTCTCGTTTCTGTGAGCGTCGCTGACGAGGCTGGCCGTGCCCAGACGAAGGAAGGCGCAGTCGTCGAATTTGAAAACGTAGGTTGCAAGATAGCAGGCAAGACGATACTGAGGGAGATCACGCTGAGTGCCAGACGGGGAGAGATCATAGGCATCCTGGGCAGGAACGGAGCGGGAAAGACGACTCTCCTCTCCCTCATCTCCGGACTGAGGGGCAACTCCTCCGGCGTGGTCACGGTGCTGGGAGAGAGGATGCCCGCCCACGGCTCTGAGCTCCGCAGGAGGATGGGCTTCGTGCTGCAGGAGGATGCCCTCTATCAGGAGTCGACCGTCTTCGAGAATCTCAGGTTCTCGGCGGGGCTCTATGACGTGCGCAACCCAGACGCCAGAATCCTCGAGGTTCTGGGACTCCTCGGGCTATCAGACCGAAAGGACCAGGTCGTGAGCACGCTCTCTGGAGGCCTAAGGCGGCGGACCGCGATCGCGCGCGCCTTCCTCCACGACCCGGACCTGTTCATAGTCGACGAACCCACGCTGGGGGTCGATGCCGACGCTCGACACGCAGTCTGGGCGTACCTCCGCCTACTCAGGTCGAAGAAGCGGACGGTGATAGTGGCGACCAACTACCTCGAGGAGGCCTTGGCTCTGTGCGACAGGGTGGCGGTCCTGTCCGAGGGCACGCTGCTCGCGGTCGAAGAGCCGCGTGAGTTGGTGAGGCGCACGGGCAGCTGCATCGATGTTGACTGCGACTCGCAGACAGCCAAGACCATCGCCTCGGGCGTTGCGGGCATGAAGCAGGTCGTCCGCGCTGACCTGACGCTCTCGGGAGTGTCCCTGTTCCTTGACAAGGGCGCCAACCCCGACGAAGTGGTCCGCGGGCTCGCAGCATACGGTGGAATAGAGGGTTTCAGGCTGCGCGCTCCCGACCTGTCCGAAGTCTTCAAGTCGCTGGCGGAGAGAAGATGAGCTGGTACCGGGCTCTGCTCGCGGGGTTCCGCGTGGAGCTGAACAGGCTCCGCAGGTCTCGTCTGCTGCTGACGCTGGTCGTTGTGCAGGCGGTGACATTCCTCCTGCTGGTGACCCTATTCGGCCTGACCGGAGCTTACGCCCCGACGATCGTCGTGAACAACGACCACGGCCCGGTCGCGCAGACGTTCATCAACAACCTCGAGAACGACCATCATTCGTTCGCCCTGACTTTCATGAGCAACGAGACCGCCGCGAAACAGCTGGTCTCTCAGGGACAGTACGTCGCGATGATAGTCATCCCGCAGGGGTTCTCGCGCAACATCTCTGAGGGGCTGACAGTTCCTCTGACCGTCTTCATCGACAACATAAACACTGACATGACATCCGACATCGAGCGCGCCGTCCCAGCCGCCGTGATGAGCTTCGGTACCCAGCTCAATTTTGTGGGACTGAACGCGACACAGTCAGAGACGGACGTGTATCCTCAGGACACGAGCTTCATCCGATACATGATAGCGAGCTCCCTCGTCCTGAACACGCTCATCATCGCGGGCACGCTGTCCGCCCTGTCCGTCGCAGAGGAGTTCGAGTCGAAGACAGCCAGGCTGATAGAGGTCTCTCCAGTCCATCCGCTGATTCCGCTGCTTGGGCGCGTGACCGCGACCATGCTCGTCTCCATCGCGGCTCTCGCCATCACGGTTCTGGTCGCGCTGGTGGGATATGGTGTGACACCGGTCTACCCAGTCGAGATGGTCTTGACGCTTCTTCTCTGCGTCGTCATATACAGCTGCGTCGGCGCGGCTCTAGGGGCCCTGATGAAGAGGACGCTCCCTGTCGCGGTCCTCGTTCTGGGCATCGCGCTTCCCCTTTTCCTCTTCAGCGGCTCTTATGAGCCTGAACGGTTCGACGGTCCCTACATCTGGACCGCCGCTCACTTCTCCCCGGAGTACTATGGGGTGGGTCTGATAGAGCACGCCGTGTTCAACCTGACGGTGACGCCGGAGCCTCTCAGCGTGCTCGTACTTGCGCTGGTAGGTTGGGGGACCGGCGCACTGGGTCTGGCGTGGTATTGCGTCAGGAGGGGATACATGTGAAGATCGCCTCCGTTTCTAGGATAGCCCTCCACGACCTCGCGCGCTGGCGAAAGATGCCCCTCACCGCGGCCTGCGCCCTCGTACCCCCGATAGCGATGATGTTGGTGCTCTCCACCCTTAGCCTCGCCGTGACTACGCAGCCCGTAGCCCTCGTCGTCCAAGGGACGGGACCAGCCGCCCTGAAGATGGCCCAGATAATCGAGAACGACACAGACGCATACTACCTGACTGTCTGCAACTCGACGACCGCGAACTCTCTCTTCGCGAACGAGCAGGTAGCTGCAGTGATCACGATTCCGGCGAACTTTACGGGGGCCGTCGCGAACGGGACCGGCAAAGTCACGATCAAGATAGACAACACCGACTTCGACTTCTCCGACGATCTTCGGAGGTCGATAGACCGCTCAATCGTGGAGTTCAACGCCCAGAGTCTGATATCGAACACAGACCCCACGACGGGCGAACTCGTGAACTCCTCGGCAACGAACCCGTACCACGTCGGGCTCGTGGAGTATGACCTGAGGCAGACGACGGTCGACTGGTTCCACTATCAGCTAGTTCCGACCTTCGTCCTGTTGACGCTGAACGTCGGGCTGGTGGGGACCGCGATGCTCTGCGCCCTCGACGAAGATAGCAAGACAGCGCGCATGTTAGTCCTTTCGCCCCAGCGCGGGTGGGTCCTCGTCGCAGGCCGCATCATGGGAGGGGTCCTCGCGTGCGTCGTGACGGTGGTCCCAGCCATCCTGTTTTCCATCCTCATCGGCTTCGTCACCGTGCCTGTGAGCCAACTCCCGGCCCTCGCGGGGATATTCCTGGGTACAGCGCTCTGCGCTTCCGGCACGGGCGCGATTGTGGGGACGTCGGTGAAGGGGACGAGGTACGTCGCGTTCCTGTCGTCCATAATCGCCAGCTACCTCTTCTTCCTCGGCGGTGGGTTCACTGCGATCGAGTTCGTGCCCAAGTGGCTCCAGACGGTGAGCACGTTGATTCCGACTAGTTACTCCATCGACGCCCTCCGCCAGGCACTGTTCTACCCAAACCCAGTGGGGGTCCCTCTCTCGCTGATCGTGCTAGGAGTTTACGCGGCTGGGTGCGTCGCGGTTGGGGCGGCAATAATGAGGCGGTCTTGGCTGCGCCGATGATGTGCCAAGCCCGTCAGTAGACAGACTTACGACTGAAGGCTAGGCGCAAGGTCGACACTTCGGCTAGCTGAAGTCCTTTAGAGAAGCCCACGCGGCGCTCAGCGATACTGTTGGTCCGGATGCTACGTACACCGGAAGGTTGTCTTCGTCGGTCATGCAATACTCGCACACTATCGTAGCTGCCAAAGTCACGTTGCTGAAGCCTTGTTGGAGCCTGGCCTTGTCGACGCCCACCGTGATCAAGAGGGCGCCGCAAGAACTCGGGCCCCAAATGTAGAAGTTGTTGTGCGTGCTGATTACCGTCGGCAGTCCATAGCTCTTACCCAGGAAGGTGAGGGCGCTCGCTTCGCCGTAATTGGAGGCATAGATGCAAGCCTCGGACTGCTCCGAGGGGGGCAGCGAATGATATACTTCGGAGACTGTCTCCGTCATGGTATTCCAACCGAATCTGTCCCCGAGGTATTGGGGGAACTGTCCCGCGTTCCCTTGAGCGGCAGCACCGTTCGCTATGCTCGTCAAGGACGAGTAGGTGCTCACGAAGACATTAGGCGAGAGTATCGGCATCTCCAGAGGCGCTACCAGCGCCCCGCTGACAGCGAGAGCGACTATGAGACCCTTCGGGACCCACTTCCAGACCTTTCCTGCCTTCTTCGAGATGATTACGGCGCCCGCAGCGAGTAGGCTCGGATAAGCCGCCTCGAAGAAGTAGGGTTTCGCGTTGATGAGCAGGAACAGCGCGAACAGCAACGTCAGACAGACGCCCAGCGACCTGTACTTGGCACCCATCGGAGAACGCAGCAGAAAGTAGGCGCCCGCGAGGGCGACCGGGACGTTCACTGGGTTCGCAATCAGGATTTGAAGTAGCGCGAAGTTTGCTGGTCCAGACCCGTTGAGGCCGCCGTGGTGTATGTAAAAGTCGACCGTCGGCCAACCGTTCCCCGCGTTCCAGAAGACGTAGGGTACGAGAAACGCAGCGGCGACTGCAGCCCCGAACCAGAACCACTTCGTGCGGAGCTGTTTCCTTTGGGACGTCGCGAGAAGACCGACCACGAGGCAAAAGAGGAAGAAGGCTATGGTGAGCTTCGTGAACAGCCCTAGTCCCGCAACGAGTCCGAAGGCAAGCCATAGCCTCGGCTCCTCTCGGTTGACGATTCTGAGCAGAATGTACGCGCTGACTGACCACCAGAGTACGTCCAGGATGTCCATCGAGAAGATTGAAGCGAACGCAAGTTGGGCGGTGACCATCGTCGAGACCGCCGCAAGCAGCTGCGCCCATCTGCCTCCTCCCATCTCTCTCGCGACGAGAGCTGCTACCACGACGACGCACGAACCTGCTAGGGCGGGCACCACGTGTATCGCGACGAGACCGTCTCCTGCTACCGAGTTCATCAGAGCAGCTAAGTACGCGATCATTGGAGGAAAGTCAACATAGCCCAGTTGAAGGTGTTGCCCGCTCACTATGTAGTACAACTCGTCCCTGAAGTAACCATAGTTGCCCGCAACTAGCATGTGAACGACAAAGTTGACTAGTGCGACACTGAATATGGGGGCATTTTCACGCAAACCCGGTCTTGTTAGTAGCTGCCGGCGATTGGCGGGGAAGTTCGCCACGAGTGCAAGGGTCGAGTCCTGAGATATTTGAAGTGGGATTCACCTCTCGGTCGACTCATCCTCCAAAGATCGCTTTGCCTGTGCCAGTTCGACGTAGTTCTGCCGGCAGCGCTCCTACAAGATGGGTAAGTTCAAGAAGAGCGACCGTCTACTTCTCACTGGGAGACAAATGGTTGAACCCGCCAGTCAGTACGATTGACAAGAGATACAGCGATCCGGCCGCGAAGGCTATCGAGTGGGATGAGACACGCAGTCACCTAGAAGAGGCCGAGTTGTTCTGGATATCCACTGTTCGAGCCGACGGTCGGCCACACGTCACTCCTGTCGTCGCTGTGTGGGTTGATGGGTCTCTTTACTTCAGCACTGGCGCAGAGGAGCAGAAATTCGTCAACATTCGCTCCAATCCTAACGTGGTCCTGACGACAGGCCGCAATGACTGGGATCGAGGAATTGATGTGGTGGTCGAGGGTACCGCCACCCGCATCTCCGACGAGAAATTGCTCGCTCGCGTCTCGGAGGCGTTCAAGACCAAGTGGGACGGCCGATGGCGGTACGCTGTCCGGGACGGGCACTTCTACAATCTCGGTGCCGACAATTGGCAGAGCGAAGTGTTCGGAGTCAAGCCCAGCAGGATCTTCACCCACAAGAAGGGCGACCCCTTCGGTGCCACCACGCACAAATTCTGACAGCCACTATCGCGAATCCGTGACTGCTCGGACGGGTGCTAGCGGGCTAGGCTATCCCTTGAATCCGTGAACGGCTTCGAAGTGGAGCAGAAACTCCCCACCCTCCGCGGGTTTCGTCTCGATTAGCTTGAGCGTGCACTGAGATTTCATCTGCTCCCAATATCTCGGGCCCCTTCCATAGACTACCGGCATGACGAAGAACCAGTAGTCGTCGGCGAGATCGCGCCTAAAGCACTCGCGAACCACCGCGGGTCCTCCCTCCAGCATGATGTTCCCTCCTTTCTCGCGTTTCAGCTTGGCCAAGATACGTGCGAGGTCTCCACTCATGATCCTTGAGTTCTCCCAATCGGTGGACTTGAGACGGTGAGAGAGACATATCTTTTCCACGCGGTCCAGGTAACGCCGATACTCGAGGAGCCACTTCGCCTCCCCCGGCTTGACGGCCTTTTCACTCCACGTCCGTTGGTGTCCCAAGAATGAACGTCTGCCCATGATGACAGTCGTGACGTCGTCGAAACGATCGTACCACATGTTGCGGAAGAGCGCGTCGACATCCTTCGTTACCAGATCCGACCCTGGATATTTTGGGAAAACTCCGCGACCATCCAGCGTCATGTACACGTTTGCCGTGATCTTTCGCATGATTGTAACCTCCCGATTTGCGGAAACCCGTGACACATGTTCCGCGTCTCAGGACAATAGGCACTTACTTGAGTGGCGATATATCCCTTTAGCATTGTCTCCACAGTCTGCACGTCAAAGCTGTACGTGCCATCTGACTTTGTTCGAACTTCTTTTCGGGGTTACGGAAGTATTATTCTCCCTTTTCTATCGAGCTTCAAGTACGGATTGTAAACTATTTCCCAGAGATAGCCGTCGGGATCTGCTATGTAGGCACAGTATCCTCCCCATGATGCTCGCTGAGGCTTCTTCACGGCCCTCGCACCACGCTTTGTAACCTGACGAAAGATGTCATCAACTGCTTTTTCGCTTCTTACGTTGTGTGCGAGATAAAATCCTGGAAAACCGCTTCCTTGTGGCGAGACCGAGGCGTCCTTAGCCAAATCGCTTCTGCCTCGTAAGACGAGCACCATCCCCGTTTCCAGTTTGAAGAATGCGACGCCATCATTCTTGGTTGCTTTCGTCGGGAAGGCGAAGGCGTTCTTGTAAAAGTCTAAGGATCTTTGGTAGTTTCTAACTCCTAGTGTTATAGCACTGAGACTAGCTTTCACGCACTTCATTTGAAAGTGGTCGCTTATTTTCTTTGGTGATTGCTGCTCTAAAACCCAAGACGCAGCGGGACTTAGGTTTAGCGTCTGGACAGGTTCCAAATCTTGATTCCAATTCGTAAGGATCCGGCCTAGTCACGAGCTTGGGACTAGCTCTGAGTGCCTGTAACCTTGGGATCAATCGTGAGGACCTGGAACCATCTCATGCGGTTCCCGTCCGCATCCTTTACGTCGAAGTAGCTGATTACTTTTGGGACCCCCTTTACTTCAGTAGCTTCGATCCCCAGCCCTTGTAGTCGCTGTCGTTCGCCGGCAAGATCCTTGACTTCAATCTGGAGATCCCAGCTCGAAGG
>DASPVO010000004.1:0-91344 GCA_035622335.1 Nitrososphaerales archaeon
GAACGCGGGATACGACGAAGGCGATGTCAGAATGGGAATCGACGCTGCAGCCTCGACCTTCTTTAACGAAGGGAGAAGCGTGTACGGTATCGATGGTAGAGAGCTATCGGAAGCCAAGCTCGAGGACTTCTACGTTCGGTTAGTCGACGAATTTGGATTGCTCACGATAGAGGACCCATTTCAGGAGGATGCCTTCGAGGCCTTCGCGGGCCTGACGAGAAGGCTCGGCCGAAAGGTCAAGGTGATTGGGGACGATATCTACGTGACCAACATCGAACGAATCAGAATGGGGATGAAGAAGGGCGCCACCAACGCCGTTCTCATCAAGCTGAATCAGATTGGAACCCTCACTGAAACTGAGGGCGCGATCAAGGAGAGCGACAGAGGAGGACTGGTCGTCGTCGTCTCCCACAGGTCCGGCGAGACTGATGACCCTTTCATCGCGCATCTCGCTACCGCTTTCAGCAGTTCGTTCATCAAGGCCGGCGCCCCAGCCAGAGGTGAGAGGACCGCGAAGTACAACGAATTGATCAGGATAGAAGAGGAGCTGGGCTCCAGGTCGAGCTACACGGGAATGAAGGCGGCGGGTTAGGAGCGCAGGGGGTGGGAGTTTCGTCCGGCCACCAAGGCCTCTCGACCCTCTACAGTGGCCGGGTTTCGAACCCACGAGTCCCGTGAGAGACACAGGCTTAGCAAGCTTGCGCCGATTCGACTGCGCCTTACCAGGCTAGGCTACCCCTGCACTAGCTGCAAGCCGCGCTCGATGGCTAAAAAAAGTTGAAGTGGCGGCGGCTCCCCCGGCTTTCACCATCCGTCCCAGCTCCCATTTCATCGAGCGAAGGATCCCCCACGTAGACGAGGCAGCGTGGACGCGCTGCCATAGGGCTGCTCCCTCCCGGACCTCGCCCGATTCGGCAATTAGGAGTCAGGACCTCTCCTTCGAGAGGACTGCCCCTCATGACCGCCCGCCCCGGCGTGGGTTCACACCCTTCCCCCGATGCGGGTTGCTGGGATGGTAGCTTTACCCGGAGGGTTCTGGCCACTGCGTGTAGCCGGTTTCAATGTACCGGGGACGGCTATCCCCCGAGCCCTACCCGCCGCCAACCGTTGATGGCTATGGGCTGTAATTAACGTGCTGGTCGACTATCGCTTTCAGACGGCAGACGCTGCACGTGCCGGAGGAAGAAGGCTTTCCGCAGACCCTGCAAGGCACTGGTGCTTTCTTCAAGCCCGAGTCGAACCTAGAAATGACTTCGAGGCTGGACCTGAAGAGGACGTTTTTCATTCCAGGATGCCCCACCTCCATCCTGTTGAGGTAGTCCCTTACCTCGCTTCGCAATCCTTCGTGCATGTATGGACAGCTCACACTCTGGAACTTTATACCCGACAGATACGCGAAGAAGGCGACTTCCTCCTCGTAAATCTCCATGAAGGGCTTTACGCGGCGTAGCGGGAAGCCCTCCTCAGAGTAGTTAGGGTCCATCCAGCCCAATCGACCCACGTCTCCGTGAAAGAGGTTCATCAGGAAGGTCTGCACGTAGTCGTCCAGGTTGTGAGCAGTCGCTATCACGTCTACCCCTGCCCTGACCGCTGCTTCGTCAAGCGCTCGTCTTCGGAACACACCGCAAAAACTGCAGGACGAGAGCTCTCGTTCGTCCTTCCATTCCAAAGCCTTGTCTAGAGAAAAGCCGAAGACCTCCTCATACGACGTGATGAAGTGAGGGATTCCCAGACTTTCGCTGAGTTCTCGCGCATGGGTCAGTGCTTCCTCCCTGTATCCCTCGACGCCTTCGTCGACCGAAATCGCAGCGACCTCGTACCGGTGGGCCGAACTTAGTTCGTGCATAATCTTCAGCAGTGACAGGCTGTCCTTCCCTCCTGAGACAGCAACGCCGACTTTCTGCCCCCGTTCGAGCATGCCATACTTGGAGATCGTGTGCTTCGTCTTCTCGACGATAGAGCTCTTGAAACAGGAGGTGCAGAGCGCCTCACCGGAGTATCTTCTCGTGAACGCTGCGCTCTCTCCGCACCTGCAGCTGGTCAAGCTCTCAAGCGCCTGTCATGACTCCTTGGGCATATGAACCCTTAAAGCGCAAGCGACCGCGGGACGATTAGTTTGGAAGAGGAGTTCAAGCGCTTTCAGGTTTACGCTCACATCATAGTTCTGTTCAGGACGCGCAGATTCTCTGGACTGATGGAGAGGCTAGGCAGACTGAAGATAACGAGGCCCTCCGCATGGTTCATGCTCGTCCTTTTTCCAATCTCTGCCGGGATCGCGCTCTTCATCTTCCTCTCGGACGCCGCGGTTTATCTGTCTCCGAGAGGATCCTCCGTCGCTCACGTGGTAAGCGTTCTCGGACCGAGAGCGCTTCTGGCGCTCCCCGGCCTGAATCCATACGTTCCCTTCGTGTACGGATATCTGGCCATCGTGATCGCCGTGGTGATACACGAAGGCGCACACGGGGTGATAGCGAGAAACCTTGGCCTCCCGGTGAAGTCGTCGGGTCTGATCTTCTTTCTGATCATTCCGATAGGAGCTTTTGTAGAGGTGGACGAGAACGCCCTCCGAACAGCCAGAGCGAGGGATTCTGAGAGGGTGTTGGCGGGTGGCGCGGGTGTGAACCTGGTAGCCGCCGTCGTCGTTCTTCTCCTGCTGCTCTTGCTCGTGTCGTCCATGAAACCTGCGGTGAATGGGGTGGCCGTCGCCGCGGTGGAAGACCCCTCTCCCGCGTTCAGCGGAGGTCTACTGCCAGGCGACTGGATTATCGCGGTGAACGGCTCGCCCGTGAACAGCTCGGGCGCGATCAGCTCAGCGCCTTGGTACCATCCAAGCAGCGTGATCAACCTGACGGTATGGAGGGACGGTAAGACAATAGAAATCGACGACTTGCAGCTCGCAAACAGCACGTTCAAGACAAGCCACGGGTACATCCTTGGCATCCAGAGCGAGGGTGCCGTCGAACTCAGGTCCGCGGTCTCGAGCTACACAGGCGCGCTCTTCAACGACCCGGTAGAATACTTCTGCCTCCCCACGTTCGTGGGTGTGACCTTCAACTGCGCCGACTCTATTCCGTTCGTGGGTCTGTCGCCCTACTACGTCTCGCCGATAGGCGGGTCGGTGATCCCCATCTCCAACCTTCTGTACTGGGTGTTCTTCATCAACCTAAACTTGGCGATATTCAACGCTCTGCCGATCTATCCCTTGGACGGAGGTCAGGGTTACTTCATCGCGGTGAGAGCCCTCGGACGAGGAAAAATCTCTGAAGCCGGAGTGATGAAGGTCACGACGATAACTGCCGTTCTCCTCTTCGCACTCGTCCTCGCCGTGCTTCTGTATCCATACCTGATCGGAGTGCTGCCCTGATTGCGGGTTAAATAATCGGCTCGGCTTCTCGAAGGATGATAGACGCTGCAGTTGAACTCCTAGCGAGCGTTTCGGCGACCAACAGCACATCGAACTCAGTCGCGGCCCCCAACTACACGACTGTGATCCAACAGATGGCGCAGGACTTCGTCAATTTCACTAGCGTCCTGCTGGGCGCGGTTGACTCCACAATCCTGACCATCGCGCGTCTGGTCTACATCTCGGTTCTCTTGATAGGTGTGCTCCTGTACTTCACGCACGCAGAGAAGAGGCTGGGGAAGGACATGATCAAGGGCGGAATCGTGCTCGCGGTGCTCGCAGAGTTCGTGTTCCCTGCGGTCTCTAGGCTTTGACAGGGTATCGGAGCAGAGCCACAATCCCTCCGAATGAAGACACCTGCTTGCCGAACTCGAGAGAAGAGTCAGCGAGATACACTCTACCTCCGCGCTCCTCCACCGCGTTAAGAGTCGAGACGAGCTGGTCCTCACGGACGTTGTTCGCGAACACGTCGTCCGAAACGGCGCATGCCTCCACGGCGCCGGCGGTCGCTGCGTCTCTCACCCTGGGATAGGAATAGCAGACCCTCGTGTCGCCGACCGCGAGCCTCCTGACGACCTCTTCGACCACTCGCTGCATTTCAACAAGGGTGGAGTCCTTCGCGAGCTCTTGAAAGGCAGGATACTTGACCATGCCCCGGACCCCATCCGGTCCCGCGAGGTCGAAACCATCGATTACCCTGACAGGAGGTTTGCCACCGAGCGCCTGGGACAGCGCGTTTCCGAGGGTGCCCTTCGACTGCCCGGGGCCAGCCACAACAATCATGTCTTGCTCCTTCGCATCCCTGACTATGATGTCGGCCACCTTTGAAAAGTAGGGCTTCGGGTTTTGCTCAGCGGTCATTTTCCCCCCGAGACCCGATTCGACGGAGGTGAGGACCGCAAGGTGCGATCCCGAGAGGGTGCCTATACCCGCTTCCCGCCTGTCAATGGCGACAAGCAAGACCCTATGGGAAGAGGAGTTAGCGGACTTCACCAGGTTTATCTCTACATTCGTCCACTTCTCCTTTCGAATCGTCAATGCCCTGCCTGCTGAGAGGGAAACGGAGTGAGAACCTGCCTTGCCTATGCTCTCGTCGTCCGTCTCGACTATCTCGCCCCTAACCTTGAGCCTCTCGATGCTGCTGTCGAGTTTCGTCTCCTCTACCCTGATCGCCATCGTCACCTTCACCCTCTCTCCCTTATCAGGTCTCGAATACTCATCCTCATTCTTGACGACGCGCGAGCTTCTCGTCACTATGACGTCACCCTTGGATATCAGACGGAGCAAAGTCCAGAGATCGTCAGCGGATTCTACAACTAGCGAACAATCGCCGCGTCTGGGATTGAAGCTATTTACGATCAACCAGAAGTTTTACTCTAGGCCGAGGTCTCTGAAGGTGCCGATTCGCACGTCGTCTGGAACGCTCCTGAATTCCCCCGTCCGGTGACCTATGATGCCCTTCACTCCCACCTTGGTCGCGGAGTCGACGAGCCTCTGCGTGACAATTCCGTCAAAGACGAGGAAGTGGGCACCGCTGGAGGTCTCCATCTTCTGTACCAGCTCGCTGATGGGGAACCGACCCACCTCCTGGAGTGATTCGTCCAGAAGGATTGCCTCTAACGTGCCGTTCAGAGTCGGATAAATCTCTCGCGTCTTCTCGACGATGGGCTCGTCGTGGTCCTGCTGCTCGGTCGGTCGTTCGATCGGTCTCTCTTTTCTCTGAACAGGGTGCGCCTCTTTCTCGCCCCTGACCAGGTTGATCACCTCGATAGGAGTCAGTTCCTCGACCTCTCTGCCCGGAGGCGCTCTCAGAACCTTCTCGACCCTCACGACCTGCGCGAGCTCCTTTTCGATCAGGTCGCCCCCTCTGTCCCCGTCGAGTATCGCTATCAAGCGCTTCTTCTTGCTGAGCTCGATTATCGAGTCGGGAACGCTTGTCCCCTCGAGAGCCACCACGTTCTCTATTCCAGCTCTCAGGAAAAGGACGACGTCCGCCCTCCCCTCGACAAGGTAAACAAGATCAGACGTGAAGACGCCGGGCCCGGCGGGAAGATTCTCCATGCCAAAGTTCACGACCTTTGCCCTCTTCGTGGAGTCGGTGACGTCCTTCAGCACGTTGTCGCCCTCGCTGGACGTCTTGGAGCTCCAGTCTCTGACTATGAGCTTGGCCCTGTCAACAATCTGCTTGCGCTTCGTAGCGCGCACGTCGTCGATCGCTTCGAGCATCACTCTGGCGCTGCACGGTCCGACCTTGTCTACGCTCTCAACGGCTGCGGCTATCAGCGCTGCCGTCCCGATGTCCGTTGACATGGGGACGATGACCTCGCCCTTCGTCTTGTCGTTCTTCGACTCGAGGTTGATCTCGATTCTGCCGACTTTCCAGCTCTTTTGGAGCTCGTTCAGATTCATCTCTGGACCAAAGAGACCTTCGGTCTGACCGAAGATCGCCCCGATCACGTCGGCCCGTTCGACGACTCCGTCTACTTCAAACCTCAGCCTTACGAGGTACTTTACTATACCCGAATCTGGCAAATTCTTTCATCTCATTTCTCCAATTGCTAAATCGTAATTAGCCTTACAGTGTTCGCCAAAAATTACATAAATATAAACTCTAGGTTTTGCAATCAGTCACCTAGCTGATCGAAGAACCTAGAGAGGTTCTCCACGTGTCTGAAGACCCCTCCTGAGGCTTCCAGGAGTCGCCTCCTCTCCTTCAGGGACACCCTGTAGCCTTCGTGCACCAGCCTCCTCGAATACCTGGCAGCGAGGCGCCCTCCCTCCCTGTCTAGGTCGGTCAAGATCACGACGCCCTTCGGGAATCCAAGCGATGACCTTCGAGCTTTTGGCCCTGAAAGCGTAGAGACCCTTCCCGAGTATCCAATCCCCTTCAAGGCTCTGGCGTCCCTGGCCCCCTCGACAAGCACGATCCAGCCCTCCTCTGAGAGGTGGTTCAGGTCAACGACGAAGTCCTTGAGGCCGTCGACAAACGCGCTGTATCTCTTCTCTTCGCCGATCCTCATGTCTGACCTCTGGGTTGAATGTGTTGCCCGTCTCTGACGGGCCCGGATCATGCCCCAGCTTTCAGCGGGGGACGTCACCGAACCTCTTCAACGGGCAGACGGCCTCCGTCTGTCGCGCGTCTGGGTAAACCACCTGCTCATCAAAGCGTTTCCGCCTTCGCACATGGCCGTTTGGCGCGCATAGAACGAAAGCCGTCGAGACCCAGTTTCGGACGGACTATTTTATGTGTTTGTACATCGAGGTCAGGTTGACCTCGAAGCCAGACACGGGGACGCCGAGGCCGAAGGAGACCAACGCCTCCGCCTTGACTTCTCCTACATACCCAACGGTCTTTCCGTTCAAAGCGACAGACGCAGAACGACCAGAGGAGAACGGCCAGTAATCGCGTTGCTTGGCTCGAATGTCGAAGCCAGCTAGGTCCCGACAGAATGTCTCGAGCTGGCTCTTGGCCTCGCTGAATGACGCCTGTGCGTGTGCGATAAGGGAGCCCAGCATCCAAGACTCCACGATGGTGTTTCCTTTTTTGGAGTAGACACGGCCCACCTCGAAGACCTGCTGAGGATAATCCTCCTTTGCATTCTTCACCATGGCTGCGATCAAGGTGGGGAGCAGGGAGTCGCGCAACACGGCATGCTCGCGACTTCTGGGCGCCTCCACGGATATCGCTTCGCTCGAAGGTCTGCCGAATTTGGTGTAGACGGAGTCCAGGTCGGTCAGCTCGTAGGTCATCAGTTCCACCATGCCCGCCCCGGACATCAGGTCGGCTACCTTGTCAGCAAAGACATCGAACCCGTTGAACTGACCAGGTCTCGGCGCGACGGGGTAGACCGGTCTGATTCTGTCCACACCGTATCCTAGCATGGCTTCCTCTGCTACGTCCACTGGGTGCATGATGTCCTTCCTGTAGCATGGATACAGGACGTTCTCGCCATGAACTTCGAGGCCGCATCTCGCTAGACATGTTACCAGTTGTCTTTCCGTGAGGCTCAGGCCCGTAACTCTGGAAACGAGGGACGTGTCGAGGGCCATCGTTCCTGGAGAGAGGTCAGGCGTCACAACCTCGCCCGTCGGGTATCTGATCCTTACTGATGCGAGCCTACCGCCCATTTCCGAGAGCGTGGTCGCGATAATAGCGAGCGCTTCGTCAACGCCCCGACGGGCGCCGCCCGTTACTTCCACCAAGAGGGCCCTCGTGTCGGTGCCCACCTTCGTCGCTTCCCCGTTAATGATCGGCGGGAAAGAGAGCACCGTTCCGGAGGAATCTTCGATGATTGGGAACCTCTTCTCGCCCTTGAGCACCGGGCGGTATTCTCTGCCCGAGGTAGTGGCGTCGAGGATCTTGTCCATGGTCATCTTGCGAGTAGAGCCGAGCGGGACGAAGCCGAAGCTGCGGCCGACGGTCCTGTACGCGATACTCCCAGTCAGGCCGGAGCTGTCGTGAAGGCCGATTGCAAACAACCTCCTTCGGCGGCCTAGCCCGTTGTGCAGGTCTTCTTGCAGCGAAACGAGCTGTCGGATGTCTTCGTCGTCAAGCCTGAGGCCCTTCGCCGCCACGCAGGCTATGAAGGGTCTGACATCCGAGACGCTTCGGTCCACCGACACGACGATTCCGCCTTGTCTGACCTCGTACCTCTCGAGACCTGTCTTCAGGCCGAGCACCCCACGAAGCGCACGAGCTATCCCATAGTCTGTGCCGAAGTCCGGTCTGTTCGGACTGTACTCCACCCTCACGGTCTCTCTGTCAGAGCTCTCTATGTCAAGGCCGATGTAGGGCAACCGTTCCTCTATCTTGCTCACAGAGGCGCCCACGAGCTTGGCGAGACGCTTCTTTCTAATTGCGACGACCGGCAAACTCCACCCTGCTCCTCAACCATCCCAGGTCGCTGTCGTAGAGGCTCCTGATGTCGTCCAAACCATACTTCAGGAGCATCAAACGTTCGATTCCGGGCCCCCAAGCCAAGACCGGGACTCTAACCCCGAGCGGGACGGTGACTTCGGGCCTGAAGACTCCTGACCCTCCCAGCTCGATCCAATCCTTGACAATCTCAGAGTATCCCATGACTTGGAGTGAAGGCTCTGTGTAGGGGAAGAACGTTGGCCAGAGCTTGACACCCCTCATGCCCAACTTCTTGTAGAACTCCGTCAGAAAGCCCATCAGGTGGCGCACGCTCAAGCCCTCACCGACTATGATACCGTCCATTTGGTGAAACTCGGCGATGTGCTTGTAGTCGAGACTCTCGTTCCTGTAGACCTTGCTGACCGCGAAGACTCGCGCCTCTCTTTCTCCTGACTCGAAGAGAGAACGGACTGTGAGCACTGTGTTGTGGGTGCGAAGAACTAGTCTCCTTGCCTCTTCGGTGCTCCAAGCGTACCCCCAGCCCCTGCTCCCCGAGGCCCCTCCTTTCTCGTGAGTGGATGCGACTCTGTCCACCACGCCCTTTCGTTTCAGACCAGGTTCTCTGTATCCTGAGATGTAGAAGGTGTCTTGCATCTCTCTACCCGGATGGTCTTGCGGGATGAACAGGGCGTCGAAGTTCCAGAATGAGGGTTGGATGCTGTTCCCCTCGAGCTCGGTGAAACCCATGGAGAGGTAGACCTCCCTGACTTCGCGTATGAAGTCCCGGACTGGATGTCTTCTGCCCGGGTACAGCTTCGCTGCGGGTGCTTCGACGTCGATGGGTCTAAGGGGTTTCCTCCAGCCGCCAGAAGCGAGAGCCTCGGGAGTCAGTCTGTCGAGGTATTCCTCCTGCGAGCCTAGCGCGGCCGAGTCGCCGGCGGCGGTCGTCCTGACCGAGACCGTAGAAACGGTCTCTTCCATCACGTAACCCCTCCTCATCAAGTCGTCGAGCAATCGCCTGCGCTCATTCGGAACCTCGACTTCGCCAGCCCCCGCCGACAGAGACTCGATCAAGGCTTCTAGAGCCCTTGGCCCCGACGAGTCTGTCTGGGAGACAAACGGCTTGCCGTCCTTCGATTCGACGCGTATCCATCCGTTCGATCTGGCCCTGCCCAACGCGGCTGAAAATTCGTCCCCTGAACCGAACTTCTTCCTCAGCTCGTCGAAGCTGACCCCCCCATTCTTCGACACCAGCCTAGACAGAAGGACCTCAGGAGGGGTCTCTTGCTTCACGACGAGCTTCCTTGAGGTAGCCTCTTTCGTTTCGACGAGGCTTTTCGAGCCGAGCCATGACAGAGACCTCCTCACCCTGTCTGGGGAGAGACCGCTCGAGTCGACAAGCTGTTGGAATGTCATCCATCCCCTCCCCCTCAACGTGGACAGGACAGTTCGCTCTATGGGGTGTAATGGGTTGGGCATGCTCCATCACTTCTCAGGGGAAGTTCTCAGGTACTGCCTGCTCTTGACCAGGAGTTCGCGCGCGTCGCTCATGAGGGAGTCTCGTTTTTTCTGCTGCTCCTCCAGAGAGGCCTTCACAAGGGCCGCCGCCTCCTTCTTGCAGGGACCGCACATCCTGATCCCCTCTACGCACTCGTAGTGGACTCGGTTCACGTGGTCGTCGTCCGGGTCGAAGTGATAGCTGTAGAGTTCGAAGACGGGGCACTTGTCTGCCTCTCCCCCGAGGCGCCTTTGTTCCTCCTCTGTGGCACGTCCTCCGGTGAAGGCGGAAAGCACCTTCTTGCTGGCCAAGGAAGGCGGGTCTTCCAGCGTCAGAGAGGAAGACGCATCCCTCTTGGACATCTTGGTCTGCCCGTTCAGGCTCAGGCTCAGCCTGTGATAGATGGCGGAAGGGAGTATGAAACCGAAGTCGTCGTGATACTTTGCCGCGAGGTCTCTGGCGAGCCTGATGTGGGGGTCCTGGTCTGCCCCCACCGGGACCAGGACGGGCTTTGCCCCTCCGAACTCAGGCAGCTGCGGCATGAGTATGTCGCCTGCCTGCACGAGCGCAGAGAGGTAGAGGCCGATTGGCCTCTCGCCATAGATAGCCCTGAGCATGTTGTTGGTGACTCCACGGGAGAAGATGGCCGCGAACCTCATCACTCGCGCCTCTTCGCTCTGGAAGTAGACCACCGTCCTGTCCGGGTCTAGGCCCAGCGCCAGGGCGTCGGCGACGTTCTGGACCGCGAGTTTGGCGCTGTCCTTGAAGGGAATGCCGTTGTCGCAATAGGCTTCGACGTCGGCGATCGCATAGTAGACGATCGCTTTCTTCGACAGCGACTGGAAGAAGATCATGTCATCGGCGGTCATCTTGTTCCCCAAGTGGAAAGACCCGGTCGGTTTGATACCGCTCATAATGGCGAAGCTCTTGTTGTTCGCCACCGCGTCTAGAACTCTGGCCAGGTCGCGCTGCCCGAAATCGATCCTTCTCCTGATATGGCTGCTCAGCCGGGGAAACTTGGGCAGAATGGAGTCAATGGGCTCGATCCCGAACTCGGATTGGAGACGGCCGTAGTCCTTTATCGCAGATGCTCCCCAAGGATCGAGCTGGTCTCCCGGCACGGTTCAGTCGCCCGCTCGCCGGTGAATTAATCCCTTTCCGACCCAGGAGGCGATGGGGTCAACCTTTGGTCCCAACAAGTTCTCCTGACTCGTCTATCTCTCCGTTTCGTATGCGGCTTGATGAGATCGGGGTCCCGTCTTCGGCTAGGACGTAATCGAGGACCACGACCTTGAGAGGAGGGAATCCTTTCTCCTCCCGAAGCTTGTTTGCTATTTCCACGCGGGGCTCCGTCTCCGTGCTGACGACTATCGCCTCCACCTCTGGAGATGCGATACCAGGTCCGAAGTAGTCGTCCAGCTTGGAGATGCGGTACTCTCGCCCAGGAAAGTTCGTTCGGATGTACAGTTCCAGGGCTCGAACCCTTTCGGAGTAAGTTTGGTCTGGCGTCTTTCCCTCCCTCCTCACGAAGGAATCTGACGTGACGCCCACGACTACTCTCTCTCCGACTTCGAAGCTCTTTGAAATCAAAGCCTCGTGCCCCTTGTGAAGATGGTCGAAGGTACCCCCGGTGGCTACCGTTCTGAACTTCATCATTCCAACCCTGGCAAGAGTATCAATTGAAATAATCCAGCGAGGCGGAGTCAAATGCCGCAATAAGAGTTGTGAGTCAGAATTGGTCGCTCCAGAGCTGGTGAAGTCGGGAATGATAACGAGGGAAGTGAGGGCTTGGATCAAGGACAACGTGGAGCCCGGAGACGGATACCTGCAGACTTGCGAATCCGTCGAGAAGGAGATCGTCGCGCGGGGCGGAGCCCCCGCCTTCCCGACGGGGATCGGCGTCGATGAAGTGACGGCACACTATTCACCACAGAAGGACGACTCTTCCGTCTTCGACGAGAGGGACCTCATCAAGGTGGATTTCGGAGTCCAGGTTGACGGATATCTCACGGACACGTCGGTCACCCTGACTTACAATCCCGAGCACGAAGCACTGCTGGAGGCGGCCGAGAGGACGCTTTCGGTCGCTGTCGAGACCCTCAGGAAGGACACACGGACCGGCGAGATAGGACGGGCGGTCTCCCGGGAAGCGGCCAAGTACGGCTTTAGGACAATAGAGAACCTCACGGGGCACACGATTGAGAGGTACGTTGTGCACGCCGGGAAGAGCGTCCCCAACATATACACTCCTGGGGCCCAGCAGCTCAGGAAGGGGGAAGTGGTGGCCATCGAACCTTTCCTGACGTGGAAGAAGGCAGCCGGATACGTCGTAGACTCGACCCCTCAGACGATCTTTTCCCTTCTTCTGAGGAAGAACACGGGCAAACCAGACCTAGACGGTTTTGTCACAAGGATATGGGAAGAGAGGAAGACTCTGCCATTCACTCCGAGATGGTACTCGGACGATTACGGGAGAGAAAAGCTCACGACCATTCTAGGCGAGCTTGTGAAGCGAAGGATAGTAAGGTCGTACCCCACGCTAGTGGAGGCTTCGGGCTGCCCGGTGGCTCAGTTCGAGCACACCATCGCCCTCGAGGACGACGGGATGCAGATCCTAACCTGAAATCTTCGAGGCCTCGGCGTAGACGAGGCTAACCCTCGTAGGATTCCCGCACTTTGTGCACGGAACCGACTCCTTGGTTACGAAGTCCCCGACTTGAAAAGCACGCTTGGTCTTTTGCCCGCAGACGGGGCACTCCTCGATTGTGTAGACAAGTAGCTTTGACTTCTTGTCCGCGGTGGGGACTGAGCTCATCATTGGGCGACACCGAGTGTGTTACCGATGCCGGCGACCACCACGCTGTCACCCTCCTTCGTCTTCTCTTCGATGACCCGGTTGAGGACCTGGACCACCTTGTCAGAAGCTTCGGCAATCTCCTTCCTCATCACTGTAATCGCTTCCAGTATGCTCTGCTTCACGAGAATCGCGTAAAGCGGTACCTTCTGATTGGTTGCCACTTCCTCTATCTGGAACTTTTCCACGCCGATACCGCCGATCGCTGCTCCAACACCCTCCGCAATCTCGCCCGTCTTCTCCCCTTCTAGCTTCAGCGCGGCGTCGATCATTATTATCGCACTCGGCTTCACTCCCATCTCCTCCACTATCTTCTTGATTCCGATCCCTGGCTGCCCCACATAACCCATCGGCCCCTCAGCCTTGAGGACGTACAGCGTCCTCCCCTTGTACTCAGTCGTCGCCATCACGGTGTCCTTGGCCACGATTCTCTTCTCCTTCCCGGCCATGAACCGCGACACGACCACGGGACCTATCCCGTCCCCGACCGGCTCTCCGACCTTGAAGGAGTCTATGGCGTTGAGAAGCGCATCGGCTTCCTGAATGATCATCGGCATGATCATCTGAAGCTGAATCAGCGTGAAGTATGAGTTGGTCTTCTTTCCGAGAAGATAGTAGTGTCTCACTATCTTGTGGATTATGTTCAGCGACGATGCGACTTCGAGTAGATTCTCCGAAATCGACAGTGTGACAGGGTTGTTGGGCGCGATCAGCGTCGCCACCTCTGCCCGCACACGGTCATTATTGGTGGAAACGACGTGGTCAATCTTTCCCACCAGGCCCTGTGGGTCGATGTCCACCGGCATGATGGTCACGTAGTCGAGGAACTGGTCGACCCTCTCCGTGGGGTCTTTCGGTGCCTTGCCTACGTTAATCAGGTAGTCTATGGCTTCTTTTCTCGACTTGTCCTTCATCACCTTCAGCTTGTTGAGCCCACGGCCGATGTCGTTGAGCGCGAGATACACCTGGAGTCTCGTCGCGTACAATGAGTAAACGAGGAAGAAACCGAACGTTCCGATGTACAGAAGTTCGCTTACTGTTCCAGAACCAAATCCCAAGCCTTGCAAGATAGAGCTAGTAGTAAGCACGGCGAAACGAATTCTCGCCAGCGGGAGGCCGAACTTAAATGTTCTGCTAAAATTGGGAGATTTGATTCAGACCAGATGAAGTTCCGCTCAAATTGATTGGGCGACCGAAGACCGACTCTTTCACTGTGTTTGAAACCCAGATTCAGAGTAGGTCGAAGTGCTCTGAGAGCCTTAGCGAGAAGGATGGCGACGTCGAGTGTTTTGAAAGTTGCCAGCATCAGGGCTTCGCAAGGGCTCTCGCACCTCACTAACACCCTGACGACACACGGTTTGACTTCTGGGGTCGGAAAGAGTCCAGGTCGGACCCGTGCGCTATGGCCGGCTGAGTTTGTCGACTCCGCCAAGGCGATTTAACTGTTTTGGGACGGTATCGCTATCCGTCGCCAGCCTAATATCGAACGGCAAATGGACCGCAGCTGTGAAGTCGCAAATCGAAAAGGCGGACTTCTTCCGGTCGTTGCATCGAAGGGGCGACCCTTTCGTGCTCCCAAACTGCTGGGACGTGCCAAGCGCGAGAATCTTCGAGAACTCCGGGTTTCAGGCGATTGCTACTTCGAGTGCGGGTGTTATGGTTTCTCTCGGCTTTCCTGACGGTGAAGCCATTGGGCTTCCCGAATACTTGGCCGCCGTAGGCAGAATAGGTAAGGTTCTATCTCTACCTTTGAGCGTGGACATTGTCGGCGGATTCGGTTCTTCCCCGATTGATGTGGAACACTCGGTAAAGTACGTACTTGAACTGGGAGCCGTTGGTATAAACATCGAGGATCTCGATCACGAGACAGGAGCGCTTCGCAGTGCTAAGACTCAGGTCGAAAGAGTCAGAGCAGCGAAGACGGCGGGGGTGACGAAGGGGGTGCCGGTGGTCATCAACGCGAGAACAGACGCGCTCAGGGTGGGGGGAGGGGATGGAGACTCGAAGTTCGAAGACGCCGTCAGTAGAGCGACTGCCTACCGCGATGCAGGGGCAGACTGCGTTTATCCGATGGGGCTTACAGAAGCCAGCCCAATCAGGGAGTTCGTAAACCGTCTCTCCTTTCCCGTGAACGTAATGGTGAGGAAGGGGCTTCCGTCCTTGCCTGAACTCAAGCAGCTGGGAATCGCCAGGGTCAGCTTTGGGCCGGCTGCTTCCTATGCCGCCCTAGGACTTTTGAAACGGGCGTCAAAGGAGATCATGGAAAGGGGAACGTTCGAAACGTTGGTGGACGGCGCAATATCCTTTGATGAGTTGAACGACCTCGCCAGACCAAAGCCGACAGGATGAGTTGGTTACAGCGACGGCGATAAATCGAAACAAGGCAAATATAGACGAGATGGCTCGCCGCGCCACATGCAAAGACGCCTAATGGAGATACTGGCGTGCCCCATAGACAAGCATCATCCTCTGGAGTTGTTGGAGTTTGCAACCAGCGGTGATGTAATCGTCGAAGGACTCATCACTTGCAGCCAGTGTGGCAGGTACTATCCTGTCTCTGAAGAGATACCGGTCATGCTCCCTGACAGCCTGAGGAACAGGAAAGAGGACATCTCATTCCTGGAAAAGTGGAAAGATAGAATACCGGCTTCGGTGCTCAGCCAAGGAAAGCCGTGGTCTCTTGGGACCTAGGCGATCAGAGCCGCTATAATCCCAGTCAGAAAGACACCATCGAACGTGCCCGCCCCTCCTATGCTCATCAAGGCGGCTCCGGAGCGATAGACCCGCCTCATGTTGGAGAGGTCCGCTCCGATGAGAGCCCCCAGGGTCCCCGCGACGTACGCCACGACGCCCGCGGATCCCTCAGCTAGCAAGAACGCCGCCACCGCTGCAAAGATGGGTGGCAAAAGAGCGGGCGTGACGACTCCGACCCCGGGTACCTGCTTTGCCACTGCATGAACCAGGACAGAAGTAACCGCGGTCGCGACGACGAACTGGAGGATTAATCCATGATGCGTTGCGATGAGGTATGACGACGCGAGGATGGGGATGACAGCCCCTCCGACGTTTATCGCGACCGTCGTGGACACTCTTGCCTCTTCATAGTATGGTATCCTGTATGTTACCCAGAACGCCTGGACTTCTCTGACCCTTGGCACGGCCACCTCTCCGCTCGAACGCCACAGTGGAATGTTCACCATGCTGCCGATGAGCGTCCCTGAGAGTATGAGCGCAAACTGCAGGCGTGTGAACCCAATCTTCTCGAAGGCGGCCTCGGTCACCAGCAGGAAGATCAGAGCGACCACCACGATGAGCAGGAGGGCGAGAAACGCAACGAAGCTGCGTTTGTGGGTCTCGACGAAGATTCCGCTCAAGCGGCCTTCCGGCTTCGGACCATTAATTGAGCGTATCCGAAGAGACCGCGAAGACGCACCAACTGCGGAACGGGAACGAACTCATCGACATTCTTATACCATCAGAGCCAAACGCCGTTTCGAGGGAGATGAGCGCGGGGCTCGGGGCACGGGTCGGAGCTGGGCCTGCCCTACGACCCCCCATTCGAAGGCGTCTCACCTTCCCGGTTGGGGGCGTAGCCCAGCCAGGCAGGGCGACAGGCTCCAGTGGTCAAACAAAACGTTTGATGACACAGCAGCGTGGATGATTAGGCATTGGAGCTGCGTAAGAAACCTGTAGACCGCCGGTTCAAATCCGGCCGTCCCCACTCTTAGTTTCAGCGAACGTCGGCCGAGATCATGTCGATCTTGGTTACTATCCCGGCGATTTCTTCGCCGGACGTAACAAGCACGGCTGGGACGAATTCAAAGAGGGAGTACAGAGCGTCGACGGGGGTCTCAGCGTCGACTATGGGGAAGCTCGCTTCGGCCAGCTTTGACACCGGAGTCGCCAAGAGTTCCTTAGGTTGTGCGGCACCGCTCAGCAGCAGGACGATTCTAGCTTCGGAGAGCGATCCCAGCACCTTCTGTCCCGAATAGATCGGGACCTGGGAGATGCCCCTCTCACGCAGCAGATTGATGCATTCAGCCAAGGTGCTGCTCGACTGAATCGAGAGCACTGGCTTCGACATGATGTCCGAAGCCTTCCTGCCTTCCGACTGTATGTGAGAGCGAAGAGTCTCTGACACCGCTTTCATGGTTGCGAAGGATGGGTCCACGTGCCCCGACTCCAGCTTCGCGATGAGAGATTGGCTCACGTTCGACGCGCGAGCAAGCTCGGCCTGCGTCATCCCCAGGCGAACGCGAATTCTCTTGAGCTGCTTGGGGTCGATTAGAGGTACTGACACGGCGAGCCCGCAGGATATTCGGATATGAATCTTGCGCCCTAGAAAAGATTCCTACTCTCGTTCATCTATAGAACCCGGCTTTCGTCCTCGGTTCGGTCAGAAGTTGGGCGGGAGGTAGCTGTTCTGAGAGAGCCACTCTTCGTGGGCTTTGATGTACCTCCACAGCACATCTGCCCTGTCGTCGTCGAAGTCCCAGGGTGCCACTAGCACTATGTCGTGCTCCCTTATCCAGACTCGGCGTTTCATCTTGCCCCTTATCCTGCAGAGTCTGATCTTCCCGTCGGTGCACTTGACCATCACGTGGTCGCCGCTTGCGATCTTGTTGACTCTTCCGAGTAGTTCGCCCTGCTGAGGGAGCACCAGCTCCTTCAGATTCGATTCACTTAGCACTTTGCGCTTACCCAATCTTGTTCATCCCAATTTCTTGCCAGAGCCGAAACGTCGGTCGGCAGCAGTCCAGAAATCTACCGAAAAAAGGGGTTCCACGCCTATATAAAATGTCCCCTGTGGCCTGGCCTGCTTGGCAAGGCTCTCCAAGAAAGCACTCGACGGTCCGACCCTCCAAGTTGCCCACCGCCTCATCGGGAGCAAGCTCGTCAGGGTGCTCAGAGGCGAGAGACTCGCCGGTCGCATCATCGAGGTCGAAGCCTACGGTGCCTTCTCGGACCCAGCCAGCCACGCTTACATCGGAGAGACCGCGAAGAACAGGGTGATGTACCTCTCTGCGGGCCGAGCGTATGTCTACTTCACCTACGGCTTCCACTATTGTCTGAACGTAGTCACCGAGCCTCCGGGGGTGCCTGCAGCCGTCCTGATCCGGGGACTAGAGCCGCTCGAGGGACTCAACACCATGAAAAAACTGAGGAAGAGTAACAGTACTGGTGTTCTGTGCAGCGGCCCCGGAAGAGTCACTCAGGCGCTGGCTATCGATGCGGGCTTTAACGGGTTGGACATGATCAACTCAGAGACTCTCTTCTTGGAGACAGGGCCCGATAGTCCGGTGGTGAGAACAAAACGGGTTGGAGTGTCGGCTGGGGAGGAGCGCCTTTGGAGGTTTGTTGAGAATCAACGGGGGAGATCAGAAGATGGCAGAGCGGAAAGAGCCTATATCACCCGAAGAAAACCGGTCACACATGGGGTCGTCGGCTAGATCGCAGTAGGGTGTTAAGCCCGAGAACGAGGCTAGTCTGGTCTAGGCTTCAAGCAACGTTTGGAAGAAGCCTTGGGATTGTGGACAAGAACGCTTGAGACCGCCGGTTCAAATCCGGCCGACCCCACCACAGAAACTCAAGCCCGCTCTTTGTCTTTCTTCGGCTTCGATTCGACCCATTCTAGCCAGTCAAATATCGGCACGTCAAAGTCAATCTGCCAGAGCAGTGCGTTCAGTTCTCCCCTGTGCTGCAGTTCCTCTTCCACTAGGTGCCACAGCACGTTCCGAACGGAAATCGTGGTGTCGCCGTGACGGGAAGCTACGTACTTCGGCATGGGGATGGTCCTCTGTAGGTCTTCTTCCACGAGTTCGCTGAGGAACTTGTCCACGCGGGACTGACACTCGTGCTCGAAGCGAGCAATTTCCTCCAGGGATGGAGTCTCGCTCGTATCTTTGATGGGTTCGAACAGTGGGAGGGCGTCATTCCCCTTCGAGACTCTCGTGAACCAGAAGTGATAAGCCCCGAGTGTGTGCTCGAGGATGTTCAACAAGGAAGGATAAGACGCGCCGCGGTCCCTTGTGAGTTCCTCCGTTGACAGCTTCGATAGCGCTTCGAAGTACCCTTGCCGCGCCCGTGCGTTGTATGCGAACCACTCGCGGATTAGGTCGAGTTCCGACATCGTCCGGAGAAAGCTCTTTGTCGTATAAAGGGTTGATTGCTGTGCAGAGGCTCGCGAGTTAATCTGGTCTGGCAAACAGTAAAATACAATTGACAACGACCGCGATGCGTTGCAAGCAGCACCCCGCCGAGTAAAGACGATCTACAGCGTCATCGCATCTCCTCAGCGCCTCGAGATACTCAGGATTCTGAACATCAAAGGCCCGCTCACTTACAGCGCGCTCAAGACTCTGGCGGGCTTCAAGTCGAAGAAGGAGTCGGGAAAGTTTGCGTACCACCTCAGAAAACTGGTGAAACAGCTCCTCATACAGCTGAACAGACAGGAGAGAAAGTACACCGTGACCAATCTGGGGAGGCTCGTCCTCAATCTCACCCGTCAGATCGAGGAGCAGTCGCTCGTCGAGAGCGGCAAGCTCTACGTGAGGACCTCCCACCAGACGATGGAGGAGTTCAACGCGAACAAGATCCTTCAGTCCTTGGTCAAGGAGGCCGGGATGCCGGTGGAGCTGGCGCAGAGGATAACTAGCGAGACTGAGTCAAGGCTCTACAAGTTCCAGACGCAGTACCTCACTGCTCCCCTGATCAGAGAGATAGTCAACGCACTGCTGGTTGAGCACAGTCTAGAAGAATATCGGCACAAGCTCACTCGGCTGGGGATGCCCATCTATGACGTCACCCAGCTACTGAACAAGGCTGGCGACGACGGAGGGAACGCAGAGGTCCTGGTCCACGAGACCGGGCATGCCGTCTTCTCGGAATACCTGTTGCTGGAGCAGCTGCCGAGAGACGTCGCCGACGCCCATCTCTCAGGGGACATACACATCAGCAGCGCGGGCTCTTGGGGGCTCAATCCCGACTCCGTCTTTGTCGACCTTCTGTCCGTGAGGAGCCGAGGCTTCAACCCCAACGGGAGGCTCCTGAACGCGCCGATGATGCAGAGCCCCGAAAACGCAGAGAGGGCTCTGAACATAGCGCTCAACCTTTCATCCATGCTGTGCAACGAGGTCTCCGACGAGATCGTCTTCGGTAACTTCCTCCAGTACCTCGCACCCCACTGCAAGTCGAGAGGGAAGCACGAACTCGAACAGATGATCCTCAGGTTCTTCGAGACTTCGAGCGCCCCGCTCGCGACGTCCGAGAGACCGACGATAAGCATCGAGCTCAACCCGTTCAGACACGATGAGGTGGGGAGGGACGTGGTGGACAAGACACTGGATTCGGCGTTGGCGGCCTACAGAGCATACGTGGAGGAGACTCCGAGACCCGACGTGCGGCTTCTTCTCGCAAAACCGAACCGGGTCGACGACACCAAGACGCTGAAGGATGCCGCCGCAATAATCTTCAACGGTGGCAGAATAGCCTTCTTCTCGCCAGATTCACGGAGGAGCTTCATGGGCGTGAACGTCGGAGCGCTACCTCCAGACATGCAGGCTGACAACATAAGCGTCCTGCACAACCTGAGCCTGAACCTCCCCCGACTAGCCTATGACTCAAACCAAGATGAGACATACTTCAGAGCTAAACTAGCTCTCCTGATAGGCGTGGCGGCCGACGCTCTTTCCGCGCGAAGACGGGTGGTCGACAAGGTGCTGAAACGTGGGCTTCTACCTGCGCTCGCCAACGGGTCTGACTCGGTGACGTCCGAGACGATGCCCTTGGTCATGAACTTGGTGGGATTGGACGAGACGCTTGCGAGCCTAGTCCGTGACCCCGTCTCGCCGCTGAAGGCCGAGCTGGCTGACAAGATCGTTCAAACCGCGGCTCAGGTCGCGGCTGAGAAGTCGAGCAAGAGCGACCGCATGGCGGTGGCCATGATGGAGTTGGACGGGGCTCAGAGGATGGCCAGCCTCGACGCGGAGAAGTACGGCAGGGCCAACATCTCCCCTCTGCAGAAGGGAGGCTACTCTCAGTCCCCCAGGCTCGTGATGAGCGACCTGGAGAATCCCGATAGGGTCGAACAGGTCTCACGACTGTCTTCGGGGCTGCAGGGTGGACTCTCTGTGACTTTGGATGGGTCGGCGGACGAGGTGAGGGGCGTCTACAACCTGATACTCAACGCGACGCCAAAGCTCCCGTTCTTCAAGGTCGAGAGGACCATATCGGTCTGCAGGAACTGCGGTTGGAAGCTTCCACCCAAGGCGAACAGGTGCAAGAACTGCAAGTCCGTCGCCTCCGTCCAGTATTCGACGGCAGTCTAGTTTTTTCTCGTCTCTGAGCACGTACCATGGCTCATGTCAAAAAGAGTAAAGCAGGACCATCTCATGGAAACCCTGGACAGCCACCAGAGTATAGTTTTTGTCAACTCCGCGTTAGCCGAGCGGAAGATATATACCGTTGAGGAGGGGAATGGGGCGAATTTATGACGTCGATAGTTGAGAAACCACGAGACACTACGGATGGAGGAAGTCAGCGCAGCACCGAGATAAAGCTGCCAGCGGAAACCCTCGCTGCGTTCGGAGGAGACGAACTCCGCGCGAGGGTGTTCTATGAAAAATATGCGCTCCGGGACCCGACGGGCAAGCAGGTCGAGAACAGGCCCGAAGACATGTGGAGAAGGGTCGCGACAGAGCTATCCTCGGTCGAGTCAGAGGATGACAAGAGGCGCGAATGGGCGACGAAGTTCTTCTGGCTGCTCGAGGACTACCGCTTCGTCCCTGGGGGACGGATACTCTTCGGGGCCGGACAGCCCAGGAAGTCGACGCTGCTGAACTGCTACTTCTTCAAGATAAGGGAAGACTCCATCGAATCGATCTTCGACTTTTGCAAGGAGGCCGCCAGGACATACACCTTCGGCGGTGGCGTCGGGACAGACATCTCGAACCTCAGACCCAAGGGTTCCCCGGTCAACAACGCGGCGATCTACAGTTCAGGCTCGGTCTCCTTCATGGAGCTGCTCTCCACCACTACGGGGACGATAGGGCAGGCTGGCAGGAGGGGGGCGCTGATGATAACGATCAGGGTGGACCACCCTGACATCTTCGACTTCATCAACGTCAAGAGGGACCTGAAGAAGGTGAACTACGCGAACATCTCAGTCAAGATAACGGACCAGTTCATGAAGGCGGTGGAGAGCGACGGTGAGTTCCTGCTGCACTTCAAGAACGAAAAGGTGGAGGTCAACAGGACGGTGAAGGCGAGGGACGTGTGGAAGCAGCTCATCAGAGGGGCTTGGGAGTCAGACGAGCCCGGCGTCCTCTTCTGGGACACGATCAAGAGGGACTCCACCACGGAGTACAACGGGATGGAGGTCGAAGGGGTGAACCCCTGCAGCGAGCAGACGCTCGAGAGCTACGGCTGCTGCTGTCTGGGCTCGGTGAACCTGAGCTCGTTCGTCAAGGAGCCCTTCTCCGAGAAAGCAAGCATAGACTGGGACTCCCTGGCGAGGGCGTGCCAGTTCGGTGTCCGCTTCCTCGACAACGTGCTCGACTACAACGCGGAGAGGCACCCGCTCCCCCAGCAGAAGAAAGCGTCGCTCTGGAGCAGGAGGATAGGCGTCGGGATCACGGGCCTGGGAGACATGCTGATCAAGCTCGGCCTGAAGTATGACGACGCGTCCACCATAGAGTTCGTCGACCATCTGTTCGAGAGGATCAAGAACCAGATCTACGAATACTCCACTGAGCTCGCTAAGGAGAAGGGGAGCTTCCCTGCCTTCGACGCGGACAAGCACCTGTCGCAGCCCTTCATCCAGAGGCTCGAGCCCAAGGTGAGGGAGAAGATCAGGATCCAGGGGATAAGGAACGCGGCGATCTCGACGATACCTCCGGTCGGCTCTGGTTCAATCCTTGCGGGTTGCTCGAGCGGTGTCGAGCCCGTCTTCGCGCTCTTCTACACGAGGAGGAGCAAGTCGCTCAGCGAGGGCGAGTTCAAGGTCTTCCACCCGCTGGTGAAGGAGTACATGGCGCTCAACAAGGTCTCGGACGAGCATCAGCTTCCAAGCTACTTCGTGACGGCTCACCAGATCAGACCCGAGATGAGGGTGAAGATGCAGGCTACGATCCAGAAGCACATCGACACCGCAATCTCGAGCACGGTCAACCTCGCGGAGGAGACGACTCCTGAAGAAGTGGATAAGATCTACATGCTCGCGTGGAGGATGGGTTGCAAGGGCATGACGGTCTACCGAGAGGGGAGCAGGGAGGGCATCTTGGAGACCGAGAAGGTCGCAAAGAAACCCCAGACCCCTTCTGCCGACTTCGAGAGGCCACGAATGATGGAGGGCAGGACGATGAAGCTCAGGCTTCCCCAGGGCGGCATCTACGTCACGACCAACATGATAAACGGGGAGCTGAAGGAGGTCTTCGTGACCCTTGGAAAGTCCGGTGGTGACGAGAAGGCCGACGCTGAGGCGCTAGGCAGGCTGATCAGCCTCTACCTCCAGCACGGGGGGGACATCAAGAACGTCATCTCCACGCTGAAGGGCATCAAGGGGAAGTACGCTTCCTGGGACGAAGGGACGCAGCTCCTTTCGATACCCGATGCGGTCGCCAAGGCGCTAGAGATGGAACTCAACGCCGGCAGCCTCTCGGTCGTGTCAGTCCAGGGACAGAAGGGAGAGCCGCAGGCCGCGACGTGCCCGGAGTGCCACGAAAGTGCCCTGATCTTCGAGAACGGCTGCTACCGCTGCACGAACTGCGGTTACTCCAGATGTGAGTGAAGCCGCAGAGACACCTTTAGCGGGGAGGCTCATGGTCTTCGCTCCATGAGCAAGTCGAACTGGAGTCCGGTGTTGCTGGTCCTCCTGATCACGCCGATCGTGATCGCCCCCTTTGTCCTGCTGGGGGTCTACCTCGGATTCTACCTGGGGGGCGCGACGGGAGTTTCGAAGGCGATCCTGGCTATAGCCCTCTCGACGGTCGGGTTTCTGGTCTCGGTGGTGATACTCGTGAAAGTTGTCATAGTCCGCATGGCGAGAAAGTGGCGTCCTAGCGCTTGAGCTTCCTGAGGGCTTCGGCCTTGGCCTGCTCGACCTTGGACCTGACGTCCGCCACTGCCTGCTCGTGAGACTCCTCGACCCGCCTTGCGGCCTCGTCGAAGCCTTCCTCTTCGGTCTTCATTCCAGTGCGGCCTTCCTCTCGAGGACCTTCTTTACATGCTTTAGCCTGACGAACTCCTCCCGTTCCCTCTCTTCGAGCGTGGCCTGGATGAAGCGGATGGACGTCTCGTACCTCGGTATGATCATGTATTCGAGGGCGTTCAGGAGCCTCTGGGTCTTTTCGAGCTCCTTCGCAAGCCTGAAGATGGCGTTCTCGAACTCCGCGGCCCTGAAGATCGAGGGCAGGACCCTTCTCATCTGCCTCGATGCTCTGTCGACGGCGACGTTGGAGTCCGCGAACCCATACGTGAGACCGACGTCCTTCTCCGAGAGCTTGAGGGAGGGTATGTCGACGTCCACTATCCTCTTGACGCTGATGTCCGTCTCGATCATCGGAGGCGTGTTCGACGCAAGCCCTTCGAGCCTGACGGGGCCCAGCTTGAGGTAGGCGTCGTAGAGTGCGAGGTAGGCTTCTGAGAGAGGCTGGGAGATCTCATCCCTCGCCTCGCTCGCCTGCTGGATCATCTCGTCCAGTCGCTTGAGGAGCACGTCTCTCTTGTCGTCGAGCACCTTCTGGACGCGCTTCGCCGTCTGGAGCCGCCGCCTCGTGCCGATCAACTCGATCTTGGTCGGAAGTACGTTCCCGCCAGAAGCTACGGACATTGAACCTACTGGCCCTTCACGTAGTACTTCTGGATGAACTCTTCCTTTATGTTGGTGAGCTCAGACTCTGGAAGGTCAGAAAGGACCTCCCACGCTATCCTCAGGCTGTCTTCGAACGTCCTGTTCTCGTCGTACCCCTGGTTGAGGTACTTGCTCTCGAAGTCGTCCCCGAACTGAAGATACTTCAGGTCGGACGCCGTGAGGCCCGACTTTCCCACGATCTCTGCGAGCGCCCTCAACTCTATCGACCTCGAGTAGGCGTTGTAGAGCTGGTTCCCGACCTGGGAATAGTCCGGCCGAGCGCCGCCTCTCTTGATCACCGTCCCCAGAGCGGGTCCCATGAGCCTGCTCAGACTGGAAAGGACGTAGACTGGAGGATAGATCCCCTTCCTGAAAAGGTCTCTACCGAGGAATATCTGCCCTTCGGTGATGTAGCCCGTGAGGTCAGGGATCGGGTGGGTGACGTCGTCGCTTGGCATGGTCAGAATGGGCATCTGAGTGATGCTGCCCTTCCTGCCCTTTATCTTCCCGGCTCTCTCGTAGAGAGTCGACAGGTCGGTGTAGAGATACCCCGGGAATCCCTTCCTCCCCGGCACCTCCTCTCTCGCTGCGGAGATCTCGCGCAGGGCCTCTGCGTAGTTGGTTATGTCGGTGATGATCACGAGGACGTGCATTCCTAGTTCGAACGCGAGGTACTCGGCGGCTGTCAGGGCTACCCTGGGTGTGATTATCCGCTCTATCGCGGGGTCGTCTGCCAGGTTGAGGTAGAGGATGCTTCTTCTGATGGCTCCCGACTGCTCGAGTGTCTTTTGAAAGAAGGAGGCTTCGCTGTGGGAGACTCCGACCGCCGCAAAGACCACCGCGAACTCCTCTCCCTGACCCGCGACGGTCGCCTGCCTCGCAATCTGGGCTGCGAGGTTGTTGTGGGGCATTCCCGCGCCCGAGAAGATCGGGAGCTTCTGCCCCCTCACGAGAGTCAGCATCCCATCGATCACCGAGACGCCCGTCTGAATCAGGTCCGTGGGGTACTCCCTCCTCTCGGGGTTAATCGGAGCGCCGTTCACGTCGAGGAACGTCTTGGCCACGGGCTCCGGGAGCCCATCAAGCGGCTTGCCCAGGCCGTCGAAGACCCTGCCGAGAAGCTGGTCCGATACGGGGATTTCCATCGTCCGTCCGAGAAACTTCGCTCGTGTACCGCTGACCGAGAGTCCAGAGGTCCCTTCAAAGACTTGGACCACGGCCTTCCCGAAGCCCGTCTCGAGGACCCTGGCCAGCCTGCGCGTGCCGCTCCCGTCCTCGATCTCCACGAGCTCATCGAACGCCGCCTTCTCGACCCCGTCGACCACAAGCAGAGGACCCTTGATCTCCGCGACCTTACTGTATTCCAGACCCGAGGAGGACTTAGCCAGCGACGGCCACCGCCTGAACCGTCCCGAAAGAAGCGAACTCGCTCAACATCTCCTTCACGACCGCGTCCAGCTTGTCCATCTCGTCATTCTTGATGGCGAACTTCGCCCTCAGCATCTTGGAGGTGACCTGCATCCCCCTGACCTTGGCGAGCGGCACCCCGTTCCTAAGGCATTTCAGAGCCTCCTGATGAAACTGGACGAACATCTTCATCATCACGAACTGCTTCTGCGGGCTGCAGTAGGCGTCCGTGTCGTCGTACGCGTTCTGCTGGAGGAAGCCTATCTGGATCATCCTAGCGACGTCCAGGATCAGCTTCTCCTCGTCGGGGAGGGCTTCAGGCCCGAGGAGCCTGACTATCTCCTTAAGCGCGTCCTCTCTCTGGAGGATTCCGTAGGCTTCGCTCCTGACCGAAGCCCACTCCTTGTCTACCTTCTCCGCCCACCACTTGGCGACCGAGTCGACGTAACCTGAGTATGAGGTCATCCAGTTGATCGAAGGATAGTGGCGTGAGTAGGCGAGCCTTGCATCTAGCGCCCAGAAGTTCTTCACGAACCTGATTGTCTGCGCCGTTACCGGTTCGGTGAAATCGCCCCCGGCGGGCGACACCGCCCCGATGAGGGTGATGGAACCTGTCCGTTCAGGGGAGCCGAGCACTGTCATCCTGCCCGCTCTCTCGTAGAACTCGGCGAGCCTTGAAGCCAGGTAGGAGGGGTAGCCCTCCTCTGCCGGCATCTCTTCGAGCCTTCCGCTTATCTCTCGCAAAGCCTCGGCCCATCTGCTGGTCGAGTCCGCAACCAGAACGGTGTCGTAACCCATGTCCCTGTAGTACTCTGCCATGGTCGCGCCCGTGTAGATGCTGGCCTCCCTTGCGGCGACCGGCATGTTGCTGACGTTCGCCACGAGGATCGTCCTCTCCATGAGGGGCCGGCCCGATGCAGGGTCGATCAGCTCTGGGAACTCGACGAGGACTTCGGTCATCTCGTTCCCACGTTCTCCGCAGCCGATGTGGAAGACGACCTTGGAGTCGGCCCACTTCGCTATAGAGTGAAGGGTGACAGTCTTGCCGGTGCCGAACGCGCCGGGTATGGCGCCCGTACCGCCCTTTGCCATCGGAAATACAGAGTCGAGCACTCGCTGGCCGGTCATGAGCGGTATCGCGGGGTCCAGTCTCGCTCTGATGGGGCGGGGCGTCCTCACCGGCCAGCGGTGGTAGAGTTTGAGCTCGTGCTTGTCTCCGGCCTTGTCCTCGGCCACACAGACCGTCTGGTCGAGCGTGAACTTCCCTCCCTTGACAACGTCCTTCGCCTTCGACCTTTGGAGTGTTGGCGGGGCGAGTATTCTGTGCTCGATCAGAGGCGTCTCCTGGACCGTCCCGAGCACTGTTCCTCCTTCGACCTCGTCGCCGGGTTTGACCCGCGGCGTGAACTCCCACTTCTTGTCGAACGGAATCGAGTCGGCCGTCACTCCTCTGGTGATGAATGCGCCTGCCTTCTTCGCGATTACGTCCAGAGGCCTCTGAAGTCCGTCGTAGATCGTCCCGATCATGCCCGGACCCAAGGTCGTCGAGAGGGGTTGACCCGTCCCCGTGACAGGCTCGCCTGGCCTGAGGCCGCTGGTCGATTCGTACACCTGGACGAATGCTATGTCGCCCGTGAGCTTGATGACCTCCCCGACGAGCTTCTCTTCGCCGACCTGTACCACCTCGTACATCTTGGCCGCTGCCATGCCCGATGCCTTGACGGCCGGTCCGGAGATCCACTCAATCTTCCCCTTGACGACCAAGGCTAAGAATCAAGAAAGCCTCGGGCGAGTACCTTCAAAAGCCTTGTGATGGGTCAAGAGGTTTTTCCGCTCGGTGAAGCGCACCCGGACCTTAGGGTTGTGCCAGTCCCGTTCCCTTCGTGAACAAGGGTTTATCATCCACTCAGGGTCTCAGGCACTGGATGCCCAAGCCTCACGAAGGGAAGATAGTGGTCTCGAAGGACGGTCCATACGTGGTCTCCGCTGGGATTCCGCTCACCATGGAAATAATTGAGCCCAACGAGGAAGGCCTGTCTTGGAACTGGAAGAGGGCGAAGAGCTTCGAGACCAAGGGGGAGTACAGGCTCTGCCGCTGTGGTCGGTCGAAGACAAAGCCATTCTGCGATGGTTCGCACGCTCGGGCTCACTTCGACGGCGAGGAGACGGCGACACGCCAACCATATGCGAGGCAGGCCGACGTGTTCGACGGCGCGACCATGACGCTCAGCGACGCAGAGAATCTTTGTGCCTTCGCCCGCTTCTGCGACCCGGGAGGCAAAATCTGGTCACTGCTGGATTCGACCGACGACCGAGAGACCCGAAAGCTCGTCATAAGAGAAGAGGAGCATTGTCCCTCGGGAAGGCTGGTGCTCCACGACAAGAAGACGGGTGAAGAGATCGAGCCGGAGCTCGAACCCTCGATAGGTGTGGTGGAGGACCCCGCTCTGGGGTGCAGCGGCCCCCTCTACGTGCAGGGAGGAGTGAGGGTCGAGTCCGAGGATGGGATACCTTACGAGGCTAGAAATCGCGTGACCCTCTGCCGCTGCGGGGCGTCGGCCAACAAGCCATTCTGCAACGGGAGCCATGCGAGCATCCGCTTTAGGGACGGCCTGGTTGAGTTCATCCCTCTAAAGAAAGGTAAGTAAGTCAACGGGTAAGCCCGAGCGATCCCTAAGGCTTCTTGGACGCACCGGCGCTCTGACCTGTCAGGAGGTCGGATACACTCTTGCGCAGCATCGGTCGCATCCTCTCTAGCCTGGCCTCGTACGTGTTGTCGAACCTCACGCTGCCGTCCAAAGACACGAGCACCGCACCCCCGAGAGACTGTATCGCTTCCTCTGACAGTGAGAGCTTGACGGGACCCTTGTTCAGCTTCTTCAAGACGGATGCAATCACTTTGTGGTCTTCCTTGTTGCAGTGCACGCTCGCGACCGGTCCTATCGCCTCCATCCCCTCTTTGATCAGCCTCCCGAGGGATGCTTGGCGTTCTTCGAGAGGAGCTGACGCCAGCCTCTTGTTCGCTTCATCGAAGACGTCGTTGACAGCGCGCTCTAGAGCTTTGAGCTGCATGTTTCTCGATTCTAGTTCTGCGGAACCTATGATCTGCCTACGCAGCTGCTCCGCCTGCCTCCTCCCCTCTTCGAGGATCTTAGCTGTCGCGTCGGTGCTCTCCTTTCTCGCTTCTTCGATTAATCTCAGTGAAGCATCCTTTCCTTCGGCGAGATCGGAGATTACTCCCTCCTCGAATTCGGAGGAGACCTTCGAGAGCGTCATCTCTGCTGCTTCGCTCACTCTCAGACCCCCAGGATAGACCGGAGCATCGCCCTATACTCGACCTTCTCTTGTTTGCTGCCTGGTCCAGGAACTTCGTAAATGAGCGGCACCGCCTTCTTTGCCCTGATCGCAGTCAGCTCGTCCCTTATTGGCTTCGCCACGTCATCGCTGATCATAATCAGCCCTACTTTGGAGTCCCTGACCAGGGCGTCGACCTTCGAAAGCGCCTCCCTCCCCGACGAAACGTACTCCCCCGAAACGCCCGCGAGCACGAAGCCCGTCACGAACGCCTTTCCGCCTATTGCCACCACTTTCACGAGCTGTCACCGAGCAGCCTCTTTGTAACGTGGTCGACCGCCGTCGCCTTCTTCTTCGAAATCATCTCCTTGAATTCGGCGAGCGCGTCCTCGCCTGCGTCCTTGATCTTCTCCGCTTCCTTGTTCGCGGCTCCTCGTACCCTGGCCACGTCGTGCTCCGCGTCGGAGCGAGCCTTGGTTATCGCCCTGGACTTCGCGCTCTCTGCCCAGTCGCTCGCGGACTTCACTATGCGTTTCTTCGAGTCCGCTGCCTCGGCCTTGATCGAATCGAGGGAGGATTCGAACTCCTTGAGTGCCTTTATGGCCTCTTCTAGGGCTTGAGACAATTCGACTTCGGCCTCTCGAGTGTCGTTGCGTAATTAAACGTGACTCTAAGTCGTCAGCCTCAGTATCGCCCTGGCGACTTCTCCGTCTGACTCCTGAAGCGCTGAGATCGCCCTCTCCCTTGTAACGTTCGCCTGCTGTTGGACGAGCAGTACGTCTTCTTCGTTGTATGACCTCTTTTCCCGCTCGACCTCCTCGACTTCGCCCGTCACTTGGAAGATCCTGTTCCCCTGGAAGTTGACCTCGGTTACTGCCGCTCCCGCCAGGTGCAGCTCCTTGTCCTTTGTGATGATGACGACCTCCTCGACGTCGGGCATCTCCACTTGATTGATGCCCATCTTCTCCATCGCCCTTCTAGCCTGTCTGTTGTCCATCTTCATGACTTTGCGCCTTGCCTGACCTTTACGGCGACCCCGCTCTTAAATTGTGTCATGTGTCTCCCGTTAATGACAGCCGTGCCCACGGCGACCACCTGGCCCCGCCGGTCCAGGACCACGACCTCGCCCCTCGGCCAGACGTTCTCGCCAGCGGCGTCGACGAACTTGCAGAAGACGGACTTGCCTGATTGCACGAACGGGACGGCGTCCTCGGAGATCGTGACGCAGTTCTTCCTGAACTCGCGGCTGTTTACCAAGATCCGCGCCCCGTATATCGATAGCGCCATAGCCCCATTGGGTTTGACGGTCGCGAACAGCTCTCGGTTGAGGTAGACCAGTTTGAGCCTCCCCGAACGCCGTGAGAAGACGAGGCTGAACCCGTTGGTTGGAAGCGCTTTGCTCGCTCCCCTTCCAAAGAGGTAGTCCACAAGGATCTCGACCCGCCTCATGGCATCCGGCTCGCTCGCCGATATGTAAAATGGATTCCCAACGTTCAAATAAACTTGAGAACAGAAATCGATTCGTGGTCGTTCAGCCCGCTCGAGACGGAAACCCTTGACGCAGAAGGCTCTGCTGATTCACTATCCCGACCCAAACGTCGCCGAAGAAGCCAAGGGTCTGGCCGAGGCGGCGGGATACGAGCCCACGGCCACCGTTGTCCAGAGGTACCTGTCGAGGTCTAGGATGGGCATTGGAGTAGGAAAAGCTCAGGAGGTCTCGGCTATCGTCAGAGAGCGAGGAATCGACACCGTACTCTTCGACTCAAGGCTCAATGCGTCGCAGACATACAACCTGGCGAAGCTCTGCAAGGTGGAGGTCAAGGACAGGGAGAAACTGATTCTGGAGATCTTCGCTAGGAGGGCTACCACAGCCGAGGCCAAACTCCAAGTAAAGCTCGCCGAACTGAACTACGAGCTGCCGAGGGCGCGAGACAAGGTCAGGATGGCCAAGTCCGGGGAGCAGCCCGGTTTCTTCGGGCTAGGCAAGTACGAGGTCGATGTCTACGTGAGGATGATGAAGAGACAGGTCGCGGTTCTGAGGCGTAAGGTCGAGGAAGTCAGGGGTCAGAGGGGCGTGCAGAGGAGGCAAAGAGACAGGGCAGGGCTCACCACGGTTGCAATCACGGGTTACACTGGCTCAGGCAAGACCACTCTCTTCAACTCCCTCACTGGCGAAACGAAGGAGGCCGGAGGCGGCGCCTTCACGACTCTGGCCCCCACCACGCGCTCTGTGTACATCGAAGGCAGGAAGGTACTCTTCTCGGACACGGTCGGCTTCATCAGCAGGCTTCCCACCTATCTCATCGAGGCGTTCAAGTCTACCCTAGAGGAAGTCTCGTTGGCGAGCGTCGTTCTGCTGCTCCTCGACGCTAGTCAACCGGCCGACAAGTTCCAGATAGCCTACGAGAGCTGCATGGAGACGTTGGCCGAACTGGGTGTGTTCCCCTCGAGGGTGTTCGTCGTCTTCAACAAGATAGACTTGGCACGCGGTGCAATAGACGAAATGACGAGACGATTGAGCATCGTCGAACCCGTCTCCATCTCCGCCAAGACCGGAGAGGGCCTGTCCGAATTGGAGCGCAGGCTGTCGACCACTCTGAGCAGGATCCAGGAAACAGTGATAGCACACTGACGAGAAGCATAGAGGTCCTCCGTGTAGGACAGCGATACGTGAGAGACGACAGGACGCTCACGCACCTCTGCCTCGTCTCGAGGGCGCTAGGCGCTGAAAGAATCTACCTCCAAGAAGTCGAGAAGGACGTTCCAGGCACGGTGCAGAAGGTGAACGAGGACTGGGGAGGAGAGTTTCAAGTGGTGACGAGCGCCAGCTGGAAGAAGGTAATCGCTGACGCGAAGTCAGCGGGGAGGAAGGTTGTGCACCTCACAATGTACGGAGTGCCACTGCAGGACGTCGTCGAAGAGCTACAGCGCCAGGAGAAGCTGCTCTTCGTCGTGGGAGGGCCGAAGGTCCCTGGCTTCGTCTATCACGAGTCAGACTACAACGTCGCGGTGACCTCGCAGCCTCACTCCGAAATCGCGGCTCTCGCAATAACGCTCCATGACGTCCAGTCCGGAGAAGAACTTAAGAAGAACTTCGGCAAAAGTAGACTGCGCATTCTTCCCACAGCCAGAGGGAAGCGCGTCGTGAGAAATTGAAGATAGAGTATGAAGACACTTTCGTAAAGGTCGCCGGTCTCATAGGAGGACCGGACTACGTGAGGGTAGCCAGGGCTCTACTCAACAATGAAAACGCGACCGACGAAGAGATCGCCTCGGCCACGGGTCTGAAGATCAAGACGGTGAGGAAGGCTCTCTATGATTTGTTCGGAAGGAGCCTCATCACAGGCGTCCGAGTTCGAGATCCGAAGAGAGGCTGGTTCGTCTACAGGTGGAAGGCACAGCGAGACCAGACCGATGGGTTCATTCAGACTCAGAGAAAGAAGATACTGACCAGGCTACGGCAGAGGCTCGAGTTCGAGGAGACTCATGAATTCTACCACTGCGGGACGCCGACCTGCCAGACCAGGACCTTCGAGGACGCCATGGAGAACTTCTTCAAGTGTCCTACCTGTTCCAAGCCCCTCAACAGGCTGGACAACACGGAGCTGAAGGATGCTCTACGCTGGAAGACGAAACAGCTCGAAGACGAGCTGGTCAAGTGATTCCTGACCGAGAAGAGGCCCTGGCGCTTCACGAGAGGTATCATAGCGACCCCGTCATAGTGGAGCACTGCCTGGCTGTAGCCGAGGTGGCCGATATACTCGCCAGCGGTTATGTTAGGGCAGGGAGGTCGGTCGACTCGTCCGTCGTTCAGGCCGCGGCGCTGCTCCACGACATAGGTCGGAGCCGAGGCCACACGGTGAGGCACGGCCTCGAAGGAGCGCGGATCCTGGAGTCTGAGGGCGTAGACTCCTCCGTGGTGGAGGCGGTGCGCAAGCACGTCGGTGCGGGCATCTCGTCGGAGGAGGCGAAGACCCTCGGATTCCCTGACCACGACTACATTCCTAGGACACGGGAGGAACGGATCGTCTGTTTCGCGGACAAGATGGTTGATTCCAACAGGGTAAGACCCTTCGACGGCGAAGTCAAGAGGTTCGTCAAGAAGGGGCACGACGTGCCTAGGCTCCTGGCGCTGAAGAAGGAGATAGAGGATGACCTCGGCGAAGACCCGGAGAGACTGATCTTCGACAAGATTAAAGAATCTCACTGATTCGCGCGGTTGAGATGCCCGCTTGCATATGCAGGAGCTGCAGACACAGGACTCTGGAGAGCTGCTCCAAGTGCAACTGCTGCGAATACCACAGGTGTGCCTGCATGCAGAAGCCTCCCTCAGAATTTGGCTGAACCGCCGAGAAGAGGGCCGAGCGCTACCAAGCAGGGCGGCTATGACGGAAACGTTGCTTCCGAGAAGGATATAAGACGAGTAATTCGGCTTCCTTCTCAGCGAGGTGGGGAAGCCAGGTTTATCCCGGCGGGCTCATAAGACTCGCTGAGAAACCCGCAGATCGGTGGTTCGAAAGGGAATCAAGCCCTGAAACTCCACCCCTCGCTACTCTTGTTCTAGCGCCTGGTCCAGGTCTTCTATGAGATCCTGTACGTCCTCAATGCCAGTCGAGTAGCGTACTAGCCCTTCCGGGATGCCCATCGCAGCTCTGTCTCTGGCGCTCACCTCCACGTGGCTCGTCGTGGAGGGAGGGCCGACGGTCGTCTCGACCGACCCAAGGTTGGCGGCACGGTGCACGAGCTTCAGCCGGCGAAGGAAGGCCTTGACCGCAGGGATGTCTCCCTTGATGACGAAGCTCAGCACTCCCCCAAAGCCTCCGGTCATCTGTCTCTTCGCGATGGCGTGCTGCGGATGAGAAGATAGCCCTGGGTAGTAGACTCGTTTCACGGCATCGTGACCCTCCAGGTGCTTCGCAATCTTCATGGCACTCGCATTCTGGCGTTGGACCCTGACCTGCAGCGTCTTCATGCCACGCAGAAGCAAGTAGGCAGCGAAGGGGTCGAGCGCCGCTCCTGTTATCTCCCTGTAGTGGAACGCGTTCTGTATCACATCCTTTTGACCACATGCGACACCGCCGAGGGCATCGGCATGGCCCCCGAGGAACTTGGACGCGCTGTGGACGACGACGTCTGAACCCAGCTCGAGCGGCCTCTGGTTGATTGGGGTCGCGAACGTGTTGTCCGTCACAAGAATCGCTCCTGCTCTATTCGCTGCTTTCGCCACACGCCCGATTTCCACGACCTTGAGAGTGGGATTCGTGGGCGTCTCGATGTAGACCAGGCGGCAACCCTTCGAGATTTCGCGCTCGATCGACTGCTCATCAGAAGTCTCGCACATCTCCACTCTTATGCCTAGTCTGGGAAGGAACTCTCTGAAGAGCTGGTTCGTCCCCCCGTACGTGTCCTTTATCGTGACTATCCGCTCTCCCGGCTTCACCAGGCTGAAGACGACCCCGCTGACCGCGGCCATCCCCGAGGAGAAGCTCGTCGCGGCCTCGGCGCCCTCGAGTGCCCGGACCTTCTCTTCGAGCGCTGACACGGTCGGGTTTGTGTTTCTGGAGTAGATGTGACCACGCTTCCGCCCCTGTGCGACGGCCTGCCACTCTTCCAGGTCAGAGTAGCCGAAGGCGACGCTCTGGACGATCGGAACCTGGGTCGGCCCCCCGCTCGACTCTGGCTCTCCCGCCCAGACCGCCTTCGTCCCCGGACTGGCCCGTGAGAGTTTGCGCTTCATCTCCCCTCTCGGCCGCCTTCAAGGTATTAAGAGGTTGAGAGGCCGGTTCGCTACCTTTTTGCGATGCTGTCTCCGAGGACCGACCGTTGGTCGGAAAGTCTACACGCTCTGTTCATGAAGAGTCGCCCGAGGACCAGAAGGGCTCCGTGGTTCCCCCGATCTACGAGACCTCGACCTTCAGCTTTCCAAAGGCGGAGGAGGTGCCCAAGGCGGTTCATGGAGAGAGCCCTAGGTACGTGTACACGAGATGGGACAACCCGACCCTCGCAAGGCTCGAAGCGAAAATGGCCGCGTTCGAAGGGGCGGAAGCCGCTGCCTTCTTCTCTTCTGGGATGGCGGCGATATCAACCTCGGTTCTATCGTTCGTCAAGGAAGGAGACCACGTGGTCGCTACCCGTGACCTCTACGGGGAAGCGCACAAGCTCATGGCCGAAGTGCTCCCCAGATTCGGAGTAGAGACCTCGCTGGTCGACACGGTCGACTTGCGAGAGATGGAATCTGCAGTCAGACGCAGTACCAAGGTCGTCTACATAGAGAGCCCTGCCAACCCGACGCTAAGACTCGTGGACATTCGGAGGGCCGCGAAGATAGCTCATCTGAGAGGCGCTTTGCTCCTGATAGACGGTACGTTCGCTTCGCCGATCAACCAGCAGCCCCTGAGGCTCGGTGCGGATGTTGTTCTTCACAGTGCGACGAAGTACATCAATGGTCACGCCGATGTGGTGGCAGGCGCAGCGAGCGGGAGCGAGGAGAAGATAGCTGCAATCAAGATGATGAGACGGACGCTGGGAGGAAGCCTCGACCCGCACGCGGCCTGGCTGGTGATGAGGGGGATGAAGACCATGGCATTGAGGGTAAGGGCTCAGAACGAGAACGCGATGGCTCTCGCGGAGTATCTCTCGAAGCACAAGAAGGTTCGCAAGGTCAACTATCCCGGGCTGAAGAGCCATCCGCAACACTCCCTCGCGATGAAACAGATGAGCGGTTTCGGTGGAGTGCTCAGCTTCGAGATAGAAGGGGACGCGCGGGCCGCCGCCAGGGTCGTCAATCGGCTGAGGTTAGCCTCGATAGCAGCCAGCCTCGGTGGTGTCGAGACTCTTGTTTCGCTCCCGTTCGTCCTCAGCCACCATCAGGTCTCAGACGAGGAGAAGAGGAGGTCGGGTATACCAGAGTCGCTGATCAGAGTGGCGGTTGGAGTGGAGGACGCTGATGACCTCATCCAGGACTTTGGACGAGCTCTTTCTTCGACGTAGGTAAACCGCCCGACCCAAGCTTCGACCTCAGGCGCAACCAACCCTGGGACCTCTCTGCCGTACCTCACCAGTGGTTTTGCCAGGTGCCTGTTGGACCTCGGTGAAACCGCGTAGACGCCGGGCACGAGCAGCCTGCTCAGAGGCTTAGAGCGGACAGACTCCACAGGGAACTTCATGCCGCAGCCACGACATTGGAAGCCCTTTCTGAACCCCTCTGACTTCGCCGCGTGATGACAATGAGGACACGCGGGATTGGATTCCTCGAGCAGCGCCGCGACGGAGATTACCTCGATTTTTTCCACGTTGAGCAAGGAGGCGTGCTTGGAGCTGGGTCGTCTTACGCCGCCGTATGCCCTCACCTGATCACCTTCTGAGAGGAGCTTGGCGGTCCTTTGCAGTTCCCCCGTGGGTCTATACACTGCGCATTCGACTCGGCCGACATTGAAGTACACGTGACCTCCGCGACCGATTCTCAGAGAAGAGACGCGCCCCTCCGTCCAGCCCGACGAGTAGACTCGGAGGTCCGTCTCCCGCACCAGATGGGCGTCGGTGTACTGGTTCGAAACATACGTGATCCAGCCCTCCAGCTCCTCGGAGTGGCGGAGCATCCTGGACGCTGAAATCACCACGTCTGGAGAGCTACCTCGGACCCCGAAGAAGACCGGGTCTGGACCCGAAGGAGCGACAAGGACCTTCCTCTTTTGGTAGTCGTAATTGTTGAACGTCTCCGGAAAGGTCTTGACGTCCATCTCTTCGACGGAAGGTCCGTCGACCATTCTCCGAGTCCCGCGCCGACTCGGCCTGCGGTATGCGATCAGTTCGTATGTGTGGTCGCTCGCCTCGTCGAAGCCAAGAGACGCCGATGCTCCGACGAGACCCATTCCGTTCCCGAGCGTGAACGTCTCCGCGCGTAGCTCACGTAGGGCCTTCTCGACCGAGTGGCGGTTGACCATTCCTCGTACTGCCCTATCATAGAGCCCGCGAAAGTACGCGCCAGTGTCCCCTCTCCAGAAGACGACCCCGGGGTTCGCGCCGTTCTTCACGTCAGATAGCAGAGATACGAGTTCGCAGACCTTGTCGAATGCGGCATCAGGGTCTTCGGTCGAGATTGGCATGCAGACCGCCGCGTTCCCTCGCGTCTTGAAGGGTACGTTTGGATTGAGTCTGACGAGCCTGGGATACGCCCTGACTCGGAGAACTCGACGGAGGTCGGTCGCGATGCGGTAGCCCAGGTAAGTCGTGCAGAGGCCTGATGAGGAGTCCGTGTCGTCGAAACCAAGCAGGCAGTCCATGAATTTGAGTGACGCGAACTGTTTCCGTATTTAACGGAGCGTTCGCAGTCTAGCCTTCGACGGCGCCGACGTCGTCCACGACTATCATGGTGAGGGTGCTCCTGACCCTGTCGAGGCGCCTGATCTTCCACGTAATGGTCTCCTTGACCTTCTCCATCGTCTCGCCCTCTATTCTTGCGATGATGTCGTAGACACCATAGACGATGTAGACATCCTTGACATTCTCCGTGTTCTTGAGGTCCTTGTAGAGCTGCTCTTCAGCACCAAGGTCAGCGTTAATTAAAACGAAAGCCATCGGCAATTGTCGAAGTTCGACCTCTCGCTGATGATTGGTTCAGTCCAGTAATAACCGTTGCTGCTTTATTCCTCGCAAGCACTTTCTACCGTGCCTAGATACGATTCGTGGGGGCAGGTCGCCGGTTACTTCGATGGTGATGGCACTATTGCGTTCTCTGACATCACAAATCAGCCATACAAGATCAGTGTTTCTCTGGTTTTCGTGGACCAATCGGTTGACCAGATCAACACAGTCAGAGACTTCCTCCAAAGGCAAGGCCTGAGAACGAGTAACGTTCTGAAAACATCAAAAGGAACAGCTGAGATGGTCGCCGTGAGCGAATTCAAATCGGTTGTAACTGCGCTAAAGGAAATGCTTCCATTTCTTTGCAAGAAAGAGAACGAGGCCAGAGCCACGCTTGAGTACTACGAAGGCAGAACAACTGGAAATAATCTCGTAGATGTCTTCGCTGCAGAAGTCGAGGCAGGCCGAAGGGAGAGGCGAGTGAGAAAGGTTCACCTGTATGTTCCATACACTCGACCCGATGGTGACAGAATCATGAAGTTGATTCGCCATGACAGGATTCGTGACGCCCTTGGCAGATACAGGGCCAAGGTCACCCCCGAAGACTACGATTCGATTAGAAGCGGTCACTTCGAGCAAGGTAAGAGGCTGTGCGACCTGGCCAGGGAGTACCCCCAGTACGCCCGTGAGACGATACGCAGGGTGCTCGGCGGTGGCAGAGGCTACGTGCTCGTGAGGGGCCGAGGAAGGGTCGTAGCGACGAACAGCACATAAGGAAGCTCCGGAGCGTACGACGCAGAGTCATGCTCAGCGTCTTCGTCATAGAACTCTGCCAGGACGACCCCGCGAAGTGCACCGCAAGAAAAATGATTCACATGGACCTCGCCAAGGGGGTCGGGAGAAAGTTCCATGCGTCGGACAGCATGATAGTCCTCAACCCTTACGGCCACAGGGTAGTGTCTCCCGACGACGTGGGGGTGAAGGGGATAGTGGTGGTCGACGCGTCCTGGAACCTGGCGCAGGAGGTCTTCTTTAAGAAACTCGGCGGAAAGCACAGAAGGCTTCCCATCCTTCTTGCAGGGAATCCCACCAACTACGCGAGGCCCGGGGTGCTGAGTTCGGTGGAGGCTGTTGCGGCGGCGATGTACGTGCTCGGCGAGGTGGAGGAAGCGGAGAGGTATCTCTCGATCTACAAGTGGGGGCCCACGTTCTTGAGCCTCAACGCAGAGCCACTCGAGGCGTACAGGACTGCGAGGGACGAATCGAAGGTCCTCGTGCGAGAGAGGGAGTACTTCCCGAAGCTCTTCGCCGAGTAGAAAGGGTTAATTCGAGAGCGCTGAGAGGCGAGATAGACGCGAGCCGGTGGACGGGCCACGGGGGTCTCCTGGGGAAGTTCCTCCCTCACTGCAGGACGCACGGCGCCAAGAGGCGCAGCCGGAGACGGCTGGCTCCAGAACAGAAACGAGACCCGACCCATCATGTGCGATGATGGGGCGACCCAGAGATCGGTGGAGTCGGGATGAAACGGCTGACCCGTGCGGAGCAAGGCCGAACGTGGTCGATGAAACGCCTGCGAGAGACCAGGGTGGGCCGCTCAGCTGAATCCCGTCTAGAACAGAAGGAGGACTACGGCCGGGACGCGTCGAAATACGATCCTCGGCGGCGGAGAGATGCCCCCGCCGAGGGCCTCACAACACCCAAGGGATGATTGTCTTTGCCTTCTTCTTGTAGTCCTTGTATTCGTCGCCAAACTGTTCGAGCATCAGTCCTTCTTCTTGACGTATCCTGATCCACACGAAGACGACTGAGATCACGAGCACAAGAAGGCTGGCGAATGTTCCCAGGACCAAGGCGGACCCGAGCTGCCCCATCAGAATTCCCGTGTAGATTGGATGGCGGACGACCGAGTATGGTCCCGTCACGGTCAGAGTATGTTCCTTCTTCAGGGACGGGATGGCGCTCCAGTTCGCTCCGAGATACCTTCTCGCCCAGATTGCGAGGCCTACGCCTGAAGCAGTGACCAAGAGGCCCAGAGTCTTGACTGTCGCCGATGGCTGGAAAAACAGGAGGCCCAACGGAGGGGTTGACCCGATCGGCGAGAGCACGAAGAGGAGGAGTATTAGGAACAACGAAAAGCCTCTCGCTCTCCGCTCCGTCGGTTTGGCCTTCCCCGTAGCCCTCTCGTAGAGGACAGCGGCCAACCAGTAGACACCCCATACGACCCAGAGCAGAACGAGGATGTCGTAGTAGACGTGAAGAACCATGCTCGACGTTCGGCACTCCCGGAGTGGCTAAAAAATTCACTGATGGTAGACTGAGGGGTCTCTAACGCGTGCCTGAGAGAAGGCGAGCTTCCTTCTCTTGCAGTTGGAGCACGTCCCGCAATGGACCGGGAGGAGCCGGCCTCCCACTCTCCGGAAGCCCCCGCCAGCATAGCAGCTGTATGTGTACTCCCATGGTACCCCCAGCTTCTCGCCGAGCTTCACCACCATGTCTTTGTCGTGGGCGATGAGAGGCGCCTTCACGTGATAACCGCCGAAGTGCGTTGACTGCTCCGCAACCCTGTCCATCAGCTTGAGAAACGCTGGAGTGTTGTCCTTCATGGCGACGGGCGTCTCTCTCCTGATTCCTATGTATACGTCCCAGACTTCCCTCTTGCCCTTAGAGAGGTAGCTGTTCAGGTCGACAGACTCTGCATGGGCGAGCCCGACGGTCACGAGCTCCAGGTTCCGGACGACATCCCACCACTTCAATATCCGCTGCTCCGCCTTCTTGGGATCCCACAAGTCTCCTTCCTTGGTCTCTGGGATTGGGACCTCCTTCTTCGTGAGAAGGCTCGTGCTCAGGTCTCCCAACCAACTGAGGTCGATTAGCTTGACCGGGCAAGCGAGGTCTCTTCCGACGGCTTCGATGCAGAACCGTTCGAAGTCGTATGTCCTCTGCTTGTAGTTTGCGAAGACAAGGATCATCCTCGGCGCCCTCAGCCGTTTCTTCACGTAGTAGGCCGTGGTGACCGAGTCTACTCCGCCAGAGGTCAGCATCACGGCCGGTCGCGCGGTCACGTCCCCCTCCTGTTCCCGAAGAGCAGTATCTGAAGTCTGGGCGAGAATCGGTACCCCTTCTCCTCGCACGCTCCCGCGAGCCAGGCTCCTCGGGAGAGGACAGCTTCCGCATCAGTTCCCTCGGGCATCAGAATCACCCTGTCCTGTGGGAGCTCGAGCTCACCGACCAGTTCTTCGACCTCCTTGATGTCCGCGGGTTCGGAGATGACGAATTTGAACCAGGCCTTTCTCGAGCGAAGTAGAGCCGAAAGCGAGGCCTCTCGGACTCGTAGCCTCTGCTCGACCTTGCTGTTGGAGGTCTTGGGGGAGACGTTGAAGCAATCGACGAGAGCGGTGAGCCCTGGCTCGGGGGCCATCGTGCCGTTGGTCTCGACCTCGATGAAAAATCCGTTTTGCTTGAGGTCCGAGAGAATCGGGAGCAGCGCCTCCTGGTGGAGAAGGGGCTCTCCCCCAGTGACCACAAGGTGCCCGCAATGGAATCCCGAGATCTGCCGCACGACTTCTCTTGCCTCGAGGCTCTTGTAGTCGACTCCTTCCTTCGATTCAGCTTGGTTCAGCCAAGTGTATTTGGTGTCGCACCAAGTGCACGACAGGTTGCAGAAGTAGGTGCGGAGGAAGACGCTCGGAGTGCCCGCGTGAACGCCCTCACCCTGGATGCTGAGGAAAATCTCCGATACCGGCAGCTTTCGATCTGGTGTCTGTATCTTCTTCTCTCCTCCGACTCCGGGGTTTGTATGGCGGAACGGGTGGAGGCCCACTCAACCCGCCACGATGTTTGTGGTCGTGACGAGTTAAAAGCGTTTTCAGGCGCCTTGGTGTCGATCTCACATCCATCGTCGTACCCTTCTTCTGTAGTCCTCGTATGCCTCTCCGAAGGCTCCCGCCAACTGCCTCTCCTCACCGGGAATTTCGACCCAGTTCAGGTAACAGACAACCGCTAGAAGGGGAATTATGGACCACAGAGAGAGCGACACGAAGGAGATACCGATGAAGAATAACAGGAGGCCAAGATACATCGGATTGCGGCTGAACCGGTATGGGCCCCAGGTCACCAGTGTCGTGGAACCCTCCGATGGGACGGTGGTCGTGTGCACACTCCCGAAGATGCGGAGGGCCCACGCGGCCACGCTCCCCCCGAGGGCTAGCAAGAGAAATCCAACGAGAAGCAAGGTTTCGAACGCGGCGCCCGAGCCGACGCCGATGGGCGATAGGAACTGAAGAGCGACACCGAGCAGGTATGCTATCGCATAGATCCATGGAATGGGAATGTGAAGGGGGTTGACGTTAGACTCCGTCACAGGGGAATCACGTCCTCGAGACCCTTGAAAATCCGCTTGTCTTGTCGACGAGGAAGACGTGGTCCGCCATGGACTCGAGTTCCCTCTCGTGAGAGACCAGTATAACCTGTTTCGAGTTGAGTTCCTCCAGCAGGCTCCTCACCTTGTAGATTTGTTCCTTGCTGAACCCGTCGGTGGGCTCGTCGAGTATGACCAGCTCTGACTGGGCTGAGAGGTCTTCTCTGACGACCGAGTTCAGGGCGAAACGGTATGCGAGAGCCATGCTCGTCCTTTCACCTCCGCTCAGAGCGTCAAAGTCCTGCTCGAAGCCCTGTCTCTCGAACACCGGGGAGAAGTCCTCCCTGACCCTCACGACCATGTCTTGGTCGTCGACTAGCGAAGAGAAGTACCTCTGAAAGTGATGGTTGAAGCGGGCGTTGGCCAGTGAGAGAGTCTTCTCTTCGATCATCCCGACGGTGGGCACGAAGAAGTCCAACAGCCATCCCCGATGTTCCTCCAGCCTTCTCGCCTCCGACCTCATCTTCTCCTTTCTCTCCACTTCCCCGACGATGTTGCCGATCTCGGTGTCTAGCATCTTCTTGTCATCCTTTGCGCGAACGAGTGCGCTTCCCGCAGACCTGTTTGTCTCTCGCGCCACGGCCAGTTCCGATTCGAGGGCTTCGATTCTGTCTGACAGAATCCTGCTCGACTCCAGTTGACTCCTCATCCTTGAGAGCTCCTCCGTTTGTCTCGAGAGCTCTTCTTTTCTCTCCACCTGGCTGGACTTCAGACCTGTAATCTCCTCCTCCATCGTTTCCCTCTGCTTGAGGCACGATTGATACTCGCGTTTCTCCATCTCATAGTTTCGGGCTTCGCGGACCTTTAGGGAGAGAGTGACGAGCAGGGGCTCCATCGGGCGTAGCCCCGCCCTCATCGTCACGGACTCAGCCTCCAGATGCTCAGACTTGCTGGCAAAGTTCTGAGGTATCTTCTGCCCGCAGGTGGGACAGAAACCCAGGCTAGCGAGCTCCTTAGCAGACTTTAGTCGAGACTCGAGGACCGCCAGGTCTTCCATCAACTTCTGCCTGTGGTTCCTCGTTTCTTCGAGCTCGACTTCGAGGGCTTCGGACCCTCTTTCGGGTCTCGGCAAGCGTTCGAACGACTCGATCTTGGACGTGATCTCGCGAGCCAGGCGGGTCTGGAGCGCTGACACCTTCTTTTGGTCTGAAGATTGGAGGGATTCCATCTGCTTGATGGCGCGAACTAGGTCTGGAATCCTTCCGGTCATCGCGCTGATCTGTTCGCGCTTGTCACGAAGGTTCTTCCAGTCAGCCTCCAGCCTCTCGACCGCGAGCGCCGAACTCTGGGCTTCCTTCTCCAGCGTGGGTATCCTTGCCTGAACCTCTTCGAGCTCCTCTCGCTTCTTCTTCAGGGAAGTCCTCCTTTCGGGCAGGTCGTCGGAGGCCATCCTTAGACCATAGCCCATCTTGTCTATCCTCCGTGCGACCGTCTCTGAATTGAGGGAAGCCACTTCGTAGATCTGGACGCCCAAGACTCTCCTGATGACTTGGAGACGCTCTTCCGCCTTCTGCAGGAGAATCTCTTTCATCTGCTCCTGAGGAGTGAACACCGCGTATCTGTAGACCAGGCTCTCCGCCTTCGGATGGGTCGGCTCGTTGAACTTCAGCACCGCCATCAGCCTCTGCTTGAGGTCGCTGGGCGAGAGCTTCGTGGTATTCCCATCCACCGAAATGTAGCAGCCCGCCTGGAGGACTTCCTGACCGTGCCTTGCCAGTGATCTCTTGATCAGGTAGTCTTTCCCTTCGGCGGAGAATTTGACCTCGACGTACCCCTCCTTCTTGCCCTCGCTGAGCAGGTGACTCCCCTCCATGTTGCTGAAGCCAAAAAGAGCGAATTCCACGGCATAGAGCAGGGTAGACTTTCCCGAGCCGACGTCCCCCTCGAAGAGAATCGTCCCCTCGGGCACGTCGACGGCCGTCTCGCCATCATCGCTGTAGCTTCTGATGTTCTTCAGCACGACTCTCCTGATCAGCATCTCTGGTCCTCCCCCAGGCCCAGCACATGAATCCCCAGCTCCTCGACCCTCGAGTCGTATTCGCTCTTCTTCTCGTTCTCCGACCGTTCCTCCTTCATCTTTCTCAGAAGTTCAAGGGAAAGTTCGACGCCCCGCTCTCCGCGCAGTCGTCTGTCTTCAGCCTTCACGTTTGGAATCTCCTTCTCGAACACTTGCTTCTCGGTGTCGCGAGGCTGGACGGGAAGCGCGTCCTGGACCGTTAGTTCCTTCGAAGCGAGATGACTGTAGTTGGTCAGGACTACGAGCGGGCCCGAAGAGTAGAGCGTCTTCTTCACCGACGAGAAGTCGACGTCGGAAGTCTTCCCGCTCCCCAGTTCGCCGTCCACGGTCAGGAGCACAACTTCGCCCTTCACTTCGGCCTCGCCGGCGAGCGCTAGTAGGTCCTCGGAGACACGGCCAGAGGACTTGCCGCCCGCGGTGTAGTGCAGCTCGTGGACGCGACAGACCTCAATCGGAACGAATTCGACGTGCTCGACCTCTTCGGCAAAGTCCACCACGTAGAATCCCCTATTCAGTCCGTGCGCCAGGGGGGCGAGCTCGGAATACTCGGTCGCGAAGAGGGGGCCAGGGAATGCTATGTTCTTCCTTCCCGGAAGGGACCTTATCGAGCGGTCGTGTACGTGGCCGCCCGCGTAGTAGTCGAAATTCGCGGGCAGGAGTGAAGCTGGGATCGCATCGATCATCGACAGGTTCCGGGGCTTTAGCTCCTCGACAGCTCCGTGAAAGACGAAGACCTTGAACCCCGATGTCCTCTCTAGGCTCTCCCTGTCCAGCACCTTGTAGTCTTCGATGTCGAGCGAGAGCTTTCTGCCCGAGACTCCGCAGAGCGACGCTCCGGACGGGTCCCTGACGAGGTCGAGCCTGACCTTTCCATCCTGCTCGGTTCGTCTCTCGACCATGGAGAAGAGGCCTGCTCCCTCCAAGACATCCACGATCGATGCATAGTTGGGTGAGAAGTCGTGGCTCCCGTAGACGGCGTAGAACCTGATCCCTCTTTCCGTGGCCTCCCTTATTTTTCGCGCCGCCCGCCGCACCGATGCGAGGTCGGGGACGTTCGAATCGAAGATGTCTCCTGATATCACCGTGAAGTCGACGCTCTCCGCGATGCAGCGGTCAACTGCAGCCTCGAATGCTCGGGTCACGAGCTCTTTCAGCTCTGGCTGCCGGAACGCCCCGATGTGGACGTCTGAGATGTGCGCAAAACGAGGCATGAAGCGCGGTTAACGGTGCAGCGTATTTATCGATAGGGCGGTCAGTTTCACTCTGGTCTCCAGGGGCAGCTTAAGAGCGTCAGATGCGGGACCGTCCATCGTCCATGCAGAGGAAGGTTTCGTGGCTGTCCAATGTGTTACCCGAGAGTGTGACAGGCCTGGACGAAGGCATCGGTCGTTCGATTGATGTGATCGAGAGCCCCCCGGCGTGGATGTGCCTTCAGTGCAGGGGGGCCAAGCTCTTGTGCGGAAAGCCCCGCTGCCCCATCATTGTCAAGGCTCAGGCGATGGCCAAGTCGAGCGGGTACCTTGCCACTCAGGAGGTCCAGGGCGCATCACCTCCCGGCGTCTTCGTCGGACGACTGGGATACCCGAGAGTGTCAATCGGACCCATGGTTCCACAGCAGTTCGGCGACACCGAGATACTTGACACGCCAGAGCGTTGGCTGGGTCGCCCCATCGAGCAGATCGTCGACTATCGCTACAGCCTGGTGCGTGGGAACGTCAGGGCCAAGGTAGCCGAAGCCGCGGACCCTGGGAGGCTTCTGAGCTCACTTCAGGAGGTCGCGATGGCCGCGAGGCCAGTCGACGCGGAGTTGAAGCTGAGCAAGGCCCCGAGGAAAGTCCTGACTCTCAGCGAAGACACTCAACCATACGGTCCATCAGCGCCGATGGACAGCGTCAAATTTGGCAGTACGTCGGTCGACCGCCGAATCGAAGGATTCTTCTACGACAGAGACCTGAACGCGACTGAAGCCGTCGAGGGTCTCTATTCGAAGGGGGTGCTCGTGACGAGGATTCAGCGGGCCTTCAGCCTGGGCATGTTCGGACAGGGACCCAGGAGGAGGATTGTGCCCACGAGATGGAGCATAACCGCGGTCGACAGCACAATCAGCCTAGGACTCGTCGACCGCGTCAAGCGCTTCCCCACGATAGACGAATACAGGGTCTACAGCTACAGCGTCTATGACAACCAGTACGTCGCGATTCTGCTGCCAGAGCCCTGGAGGTTCGAGTGGATCGAAGCGTGGTTCCCAAACACGACATGGAACCAGTTCCAGACGACCCCCTACATGATAGGCGACTACGAGGAGTACTTCGGAAGGACGAGGTATGCGAAGGTTGGCGGATGTTACTACTCTACACGGTTGGCTGTAGCGGAGGCTCTGGACAGAGAAAGGCGTCAGGCCGCCGCGATAGTGCTTCGCGAGACCTATCCAGGATACATCATGCCACTCGGCGTCTGGAACGTGAGGGAGAGCATCAGAGCGCTGATGAAAGAGTCCTATGAGAGGCACGACTCCTTCCGTGGAGCCCTGATCTCCGCGCTGTCGAAGTTCAGGATTCAGAGAGAGAGTTGGGTGAGGACGAGCGTCCTCATCTCGAGGGAGCTCACACAGACCAAGATCACCAGGTTCTAGAGAAGTTAAAGCGGTCGCAGTCACCGGCTGTGCCTAATGACGAGGCGCTTGTTCTGGGAGGATGCCTATACGAAGGAGTTCGATGCGAGGGTCATTTCGGTGGGCGACGACAGGGTCGTCTTGGACCAGACGGCCTTCAACCCGAGGGGTGGGGGGCTCGTCTCCGACACGGGAACACTGGCCGATGCAGCGGTGCGAGAAGTAGTGAAGGAAGGAGACGAGATTTTCCACCTTGTTGCTGGCGGTAGCTTCAAACCTGGAGACGTGGTCCATGGTAAGTTAGACTGGGAAAGGAGGTATCGGATAATGCGGATGCACACCTCGGCACACATCATCAGCGCAATCGTCAACGGACTCTCAGGGGCGATGATAACCGGGAATCAGATAGCTCCGGACGAATCGAGGGTCGACTTCAACCTCGAGCCCTTCGACAAGGATGTAGTCTCAGGATACATCGACAAAGTCAATGCCGAAGCAGAGCGCGGACTGGATGTCCGCAGCTACTTCATGAAGCGCGATGAGGCGCTTAGAATGCCTGGCATGGTCAAGCTCGCGAACGCAGCTCCACCCTCGGTGGAGACCCTGAGGATAGTCGAAATAGGAGACGTGGACACGCAGGCCGACGGGGGAGTTCACGTGAAGAACACGAGGGAGATCGGAACGGTCTCGGTCGTGAGGACGGAGAACAAGGGCAAGAGCAACAGAAGACTCTATTTCACGGTGGGTTGAGGTCTATCTTCGCCTGGCGACCCATACCGGCATGCGCTTCGCTGTGCAGTTTCCGCAGAAGGACTTCATCGCTCGCGTGCCTTCGTCGAAGATGGTCGTGCTGTGCGACATGCAAACCTGGATACCACAGTCCGCACACGTGGCGACGGCGTGTCCCTTGCATACCGAGCATCTTGCCATTTTATTCGACTCTTATTTGGCCAAACGGACGGTCAAGCTGCCTTTGAACCCAGCAAGATTTCAGTGGCTGCTAACCGGACCAGATTGGGTGCCATTGGTAGGTTGCAGTAGTTAATAAAGTCGTGCGTCACAATGGAAGTTTGACCACACCGATGTATTCGACGAGCCCGCGAGTCCTTAGCTCCGCTGCGTAGCCGCTTGCGGTCGCCTCGGAGAACCACGCTGACACGGCTTTTGAATTGCCATCTGCGTCGCAAATCACCAGCGCAGCTGTGCCGTCTCCTCGCCTGAGCGTGGAGAACAGTTGCTCGTCGCCGACAGGAGTCCAGTCTGCGAGGCCGGTCTTGAGGAAGAGCATGGGGTAGCAAGGACCTGCAATGGCCTGAAGGGTCTCCACCGAGACCTTCACCCTAGACTTTCCCTTCTGGACAGCCGTGAAGTAATCCATCCTTCAGAGAATCAACGAGAACGCTGCCTCGCCGTGGCTCTTCAGACCGATTCTGTGTCACCGCCAATTGCTTTGCCAAGCCTTCTTAAGCACTTTTTGCCCTGCGTCGACGTTGAAGATAGACGCCGAGTTCGCCCTCGGTGACCCTAGTGATGTTCCGGCACTTGCGAAGAGGGCCGAAGACATCGGCTTTGACGCCTTCTGGGTAAACGAGACCAAGCACGACCCGTTCATCGAACTGGCCCTAGCTGCACAGAGCACGCGCAGGATTTCGATAGGCTCCTCAATCGCCCTTGCGTTCACTAGGAGCCCCATGGAGCTGGCCTATTCGGCTTGGGACATCCAGGGACTCAGCAACGGAAGGATGATCCTCGGGCTTGGTACCCAGGTGAAGGGCCACATAGAGAGGCGGTTCGGGTTGAAGTGGGAGTCCCCTAGGAGGAAGATGAGGGAGGTCGTGCTGGCTCTGAAATCTATCTGGAACACGTGGCAGACTGGCGAGAGGCTCGACTTCAAGGGAAGGTTCTACAACCTGGACCTGATGACTCCCTTCTTCAGCCCGGGACGGATATCGAACCCTAGAATTCCTGTCTACATAGCGGGAGTCAACAGGGGAATGTGCACCCTGGCCGGCGAGGTGGGAGACGGTCTGCACGTTCACCCCCTCCACACCGTCCGATACCTGAGAGAGGAAGTCTTACCTTCTCTGGAGCGGGGATTAAAGTCCAGCGGCAGAGAAAGAGACGATTTTGAGGTTGCAGCGTCCGTCTTTGCGGCGCCGGGGCGGGACCGCGCCGAGTCGTCACGGCTCCGAGAGGAGCTCAGGGGGCAGATAGCATTCTACGCTTCGACGAGGACGTACAGACAAGTCATGGACCTCCATGCTTGGGGCGAAACAGCAGATAGGCTCCACGAACTCTCGATGGCGGGGAGATGGGAGGAGATGGGCAGGGAGGTGAACGACGAGATGCTGAGCGAGTTCGTGGTCGATGGGAGGTGGGAGGAAATTGGCAGCAGGATACGCGAAAGGTACTCGGGAATTGCGGACAGGGTTAGGCTCTACGTCCCGTTTGACGGCAATGAGGGCTGGGGGAAGGTCGTGACGGGATTTCACGACTGAACGGGCTTGAGCCGGAGAGGGTCACCATACCTCTCCGAGAATGCTATTTCTTCGAGGGGTTTTCTGTTCTTTCGCCCCAATATCTTTCTGCTGGGGTATCCGAATGCGACCACCATTACGAGCCTCAGGTCCTCAGGGATCTTGAAATCTCTTGACATCGCCTCCTTGTTGAAGCCGGTGTAGACCCCGGACGCGACGCCGTAGTTCCATGCTGCGAGTTGCATGTCCTGAACCACTCTCCCGATGTCAAGAAGATGGATGGAGAGTCTCGGGTCGGTAAGGACTAGGACGGCGAAGTTGGACGCGCTTACCCAGGGCCCGGTGACCGAGTCCTCAGAGAGAGTCTCGAGGTTTTTCTTGTTCTCGACCACCACAAACCTCCAGTGCTGAGTGTTCATGCTGCTCTGCGTGAGTCGAGCGGCCTCCAGAATCTTAGCCTTCACCGAGTCGGGGACCGGCTTTTCTGCGAACTCCCTGACCTCCAGTTTCGAAGATATGCATTCGTACGCGTCCATAGCCTCACGCGGACAGGCTTCGCGATAAGACTTTCCTGAGTTGGGCAAAATTTATAGACGCGCCCAACGAAAAAACGCGAGATGGCATCAGAGCAGGTTGACGTGAGGGAGATACAGAGGCAGGTCTCGAAGATTGTCGACCCAGAGATAGGCATGCCTATCGTGGAGATGAACCTCATCGACAAGCTCGAAGTCAAGGAAGGGAAGGTTGACGTCGAGTACCATGCCACAACTCAGTACTGCCCGCCGGTGTTCGCGCTCAAGATTTCCCAAGACCTGAGGGACAACATAATGCACGTGAACGGCGTCAAGGAGGTCAAGGTCATCGTCACTGGACACTACTTCGCCGATGCAATCAACAGACAAGTCAACAAGGCCCCGCAGCCGCCGCAGGGCTCCCCGGTTCAATCCTAGGCCAGCGTAAGCGCCGCAGAGACGGCTCCCAATCCTGCTGCGATCTCATCGCCCGCACCGCTCACTATTACCACATCATCGTTTCGCGGGTGTAGCTCCTCCCTGAGCCTCTTCCAAATGGCGCCGGGGAAGTCCCTCTCGCAGTCCTTCGATCCGTTCGGGACTGTGAACTTGGAGTCTCTGAATACGTACGTGATCGCGCCCGAGGCTCCCACCCTCACCGCAGAATCCCTCTGCTCGATTCCATGGTTGACACGCGCAGAAGCTCCCCTAACTCCAATCGCTGACTGGAACTTCCCCAACGCGAGCTGAGAGCCTTCCACGTCTACAGTGGCGGTGACCCTGCTCGCCAATCTTCGGTATTCTGCTCTCCCCTTTCCAGTGAGCGAGCACCCAGCAGCGATCACCCTCACCAATCCCTCCTCCCTGAGTTTCTTCACCACTGTCCGGACTGAGCCGCCACCCAAGCCTGCTCGCTCAGCCAGCGCCTGTCTGCCTATCGTCCCGCTCTGTCCTATGATCATGAAGGCCAAGACGAAGTGCGCAGGAGAGAAGCTGGGAGATGGCCCCTGCTCGCGGGCGGCGGAGATGCGAATAAGACCGGCGGCTTCCGACAACGGCTCGGGAAACGGAGTCGTCGTATAACTGAGTTCCGCATGCAGGGAACACGCAGGAGGCTTTTATACTGGATGGTTTATCCAGCCTGCGTGAAAGGGACGAAGTCTCTGTCGCTCATCATCAGCTTCACGGCCATCATAGTCGGCTCAGACTTCGCTCTGGCGGGAGCCCTCGATGTCAAGCTCATGGATTCAATGGTCTTTCTGGCAGCGTTTCTCTTTGGCTTCAGGGCAGGCGCGGCCATCGGGATCCTCTCAGAGGCAATTTGGAGCTTCGTGAGTCCGTGGGGCGTCGCGGGTGCAATCGCGCCTTTTCTCATTGCGGGAGAGCTTCTCTTCGCCGCCGCGGGCTGGGCCGCCTCGAGAGTCTGGGGTACGGAGGTCAGACAAGGATCGGTCAAGGCTCTCTTCATAGGCGCGACGATGTGCATCTGCGCCTTCTTCTGGGACTTCGAGACCAACGCCGCCACGGCTCTTCTCGGTTACTGGCCTCACCTGACGGTGAGCGAGCTGGTGCTGACAGAGGTCGCTGGGGCGATGTTCTTTCTGTCGCACGACGTTTCAGACTTCCTTCTCGGTCTGTTCTTCATACCCGCCGCGATCCCTTTGGTCATCAAAGCCTACAGATGGAGAGCTTAGATTTGGTCTCTCGAGGAAATTTCATTGGGATAGCCGCTGTCCTCGTCGCACTGCTTCTAGTCGTCTCCATCCTAGCGGGCTTCTATTACATCAAGGCAGGGGAGGAGGAGACCGATAGCTCGGACTACGCGAGCGAACTCAGCACCGCTCTTGCTTCGAACACCGTCGCCGCGGGCGGCTTGGCTGCTTCGCTGAGTCAAGAAAATTCGACGCTCGTGTTGCTGGGGGAGACAGTCTCCGGACTCAATACGAGCTCTTCGGCTTACAAGAACGCGAGCGCACAGCTTCCAGTTCTCTGGAAGGACTACCTGTCGCTGGCAAAGGAGGAAAAGAGCGTAGTCGAAACGTACTCTGTTCGCATGCTGCTCGTGTATGGCAACGGCACAAAGGCATGGTACAACGACACTGTCGTGCAGCCGGGTTGGAACCTCTATGTGTCAACTCTGGTTCTTCTAGGCGGTCGAGTCAACTCTACCTGGTACCCCGCCTACTCGGAACACTACGTCACAGGGCTCAACGGAGTTCAGGGGAACTCTACAGCTTCATGGTTCCTATGGCAGTTCTCGACAGGAGCCTGGCAGTTGGCGGAAAGCGGGGCCGATGGGATTCAGGCTGTCAATGGGACCGTCTACGCATGGACACTGTGTGGTTACAACCAGAACTACACCCCGACGTGCAGTCTGTAGATAGCGCTAGTCGCGTCGCGCCTAATACAATCCCTCAGCCGCGACCGTGACTCAGCAGAGGATGGCGGGCTTCGGCCCGTTGAAGCGAGTCGCTTTAGGGCCGTTTATCGCGATATGTCGAGACCTTCGGTACATAGTGTCGTAGTCTTCAGTGATGGACTTGAAGGGCGAAATCAATGAAACATGACCCAAGACTCAAAGAAGCAAACGCGAACTTCGACAAGTGTTTAAATCGCGCGTGCGCGACAAGGGCCAGTTGAAACAGTCAGTATCGACTCTAGACTTCGAGTCCTATGACATAGGCAGCACCCACGGCTTCTTGCCGGAAGAAGAGCCGACGAGCACATTCGGGGACTCGGCCAGCGCCAATCTCAAGTCTCTGGAAGAGTTGGGCAAAGAGATACCAGAGTTGCTCGAAGAGCACAAGCTTAGGCGTACGGTCGACAAGATGAAGCTGATCCCATCGGGAGCGTTCGAGATGCTTTCGAGGGGTGAAGTCGTGATGGCGACGAGAATCTACGCCTTCCTCGCGAGCGCGTATGTTCATCAGTTGGAGGAACCGCCCGTGAGAAAGCTGCCGCGCGCTCTGGCTGTCCCTTTCAGTGGCCTGAGCAAGCGAATAGGAAGAAACTTTCCGATCCTATCTTACGACCTCTACGCACTCAACAACTGGCGAAGACTGGACAAGAACGGTCCGATCGCGCTCGAGAACATGGACACCATCCAGAAATTTGTGACGCTGAAGGATGAGCCCTGGTTCGTGCTGGTGCACGTGGAAATGGAGGCCGAAGCCGCCCCGGCAATCACTTCAATCGGGAGACTGCAGCAAGCGGTCCTGAGGGACGACCAAGAGTCTGCTAGGTTTGCGCTCGAGACGATAGCAGAATCAATCAAGAGGACGATCAAGACCCTGAATAGGATGCCCGAGGGCAACGACCCAAACCTGTACGCCTTCACCTTCCGGCCTTACATCGGCATGTTCGAGAAGGTGACCTACGAGGGCGTCGAGAACCTGGGCAAGTCTCCAACCTTCAGGGGAGAGACCGGCGCCCAAAGTTCCATAATCCCTTCTCTGGACCTCGCTCTTGGGATACGCCACCAGAAGACCGGACTAACAGACTATGTGGCGGAGATGACGAACTACATGCCTGGTGCCCATCGAGAGTTCATAGAAGAGGTGAGGAAGAACGAGACCGCTCGCCCCGTCCGGGAATACATCAGGGACGAGGGGAAGCCGAGCACCGTCAAGAGGTACAACGAGTGCATCGAAACGATAATTGAGTTCAGGCAGAAGCACCTCGAATTCGCAGTGAACTACATCTTCACGAAGGTGAAGGACAGTCACGGAACGGGAGGCACACCCTTCATGAAGTGGCTCGCTCAGCTAAGAGACGAGACGAAAGAGCAAATACTTCCTACCTGAGATCCGAGGACGGGGAATTGGACACCGAGGCCGAACGCTTCAAGGCTGCGGTCGTCGCTTCGATACTCGACTCAAAGACGGAAGATGCGATAGAGATGCTGTCCCGCCACTACCGCGTGAAGAAGCCGAGGCTGGGCGTTGGCGTCTTCGAAGGCAGGACGAAGGGTGTGGGAGCGGTCTACTCTGTGCAGCGGCGCGAGATAAGAGCCGCCAACAGGGAGTTCTACTACAACCCCTTTGTGATCATCCACGAGTTCTATCATCACCTGAGGTCTTCAAGCGGGAAGCACAGAGGGACAGAGAAGGACGCCGACAGGTTCGCGATCGACTTCATAGAGGCTTACAAAAGGGTGGCTCGAGGTTACTTGGCGGGAGAAGCTGGTCACAGGCCCACTGCGGACCACACGTCATCGTCGTTGTCTAGCTGAGTGTAGCCGCACCGGTCGCACTTGCTCCCCACTATGGTGACGGTTCTCTCCCCTGAACCGACCTTTCGCTCGTACTTCACCATCATCCCCGCGTGGCACTTGTCGCAAATCAACTACAACGACTCCCGCCTACCGTTCCCCGGACTCTGAGAAAGCTTTTCAGATTGCAGAACACCCTGTGACAAGATGGAGTTCGGAAGGAGGATAGTCAACTCCTCGAGCGTGCCGTCAGAGAGGTGCGTCTTCTGCAAGATAGTCCAGGGAAAAGAGCCCGGGAACGTGGTCTTCGAGGACGACAGCTACATCGCGTTTCTTGACATAGCTCCTTTCTCCAGAGGTCACACTCTGGTCTGTCCAAAGAAGCACGGCGAGACGATCTGGGAGATGGACGAGTCTGAGATAGGCGGACTCTTCAGCACGGCAGCGAGAATCTCGAAGGCGGTTGTCGCAGCGGTGGAAGCCGACGGCTTCAGGTTCGTGCAGAACAACGGGGAGGCTGCAAATCAGGTCGTTTCGCACGTCCACGTTCACGTCATTCCTGTGAAGATGGCCGACAAGGGGAGGTTCACAGGCCGTAAGTCCTTTACTCAAGAGGAGCTTCGTGAGACCGCCGAGACGATAAAGGACGCCCTCCGCGGGAGCTGAATCTTCTGGATCCCGGACTACGCTGAAAGGTCCTCGCTTTCGCGCTCTGTCTGGACGCCCGCGGGGATGGCGGGGAAGTCCTCTCTCATCCTTTCTTCAGCCACTTCGGAAGCTTCCTCGAGCACGCGGACCGCCTCCTCGTTGGCTGCTTCAAAATTCATCGAAATCCCTCCCGTGGTGCCTGCGTCAACGAGTATGCTGCTGAGGAGTCCGGATATCTCTCCGATCTCTCTGTCAGCTTCAGGAAGCGCGAACGATAGGCTGTCCTTCATCGACCTTATCACCGTGACTGCTGGCGCGAGAGTGCTCGCGATTTCTCCCAAGTCTGTAATCGTTCCGAGCCTGAGGGAGATCTGTTCCATTGCCAATTGTGCTTGCGTGACCATCTTGCCCATCTTTCGGATCTCCGAGAGTTCGTTGGCGTAGACCATCGCGTGCTCGTTGTCATGCTTAGCCAGTGACGACACGACGTGCCTGAATATGGTCTCGTCCCTCTGCTTGATTCTCTGGACAGAGTTGTCGAGTTGAGAAATCAGAAGCTTGATCTGTCTGTTAGCGGCTTCAATCTGTACCTTCAGCGGAGTGGTCTGGCCCGTGCCCACGCGGAGCCTGTTGATTATTCCGCCGCCGCCCTGGTCCTTCTTTTCCCACTTTTCGGAGAAAGGCATCGGTATCCCTTTGGTCTGTCGCGGGCGCTATATCCCGCGGGCTAAAATCTGGATGCCAGTTTGAATAAAATAAGTTGACGCCCAAATCTAGTCCCATATTTCCGGTTGATGCACCGCGAAGATCGTAATCTAGATTCCATTTGCTCGATGGATTCGGCCATTCTCTTTCACGGATGTCAAAGACAGGTTGGTGAGACAAACTCTCGGCTCTCAGAATCAGCAGGCTTAAAGCAAGATTGCGATACTGGCGAATTGCTTGGCAAGGGACAGAAGAGACGACGAGATGAAATGTCCAAAGTGCGGGAGATTCGACTTGCACACGACCTCGAGCGGGGTCGGATGCAAGACGTGCGGATACGAGCTGACTCCTGGCGAGGTAGACAAGTACAGACTATTCAAGCTCCTGAAGGAAGAAGGAAAAGGGGGCCAGCCAAGGCTTTAACGCCGTCTTCACGCGTCGCTGGGGTCGTGTCTCTCCGTGTTAGTCCTGTATCTAGAATCGCAGCGATTCTCATAGTGATACTTGGGCTGTTCACTCTGACCGTAAGCTACCCGGGTGGAGAAGTGATCGGGGAGATAATGGGAGTCGCGTTCGTGGTCCTAGGCTTGGTCCTTTATGGCATGCTGTACAAGGTCAGATCCTGGGTCGAACGAGAGCTGGACGGCCGAGAGGGCGCCTAGAGCGCAACTCGAGGCACCTTCATCTCCAACTCCGCAACACCTGCCTCGCCAGCTGGACCCATTCTCGTCACCCATATCTCGCAGTTCCTCCTGACCCGCATCTCCAGCGCTGAGAGTCTGCCCCGGGGGACCAACAGGACCCTTCTCAGGGACCTTACGTGGTCCAAAGAAGATTGGAACGACACGTGAAGGAATTCCTTCTGTTCTATCCTCTTGGTCTGCGGGTGTGTCTCGCACTCCACGAGGACAAACTCGCTGCCTTCATCCGTCTCTCGCACTCCAAACAAGTCTGGTCTGTACCTAGACCATCCGATCGAGGAGACTGGGGAGTAGCTTGGTTCGAACGTGACTTCATACCCCTCGCCGGATAGGCTTCTGTATGCCAGTGTCTTCATCGCAAGATGAAGAGAGGACTCTGCCATGGTCAGCCATGCATCATGCACGCATTTCTCAATTGACGTGACGATTTGTTGACAGTAGGTTGAACGCTGTTACTGTGGGCCTCGGGGAACGTCGCTCGGCTGGAATCTCTTCTTCAAATTCCTCTCCCAGAGTCTTGCTGCCACGAAGCCTCCGAGCGTCCCGCTGATGACTCCTACAATCACTATGGGGAGATATATGTCGACGAGGGGCGCCGACGTCCCGAAACCGAGCACGATGAATCCGTAAGTCGCAACCACGCCAGTGAGAAGGGTGCTCAAGGTCAGCGACACGATTAGTCTCTTCGTCCTCACCTTCCCTTCCGACACAACACCGAGAAGAGTGCAGAAGACGTCTATTGAAACTCCGTACAGAACTGCAGCGAGTAGAGCGAAAGCCCCGTATCCAAGCTGAAACGGTGTCTCGATCAGTCCGTTGATGAGAGCCGTGTAGGTCGCTCCTCCTTTGCCCAGTAGGATGAAACTCAGTGAAAGAATGATAGCCTCGAAGACGATTAGGGAATCGCCGATTTCGAACGGGATAGGGCCATAGACTACGCCGATGACGACGCCGAATAGAGTAGCCGTGATCAGCTTTCTTCTGTCCAAGGCTGCGGGGCGGCCTTGAATGGAGGTCTATTTAACGTTAGATAAAGGACGACCTATTGCGGATAGCGAGAAATACCTAGAAGCGGCTCGGTCTATGTTTGGTCAAGCTCTACAACGAGATTCTCGGGAAGGAAGTCGACCTGCCGGAGAGGCCGAGAAGAATCGTCAGCTTCAGTCCGGCTCTAACTGAAGGTGTGTACGCGATTGGTCGGGGCGAAAGCTTGGTCGGAGTGAGTGCATTCTGCTCGAGACCAATTCAGGTGAGGGAAAAGAGGCGAGTGGGAAGCTACAACACAGTGAGCTACGATTTGCTCGACGAGCTGAGACCTGACCTTATACTCGCGGTCACCGGATATCAAAGGGACTTCTCATTGAGGTTGTCGGAGAGGTATCCAGTCTACCCTCTAGAGCTTCCCGTCTCTGTCGCTGGCATAGTCGATGCGGTGGTCAAGCTTGGGCTGATAACGAATGCGGCCGACGACGCGAGAAGGGTGGCTGCAGACCTTCTGGCCAGACTCTCGTTGATAAAGAAACGAGCAGAGGGTCCCAAGGTCTACGTCGAGATCGACCTAGGAGGTCCGGTTTCGTTCGGGTCTCACAGCTACATCACAGACGCCCTGCACCTTCTCGGTACGACAACCGTCTACGACGAAGTCCGTGCGGAGTGGTTGACACCGGATTTTGATGCGGTGACTAGGGCCGACCCTGAGGTCATGATTTTTGAGGCCAAAATGTTCTCCCACTTCTCTCTCGACGACCTGAGGGCTCATTTGAAAGAAAGGAGGTGGAACGAACTGAGTTGCGTCAAGGGCGGACGCTGCTACCTGACACCCGGGCCGCTAGATTTCCTCGCACACCACGGCCCGAGCTTCGTAGTCGAGGTAATGCCCTGGCTTCAGGAGAGGCTGTCTACTTCGATTTCAGTTCAGAAATGAACCTGATTGTCCTGTCCCACGCGTTCTCCGCGGCGGAAGGATCGTGCCCTTCCCAACCAGGCCTATGGAAGCCGTGCCTTGTATCTGGATAGAGCTCGAGCTCGACTCTCTTGCCGTATTTCATGGCGGCCGGAAGAAACTTCTGGAAGGCCCAGGGGTTTATTCTCTCGTCCTTCCCTGCAAGAATAAGGAGAGTCGGCCCCTTCAGCTTGGAAACGTCTTCCTCGTTCTCAATCATCCCATAGTAGTCTACGCAGAAGTCTGCTCCTAGGTCGCAAGCTGACTGCAGGGCGAACCCTCCTCCCATGCAGAAGCCCATCGCCCCGACCTTCTTGACTCCGGGCTCTTGCTTGATCAACTCTATCCCCTTGGCGATTGCGTCCAGTAGGTCGGTCCTGACGAGGGACTGTCTGAACCTGATGCCTTCCTCGACGCTTGAAGCCACCTTGCCACGGAATAGGTCCACGGCCGCTGCTGTAATGCCAGCACCCGCAAGCTGATTGGCCACGGACTCTAGGTAGGGAAGCAGCCCGTAGATTTCGTGTACCACCACGACTCCGACTTCGCTCTTGCCTCGCGAAACGTAGAAGTCCCATCCTCGGTGTGGTGTCCGAAGCAAGGTCATCGCCTCAACTCTGACAGGGGTTAAAGGGCTTTGGCGGGGTCTCTTGACTTTAAATCAATCAACCTGACCTTTACTTCGTGGCAGTTCGCAAGAGCATACCGTTCGACTCCTTGCTTTCAAAGTCATACTGGACCTGGCGTCGATACCCAGCATTGTCGGTCCCTACAATGTTCTCGACTGGGTTGACCGCCCTCGTAGAGTCGATTGTCGGCGTCTTCGTCTTGGCTCTGGTGGTAAGGCTCGATGGTTCGACCACGCTGCTTGCGGCAGCGACGGACCTCAGCTCTGGGAACGCGAGTGCCCTCAGTACCCTGGTACTGTCTTCATCATTCATCGCAGTCGTCCTCGAATACATGGTCCCCGCGGCCGTCGTGGCACTCGTGGTCTTCATCTTGGCAAGCGGGTTCGTCTACTCTGCTGAGTACGGGTCATACTGCCAGGCGGTCGATGGATCCAGTGTGGGTATCTCGGAGGTGATGACCAAGTTTACCGAGAGATGGAGACCGATGGCATGGACGCTCTTCCTGTCTTATCTGTTGACGCTTCTTCCCGCAGGAATAGGAATCGGCGTGGCGTTGTGGATCGTCGCGCTGCGTGGAGCTGGCTTTCTGGTGGTTCCTGCTCTGTTGGCCGCGGCTGTAGGGGTAGTAGCAAGCCTGACTCTGTCGCTGTTGTTCATCTACACCCCGGTAGCGGTGTCGGCGGAGAAGAGCTCCGGTCTCCGAGCCATCCTCACGAGCGCGAGGTGTGCGCGAAAGGACCTCGGGGCGGCCCTCGCCTACTCTGTGGTGTACATCGTCTTGGTCGGGGCGGTCACAGGGCTCGCTTCCATAATTCCTGTGGCGAACCTTCCCCTGTCCTCTCTCGCATCGGTGGGAATCCTGATTCTTGTCACTCCTGTGCTTCACCTGACGAAGACTGAGATCTTTGTCGAGATCAACAGGGACGAGCCAGTCGAGCGAGAACTGTTCGACCCGTTATTTTCTGACCTGTTGCCCTTCGCCAGAGTGGTGTGGAGGAAGTTCAGGGAGGGCCTGACTGAGCTCAAGAGCTTCACTCTCGACGTTCGAAACGTTCCCTATCACGTACTGGCTTCCTTCGCGCTTCTCGTCGGAATCTTACTCGGCGAGAGGATTGGAACTCAGGGTCTGACACAGGTCTTTTACGCTCTGGGTTACGTCCCGGGGAAGATCAACCCTCTAGTGACAGGAAGTGCGCCAGGGACGGTGGGGGTCTACATCTTCTTCCACAACTGGGAGGCTGCGCTGTCGACCGCCCTCTCGGGCGTCTGGTTCTCTGCCGCCTCGTTTGTGACCCTGGTCTTGAACGGGGCGCTCATTGGGGTCGTGGTCGACCTCGTACCGAATACAACTATGCTCTTGGCCGCTCTACTCCCCCACGGGGTCATCGAGCTACCATCATTTGTGGTTGCCAGCTCGGCCGGGATAAAGCTGGGAGTGACCTTCCTGAAGTGGGTCAGGTCTGGAGACGCGGGAGACGAGACCGCCTTTCACGTGGCGGCGAGGCAGACGGTGTACGTGGTGATAGGGCTGGCTCTCTTCTTCTTCGTGGCTGGGTTCATCGAGGGCAACATAACTCCGGTGATAATGAAGATGGCTGGATGGTCTAGCTGACCACAGGCGTGAGCAGCTGAATTATTGCGGGTTCGAACATGGCGTGGTTGACGAAGTGGTTGTTCGGGTCCTTAATCAGGCAATACTCCCAGTATAGAGCGAAGAGACCCAAGGTTATGATGCTGAGTATGAGGTAGAGCACGAACGAACGGTGCGGAATAGGGTCAGTCCTATGATAGACGAATTGCATTCCCATCGCGGAGAAGGCCCTGTCCAAGTCGGATAGGATGTTATCCTCCATCCTTTCGTGCTTGTAGTAATCTGTGGTTAGGAAGTAGAGGATGTACAGACCAGCGATTATGTTCAGCAAGGGAATGATTAGGAGCACCACCCAGACGACAGCGCTCTTCTCCGTCTCTTCCAACTGGGCTCTTCTCGCGGTGGAATCTATCGACCCCACGAAGGCGTCGATGTTGGTATTCTTCTTGGACGCGGCGAGTCTCATGGCGGGGACGAGGTCTGACATTAGTCGCTGTTGACGCTGAAAGTGCAGGTTTCTTCTGCGAATGAGGAGGTAATAGAAGTAGAGGAACAGCAGGGCCGGAATCAGCAAGAGAACTGTGGAAATCCCGAGCGATGCTGCTGGAAATGAAGAATTCGAGATGAGCGAGGACGAATTACTCAACGAATAGCCAGAAGAGATGCTGGAGAAGGAGGACGCGACGGCCCCGAGGGCCAGCGCGAGAGATGCGATGACGACCAGCAACGAGAGAAGAGGTAGGAGAATCCAGAGGACGGAGAGCTGTCTGTCGGTGATTGTGCGTTCATCCGAATCTCTCTTCAGGTTCTGAAGAACGACCGAGGACACGCTCTTTTCTTTCGATGACGTGATTTAAACGTGACCCGCGCTCTGACGTAAACGTCCCGCCAACACAGAACTCTTCATTACGTTCCTAGCGGTAACAGGACCGTGGAACACTACGACGTTCTGGTGATCGGATGTGGCGCGATGGGCTCGTCGACCAGCTACAACCTGGCTAAGAAAGGTATGAAATCGTTGACGCTCGAACAGTTCGACCTGAATCATCCCTTCGGGTCTTCCCACGGTAGGACGCGAATCTTCAGAACCGCATACTACGAAGACGCCAGGTACGTACCTCTGCTGAAGCGGGCGAGGGCCCTCTGGGAGGAGCTCCAGGCGGACTCAGGGAGAAGGATACTCGAGCTGACGGGAGGTCTGATGATAGGAGATCAAGATTCAACTCTGGTACTTGGGGCATCGCAGAGCGCTAAGCTCCACGGGCTTGATCACGAAGTCTTGTCCGCTTCAGAAGCGATGTCGAGGTTTCCCGCATTCAAGCTGGGAGAAGAGTTGACGGCACTGTACGAGCCCGCAGCGGGGGTGCTCTTCCCGGAAGAGTGCATCACGGCGTTCGTCTCACTCGCTCAGGGCAGAGGCGCCGAGTTCTCGTTCAACGAAACAGTCGTAGGCTGGCACAAGGAAGCGGGCGGTCTTCGTGTTCAGACCTCCAAGGGATCATACCTGGCGGATAAGGTGGTCGTCGCGGCAGGCGCTTGGGCGGCGAAACTCCTCCCCGGAACGCTCGACCTCTCCTGCGAACGCCAAGTCCCCTTCTGGTTCAGGCCGAAGACGGGAGGGTCACATTCCTCACACTCGATGCCCATCTTCATCCTCCAAGAGGGGCGGCACATGTACTACGGGATTCCTGACTTCGGGGACGGGGTCAAGGCCGCGGTGCATCACGAAGGTAGGATTGGGGACGTGGAGGCGATGGAAAGAATGGTGACGCCGGAAGACGAGACGCCGGTGGTGGACTTTGTCAGAAGGCACCTACCCGGAGTTGAAGAGCGGCCGATAAGTTCGACGACCTGTGTGTACACCAACACGAGGGATGAGAACTTCGTAATCGACGATGTCTCCTCCAACGAGGACGTTCTGTTGGTAAGCGCCTGTTCTGGGCACGGCTTCAAATTTTCGAGCGCCATAGGCGAAGCAGTGGCCGAGCTGGTCTCATCTGGGCGAACTACTCAGGACATCGGGTTCCTCAAGCTCGGAAGGTTCGCCCCGTCGCGCTCGTGAGCGTCTTTGACCGTCGGGGTTTTTACTCCCAACCATGGAGGGAGGACTGTTGTTTCCGACTCTGGACGACCGGAAGGTGTTGGAGGAGGGAGTTACTCACCTCAAAGCTGCCGACCCTAAGGTCAGGGCGCTGATCGAGGAGCAGGGGGTTCTGGAACTCAAGCTAAGGAGGAGAGTCTTCCCCGCTCTCGTAGAGTCGATACTGTCGCAGCAGTTGAACGGTCACGCTGCAGACGTGATCATCTCGAGGGTTCACGCTCTCTTTCTGCCCGGCAGGATCACGCCCGAGAAGCTCAACGGAATCCACGCCAGAAAGTTGAGGAAGGCCGGGGTCTCGCCTCAGAAGCTTTCCTACCTCAGGGACCTCTCCGCGAGAATAGTGTCTGGGAGACTCGACTTGAAGGACATTCACCTCAGGAGCGACGAGGATGTCCTAAAGAGCCTCGACGAGATAAAGGGGGTGGGAGCTTGGACGGCTCAGATGATTCTGATTTTCTCTCTCGGCAGGGCGGACGTCTTGCCGGTGGATGATTTTGGAATCAAAAAGGCTGTGATGAATGTCTACGGGCTGCCAGAACTGCCCGACAAGAAAACAATCGAGAGGGTCGCAGAACCTTGGCACCCGTACAGCTCACTGGCTTGTTTGTACCTTTGGAGACACAAAGACTCGATCGACTGAATTCAACCCGACCAGCTGTCGAGCCTCGCTGGGGTGCTCTCCACTTTCTTCAAGTCCGCTACCCGGATGCCTATCAGTCGGACTGGCTTTGGGCTGGTCTGGAACTCGTCGAGCAAGCTTGCGACGCTATCCTGAAGCGACTCTTCGCTCTCAGTGTAGCTCACCAGTGTCTTCTCCCTAGTGTGGGTCTCGAATCCCCGGAAACGGATCTTGATCCCCGCCACCCTGTAGACGAGGTTTGAGCTTCGCACCCGTCTGATTAGTTCGGCTGCGGCATCACCAGCTTCGCGACGGACCAGGCCGAAGTCGGTCTGGTCTTCCCGAAATGTTCTCTCCACGCTTAGAGACTTGGGCAGCTCCTGCTGCCTCACTTCGACCCTTTCCTGGCCATGAATCACCCCCCAGAGCCAGACCCCGTTCTTCCCGAACCAGGACGACAGCTGTTTACCCTGGATCTGCTGAAGCTGGCCGATGGACTCGATCCCTTTCTCCTTCAGAAACTCATGAGTCTTCTTCCCTATGCCTGGCACGACCGAGACGGGCAGGGGAGAGAGGAAGCGTTCCACGTCGCCGAAGGGCACGACTGTGATGCCGTCCGGCTTGTTGCGGTCAGACGCGATTTTGGCCGCAGACTTGTTGGGAGCTATCCCGATAGAGCAGGTCAAGCCGTTCGAAGAGAGCACCTCGGACTTGACCTCCTTTGCCAAGGCCAGAGCCTCCTCTTCTGTGTGGGCCCTCGAGGAGACGTCCATGAAAGCCTCGTCTATGCTCGACTGCTCGAACTCATCAGAGAATCGCCTGAGCGTGGCCATCACATCGGTCGACGCTTGCTCATACAGGTGCCAGTTTGGCCGAATGTAGATGGCGGTCGGGCAGAGCCTGTAGGCTATCGAGATCGGCATCCCAGACTTCAGGCCGAATTTCCTTGCCTGGTAGGAGCAGGTGACCACCACGCCCCTCCCCTTCCCGCCCTCCGGGTCGGCTCCGACCACGACAGGAAGGCCCCTGAGCGCTGGATTCTCCCTCATCTCGACCGAGACATAGAATGCGTCTAAGTCCACGTGGAAGATCACCCTCTGCACTTCGGACATGCTCTAGCTACTACCCGAACAGCGTCTGCTGCGTCGTCCCTTCGCTCTTCCACTCGAGCTCCATCATCCCCAAGAGCCTTCTGAATTCGTTCGCAGACTCTGGGCTGAAGCCTGCGAAGTGGTTGTTGAAGAAGATGAATGCGTCTTCAACTTTGTCAGAAGCGTCTTTGACCGAACCCGACCACTTCTTCATCTCCTCCGTCCTGTCTCTCTGCTTTCCGGTGAACTCGGTTATCGCCCTGTCTCCGACCATCCTCACGTAGATGAAATCCGCGGTCAGCTCGGGCGGCGTCTCGACGTACTGGTTGAGAGCCCAGATCATGGCCAAGTTGTTCTTCCTCAGCAGCTCGTAAGTCTCGGGCGCGAACCAGGATTTGTGCCTGAACTCGATTGCGTGTCTGAACTTGGGGTCCAGGAGCGAGACGAAGTCCTTCATGGCGTTCCAGTGTGTGGAGACCTTGACTGAAGGGGGAAGCTGAATCGCTATCGGTCCGAACTTGCTCCCCATCTTGCTCATCACGCTGTAGAAGTAAGCGAGCTGCCCCTGAGAATTGAGAAGCTTGTTTTCATGTGTTATCTTCTTCGGGAGCTTTGGCGAGAAGAGGAAGCCGTCTGGGGTCCCCGTCCTCCATGCGCTTATCATCGAGGCGTTGGGCACCCTGTAGAAGCTGGAGTCGATTTCGACGCAGTCGAAGACCTTGGAGTAGAACTTCAGATAGTCTCTCTGCGGCAGGTCCTTCGGGTAGAAGATGCCAGCCCAGTCCTTGTAAGACCAGCCGCTGCAGCCTACGCGGAACTTTGCATCTGCCAACGAGAACAGCGCGAGCCGCGGTGATAAAAAGCTGGCCAGAATTGCACCGTTGAGGCCCAAGATTTATATGAACGCGAACGGGCCTCGTTCAAGGAAAACCGTAATGTCTCAGGGAAACGCAGACATCAGGCAGACGGTAGAGGACAACAGGGGGAGCCTCAAGAAGCTTCAACTGATCATCCCCGGACTGAGGGGATACAGGGAGAAAGAAGACATCCGCGTCTCGGATGAGCTGCTGAGGAACCAGATGGCGGACAAGTTGGACGGGGCGAAGAGCAACCTCGAGACGGTTAGGAAGCAGCTCGCCTCTGCCAACGACTTCACGAACCTCACGAGCCTGGGATCAGTCATCTGGCAGATTCAATCTGTGAGCGGCGAGGTCAGGCACGCTGCGCAGGGCTACTCAGGGTGGGTCGCCCCGATAACGATCAACGAAGACAAGCTGAACAAACTCTACGACTACGATTATGACTTTGTCAGTTCGGTGCTCCAGCTGGAGACGAGCACGTCGCCATCGAACGTCAAGTATGACCCGGCGTCTCCAAACGCGATACAATCTACGATCAACCAGCTGACGCAGACGATCGCGGAAATCAAGCAGAAGTGGTCGACCAGGATGGAAGCGATTGAAGGAATCGCGATTCAGCAATAGGTGATTGGACGTGGTATTTGGGAAGAAACAGGATCAGAGCGGAATTCCCGCCACCGGCGGAAGCCTGCTTGGATCCACGACGATAGTGTGGGAGGACCAGTTCAAGCAGGACAACGTTCTGTGGAAGGTCCCCAGAAACATTCGATTGAACGACAACATCGTGGTGAGAGAAGATGAAATCGCCGTCTTCTACCGAGACGGGAAGGTATTGACGTACTTCGACCAGCCCAACAGGTATGCGCTGACCGACATCAATGCTCCGATCGTCGGAACTCTGCTGAAGGACCTCACAGGAGTGCAGCAGGAGGCGGAGGTGTACTACATCCCCAAGAGATACCTGGACGGGAAGTTCGGCAGCACACAGCCCTACCAGTTTACCGACCCCACATTCGGGATAGTCAACCTTAGGGTCTTCGGGGAATACAGATGGAAGATCTCTTCTCCGGAGCTCTTCATCAATCAGTTCGTGGGGACTTTCAACGCCCAGACCTCGGACGAGGTCGAGGACAGACTGAAGGAGCAGATGGTAATTCTTGTTTACAACGCCCTAGGCAAGATGAAGGCTCAGGGCCTCAAGGTCACTGACCTGGCCGCGAACCTCACGAACGTCGAGCAGGAGGTCCTGGCTTCGAGCTCTGACGGAGTCGGTCAATACGGCATAGAAATCAACAAGCTCTCTGGCCTCACGATCAGTCTTCCAGACGAGGTTCAGAAGGCGATAGACACGAGGTCTGAGATGTCTGTCCTCGGAGTGAACTATCTTCAGTACCAGACGGGGCAGGCCGTTGTCGACGCGGCAAAGAATCCTTCAGGCGCTGCAGGCACCACTGCAGGTTTGGGTGCCGGCCTAGGGGTGGGCTATGCAATAGGGGGACAGATGGGAGCTGGGCTAGGAGGGATGATGGGCCAAGGGCAGATGAGGAGCTGTCCCAACTGCGCTTCCCTGATACCCATGAACAGCAAGTTCTGCCCCAACTGCGGTGCCACGATTAGTCAGCCCCAGGCCCAGGCTTCCGCGCCATCCGGGACCAAGCCGAAGTTCTGTCCTGAATGCGGTACCCCGATAGGTGCCGACGCCAAATTCTGCCCCAACTGCGGAAAGCAGTTCTAGGCCAGTTCCGCTTCTGCGGGCGGGGACCAAGCTGAACAAGACACGTGACAAGAGACAGTCTCGAGGGAGGAGGCTCGCTGCTGCACTCACCTCCGGAAGCGCTGCGATCAACCTCTTCATCGCAATAGTGTTCCTAAAGTCAGCTCCCAGCGCGAACAGGATTCTGGGAGTCTCGTCACAAGTCAATGGCCTGATACTTCGGTCAGGCGAAATCACCGCTATTTGCGGACTAGGGATCCTGGTGGGAGCCTGGTTACAGTTGACCGGTACGCCAAAGATGGTAAAGGTAGCCTCACTCCTGACGCTCGCACTGAACTTCGTGACCATATTCTCGAGCGCTGGAGGGTTCATCATAGGTTTCGTGGCAGGCGTATTGGGTGCGATTTTGGGACTCAGGTGGAGAGCCCCAACTCTGCCTGCAGCGTCAGCATAGCTTACGCTGACTTATCGGGAGTTGGAGACTCGCCTGTGTGTCCGCTCAGCCGATTACCTGCTGTATGCTCTTCGCAATGCCTGATTCTACGTGCGTTGTCCACAGCATCTCTGGGACATCGATCGCTAGAAAGAGCACTGATAGGAGTAGCGTCTCAACAGCAGCTACCGCCAGGTTCTGGACCCACTTGCCGATCCCTATGTGGACTGTGAAATCGTTAGGGTCGCCGCTCACTACGATGGTGAAGGCACGGTCTGCCGCGAAAATGTCTCTCAGTATCCCGGCCTTCTTGGCCTGGATGATAGTGCCCAAGGGCGCGGCCGTTGACTGGGTGGTGTAGCCCTCGGCTTTCAACTGCTGCTCTATCTGCTGGGCAACCTGCGTAGGATCCTTGTTTTTGTTCTGAAACCTCAGGATTTTCTCGGATACCATCTAATTCACGATTCGTTGGGATTTCGATAGACTATAAAAAGCGAATGGTGGTTGGATGCTTACTCGTCTATCGGAGAACTCGCGAACCTACTTTCTCTGACCGAGGGGGGCGAACTCAAAACCGCACTTTATGCACTTTCTCATTCCCGGGGTGTCGACCAGCACCTGTCTCGTCCCGCATCTCGGGCACTCTACGGTACCTTGAGCCGGTTTGATACTGCTCTGATGCTCCAACCTGACCTTCTCAATCGCGTTTGCGTATGCGTCTCGGCCGCCTCTCCTGTTCATCGGTCTCTGGCCGAGCCATCCCTCCGGATAAAGGCTCGTATTTCGGGGGACAGTCGGTTATCCGAGCCCGAGCCTCCTTATGAATCGCTTGTGTTGCTTCTCGTCTACCCACTCCACCTTTAGGTAGTCTATGATCTCCTTTGTGGTCATTCCTATCCTTCTGGCTTCTTTGACGGTGAACTTGTACGCATCGATCTCTATGGGACTGTCCACGTACTCGTAGTCGTCGAGAAAGAGCTTCTTGCCTTGCATGTGCTGCTTGATGTGAAAGAGTTCGTGTACTATGTCGAGGTAAAGCACTTTGAAGTCGCTCGTCTGAAGGTGGTGAAGGCTGATGAGAATGTGGCCGTCTTCGTCGTTTACTCCCATGTATCCGTATCGTGCGGAATAGAACTCGACGCGGAGTTTTTTGAGCACAGAAGCGGTCTCAGCTCCGAAGAGCTCTCTGAGTGCCTGCACCCTCTCAAATCCTTTGAAATAGTCCGTGAAAGGATATAGGGTCGCCTTTCCTGAGCGGTTTATCTCCACTCCAAAGTATTCATCACCCATTTTCCGTCCACTTTCGCGAGCGACTCGGGAGGCTGGCAGCGGAGGTCGCCTCAGGCCTCTTCCAGCGTGAAGGTGAACCTAGCTCCTGCGAACTCGCCCGTGCTCACCCTCTCCCAAGACACCTTGTACGACTTCGTCAGTTGTTTGCCCGCTATCTTGACCGTTACAGGAAGTTCGGCATAGAGCTTCTCCACCTTCTGTTGGTCCTTGGTCGAAAGGAGGCTCCGCCTTCGCTTCATCAGGTACTTTACAGCGACTTTCTCGTGTTCGTAGCCTTCGACTTCGATTTTCTCTCTCCCCGTGTCGATTGTGAACGCTCGCTTTGGCAATTGCCGCGACCGCAGTGCGTGCCGAGATAAAGATAACGCAGGATGGGACAGACAGGTCAGAACCGTTAAGTGACAGCCCTTGGAGAAAGGACGGGATGCCTGATTTAATCGCCGAGAAGGGTGACACGGTGTCTGTGCACTATGTGGGGAAATTTCCTGGCGGAAAGGTCTTCGACACGAGCATGAAGTCGGAGGCGGTCAGCGCAGGGCTCTTCAATCCCGCTCGCGACTACAAGCCGCTTCAAGTGGTCCTTGGCGCGCACCAAGTGATTCCCGGGTTCGAAGAAGCGCTGATGGGAATGAAGTTGAACGAAACCAAAGAAGTGACGATACCGCCCGAAAGAGCATACGGGAAGAGCGGGAGACACCCCATGGTTGGCAAGACTCTCCAATTCAAGCTTCTCGTGACGAACATCAGGAAGCCTTGATTGGAACAGTACACAGCTGCCAACAAGCATGCTCTAGAAGAGATTGGCGGTTGCTAATCCTCGAGTCTGGTACGTAAAATTTCAGATGATTGGCCGTTATATCCCGCACAGCGGTTGAGGGCCCGTGAGAAGAGAGCCCCGCGAACCGGAGCGCTCGAGGACGGTGATCGTACGCTGCGTTGACTGTGACCTCGTGATGGGCGTGGAGAGCGGAGAAAGTCCAAGGACCAGAGTTCGATGGGCAATCTGCACGAGATGCGTCGCCCGGAGGAATGGACTCGAGGGTGCGAAGACCCTGCACGAGCTTGGAATCTACTAGGCTGGGCAGGCTGACCTTAAATAGAAATCCAGCGCACATAGGCGCCCGTGGTCGTAGACTTCGCGATCAGGAAATTCTCCGGATGTAAGGTAGCTTCGGTCACATACGTTGGAGCTTACCGGGGAACGGATATGATGCGTGACGAATTCTACAAGATAATTGCCTGGGCGAGGGAGAAAGGCATCAGGACGGGACGGTGGTTTTTCCTGGAACATGATTCTCCTGGGATGCACGGCAACAAGAGAAAGTGGGAGGCGTGCGTAGAGATCAAGGACAGGGCTAGGTCAGGAGGAGGCATACGGATCAGAGAGCTGCCTCCGCAACTGGTCGCCTCTATCAGGTTTGACCCTGACAAGATATCTCCACGTGTGATCTACTGCGGGCTCTCCGGGTGGATCGAATGGAGAAAGAAGGAGAAGGAGTACAAGGAGGCAGGGGAGGCTCGAGAGGTCTACACGGGTGACCCCTGGAAGAGCACAAGGGCTTGGGCCAACACCGAAATCCAGGTTCCGGTCAAGAAGATATCCTAGCGTGTTTTTAGGAACTCTTAAAGTGGAATCAGGATAGTCCGCCTTCGTGTCGAGGGAAGAGGTCCGCAAGGAACTCCTCAAGGCGGCTTTGGAGAGGCGAAAGGTGACCTACGGCTATCTGATGAACAAATTTGGGTTCACCCGGGGCGGAAGGGCAGAGGAGAGCGTCGTCAGTATCCTGGGGGAAATAGACAGGGACGAAGAGAGAAAAGGAGGGCCTGGGTTTGCTGCAATCGTCGTGCGCAAGGACACGGGTTTTCCTGGCGGTGGTTTCTTTTGTTGGAAGGACGTCCCTGAGGGAATAAGGAGACCGAACGAAAAGAGTCAGAATCCAAAGCTGTCCCAGGATGAGAAAGACTACGTGATGTCCCAGCAAGAGCGTATCTGGAGATACTATCAAGGGGGGAATCGCTCAGTGGAACGGCAACAAAGGCTCTGACCGAGTCAGATTGAAATATTGGGCTTCCGCCGTTGCTCCGTTGGATGGGCCAGTAGGCGAGGCAGGGACCAAAGAAGAGAAAATCATGGGCTTTTTGAGCTCAGAAAACCTGTCGTCTTTCACCTTCGACGGCGTTCGCCGTGGCCTTGGTATGCATCCGGAGTCACTCTCAAGAGCTCTCGACAGGCTCGAAGAGGACGGATTCTTGACCCGAACGGATGAGGGCTACTCGGTGGTTCGAAGCTTCGAGTACTCCCGAGTCGCTGCGAGCTCGAGAGAAACAATCCCTCTGATGCAGACGGTGCTTCCCAGGGGATTTAGAGTCGAATATCTCGCACCGCGGCTAGTCGGAAGTTGGTTCGGGTCCTTGCGATGGTTGGGACTGTCCAAGAACGAGCAGGAGACCGTGCTGAACTGGACCACCGAGAATGGCGGCGTCCTGGTCAGGGGAAGGTTCGGCGGATCGTCTCTCTCAGTCGAGGCAAAGATCCGTGTCGGGGTCAGTATTGATGATGCGATAAAGGGGTCTTACGAGCTCTTGGGTCAGCTCTCATGGTTGTTTACGCGACGGGGTGAAAGGACGCTCAAATTCTGGACCCTCGCCGAACCAGAAACGGCTGTAGATGTGACTGGGCAAGCCGCCTAACCACTCAACAAATAGGGGCGCTTTCTACCCACAGTTCATGACAAATTCAACACAGTTTCTGGAATCGCTTTCGGAGGCCTTGACTTCGTTGTCCGCAAAGGTCTCCCAGTCAGTCGTGAAGATTGATGGGGGAGGCCGGCGAGGAGGCACGGGAGTCGTCTGGTCTTCTGATGGCAAGGTCGTGACCGCGGCTCACGTTGTGAGCCGGTCAGAGTCCGTCGAGGTCGAACTTCGAGATGGAAAGAAGTACGATGCGAAGGTGCTTGGAACAGATCTCGATAACGATGTGGCGCTCCTCAAGATAGAGACCGACAACCTCGTCCCCATAGAGCTCGGGAATTCTAGCGGGATAAAGGCTGGACAGCTCGTCTTGGCCTTCGCGAATGCGCTCGGCGGAGAACCGAGCGTCACCTCGGGCGTTGTGACGTCGGCGAAGAGGACACTCTCGGGTTGGGGCAGCACATTGGAGAACGCGATTGTCACCGACGCTCCTCTCAACCCAGGATATTCCGGAGGACCTCTGGTTGATGCGTCGGGTCGGATGGTAGGCCTTGACGTAGCCTACTTCAACCTGCGTGGGATAGCCGTGCCGATTGACTCGGTCAAGGAGGTGGTGCAGGACCTTGAAAAGGACGGTAAGGTCAAGCGCGCGTTCCTGGGGGTCTACCTGGACGAGGTCAGGCTTCCGGAAGAGCTGGCCGGCAGGACCGAAGTCGCACAGACGTCCGGCCTGATGGTGCTGTCTGCAGAGCCAGGTACCCCTGCGAAGGCCGCTGGCTTGGCAATGGGAGACGTCATCCTGAAGTTGGACGGAAAACCGACCGAGACTCTCCATGACCTCCACCTTCTCTTGGGGAGAGAGACTGTGGGAAAGACGCTCCCTCTTCGACTGCTGAGAGGAGAGAAACCGCTGGACGTCCAAATCGTACCATCAGAGCAATCCTAGCGAGGCACCGGCCCCCGCGAACATGACACGACGCGGGGGAAACGTTTTATTCGAAACGCAACTCGCGGCCCCCAGTTGCGCGGAATCATTGACGCTCACATCCACCTTTCAGAGAGGAAGGATGATGCACTCATTCCCTACGCCAGAAAGAACGGATTGCGATACAATCTCTCTGAGCTCCTTGATCTGATGGAAGGGAACTCGATCTCCCACGGTTATCTGCTCAGTCCGCCCCTGGATGACGGTTCACCGCTGCCCAACGAGGACGTCCTCAGGCTTTGCGCGAAGAGCGGAGACGTTCTCGCTCCAATATTCACAGTCGAGCCTGAACCTCAAAAGGTTGAAGCGGCCCTAGTCCTGGCTCGGAAGAACAGGGGGACCGTCGCCGGCTTCAAGATTAGGCTCGGTTACGTGCAAGTCTACGCCAGCGACCCACTCTTCACTCCACTCTACGACTTCGCCGAAGAACAGTCCCTGCCGGTGCTCTATCATACGGGAGACACCGCACGGAGCAACGGCAGTCTTGTCGCATCTCATCCACTCACCCTCGACGCGGTCGCCAACGGCAGACCCGAGTTGAAGATGGTAGCCTGTCACTTCGGCAACCCTTGGATACACGACGTGGGTGAGTTGATCTACAAGCACGCGAATGTCTACGCGGACGTCTCTGGCCTGGTCGTCGGCGGAAGCAAGTACTCTGACCGTTACGTTGACTGGCTGACGAAGAGCATCGGTCAAGCGATACACTATTCCGACGGAGGGAACAAGGTTCTTTTCGGTACGGACTACCCCGTCATGACCTACATGGCGGGACTAAAGCTCGTGGAAGGCCTGGATGTTGATTCGACCGACCGCTCCAAGATATTTTCGGGAAACCATCGCAGGGTGTTTCCTTCATAGCTGCTGTCGACGGCGAGGTTCGCGTCGTCCAGGTCGACGGGGAGGACAGGGAGAAACTCTTACCACTTTTGGAACAGAGCTTCGAGGGTCTCTACCTGAGGCACGCCAAACGGACCCTCGGGGAGATCGATATCGTCAGGGAGGCTGAGCTTGAGGGAAACCCCGTCGGGGTCACCATGCTGACGAGTTTCTACGGCACTCTGGGGTACGTGTTCTACATCGCTGTAGCCGAGAGCCAAAGGAGAAAAAGGATAGGCGGACTCCTTCTTGATGATGCGATCCAGCTATTCAAGGGGATGGGTCTGAACCAAGCCTTCGCCAGCGTCGAGGGACACAACGCCGCATCCGTTGGTTTGTTCAGGTCGAGGGGCTTCTCAAAGACCAGCTATGGCCAAGTCGCCCGTCGGTTTGGGAAGATACGTGCAATCGTCCTCTACCGAAGGATGCTCGTAGTACCGGGCGAGACCCTGCTTTCTAAGAGCCTAGACCAGACCGCTCTGGCCTGACTGATCAGGCCTCTGGGCGATTAGCATCCTCGCCTTCTTATGACAGTGTTCGGCCCGGTCGGCGAGACTCTTCCAAGCTACGTAATTCGTCTCTTTCTTGGACAGAAGCAGGAGAATATCAGATGCGTTCAGGTATGCCTTGATCGCGGTCTCTTGGTTTCCAGACTTTTCAGCCGTCGCTGCATCCTCCATCAACTGCGTCGCGTACCACTGGAGCTTCTGCTCGCGGGACATCTGCTGGCCAGGTCTGGATTGCACGAGGGACTCTGGGGAACATCGACCAAAGAAATCCTAGGTCGGAATTATTCGACTAACTGCAGAAGTGGTCGCGATGACCGCTTACGGTTTCTTCGGCTCGTCCTTTGCGAGCTTCAGTGAGGCAGAATTGATGCAGTAACGCAGACCCGTGGGCTTTGGACCGTCGTCGAATACGTGGCCGAGGTGCGAGCCACACTTCGAGCACGTGACCTCCGTCCTTCTCATCCACAGACTGTTATCTGACGTCTCCTTCACGCTCGAATTAGAGACCGGTTCCCAGAAGCTCGGCCAGCCGGTACCAGACTCGAACTTGGTCTCGGAGCTGAACAAGGGAGCGCCGCAAACGACACACTTGAAAACTCCCGTTTCGTGGTTGTTCCAGTACTCTCCAGTGAATGCCCTCTCCGTCCCCTTGTTGACACAGACATCGTACTGCTTTGGAGTCAGCCGCTGTTTCAGCTTCTCCTTGTCTTCAGATATCACACGTCTTCAATCTCCTGCCAGCGTAAAAGGTTAGCTGACTTCACTCCAACAGCTGGGAACTAACTCTGTCCCTTTAGGCGTTCTACGCTCCGCCTGTGCGACTTCAGAGCTGCTGGTGTCCAAAGAGTATCACACCGTGGGCAAAGGTACCTGCCGGGAGTCCCAGATCGTCGGAGCTTCGCATTGTCGTTGGGGCACCTCGGTATTGTCCTAACAGCCTTCCTCCTTCCCCTGCGCTTCCTAGGGTTCGCCACTTGCGACACTAGCAGACGAGCGCAGAGAATTTAACGACTTGGGTCGGGAGCGAAGGTAATCGATTCGTCCGCATCATTGCTTAGCCGGGAGAATCTCAGGGCAGATTCGTTTATACCCATCTCCGCGGTCAGCGACCACATTGGACCCTTTTGACATCGGCGTGTACCTCTTTGCGGCCTCTTCGGGTGTCCTTGCTGCAGCGTACTACTTCAGGCCGGGGAGGAAGAAGGAAACGCGTTGGTGGAGCGGGATAGTGGTGGAAGGAAAGCGGGTCAAGGTAAGGACGGATCAAGATCTGTGCATGGGCGCTTCAAGCTGTGTCTCTTTGGCGCCCGAGGTCTTCCACATCGACTGGGACAAGAAGAAATCGTTCTTCGACCCAGCACCATTGGTCGTAGCGAACGAACGCCCTCCAAACCCGGAGCGCGTCTTCAAGGCGGCTCAGTCTTGCCCTTACAAGGCGATTATACTAGAAGATGCCGAGACGGACGAGCGGCTCTATCCTTAGATTTCTCGGCTTCTACTGGACGTTAATGAAGTTGAGGCCCTTCTCGCCCTTGGCCTTCTGATAGCCGTCGACAACCAAGATAATCGCTATCAGCAGTGCCAGAACCCCTCCAATGAAGGGAACGAAAGCTAGGATGACATCCACGACAAGTACCCCCACAACGAAGAGAACCGTTTGGATGCCCATGACCTTCTGGTATCCCAGATAGAGATAGCCTATTCCCCAGAAGAAGTTCAGTATTGCCGCAACGATAGGGTCTTTCCGCTGAGCCTGAGTCATGCCGGACGTACCTTGCGAACCGGTCTGAGGTTGCATCGTCGGGCTCGCGTTAGCCTTGAGAGGAGCCCCACACTTCGCGCAGAATGCCGCGTTGTCGTCGTTCTGTGCACCACACTTGCTGCAATACACACCTCATCCTCTCGCATCATGAGGTTAAAAGGATGCTCAGCGACTTCATTCCAGCGTCAGAGGAGAACAAGGGACGACCTTCGCAAGTTCTCTCTCCCTCGCCCTGTAGTCAGGGCACAGCACGGCCAGTCTCCTCTTGAACCGTCGAGAGTGGTTGAACTCCGTCAGGTGAGCGAGCTCGTGAAGCAGGACGTACTCTCTCAGCCTATCCGGGAGGGCCGCGAGCTGCCAGCTGAAAGTGACGCGCTTGTCTCTTGTGCAGTAACCCCAGTTCTTGATCTCCCTGACGTCCGCCCGTCTGTACTCGACCCCAAAGCGTTCTGCCATCCTCCTAAGCTCCCCGATTGCGTAGGCTGACGATTCGGCCAAGAACCACCTCCGCACGAGCTCGGGTATTGACCTCTCGTCCGCAGCTCGGATGATCACGCTGTCCCGATTCTGAGCCAGACTCTCTTCCCCAGAAGTCCGCTGGAAGACTATCCTCAACCTCTCGCCCTTGAACATCACCGAGTCCTTGCTCAGTACCTGCCCGTTTGACAGCGTCAGCAGACGGCCTAGTATCCAGCTTTGTCTGGTCTCTAACAAGGCTTTCACGTCCACCGTTACGCCCCTCGGAATGACGATTTCGAGCACGGGCCCAGGGCCGAATCTCAGGTATGTGTACTTCCTTCCCGTTCCCCGGATGATTGAGTAGCTAATCTCTCTGCCTTCCATCCTTAGAGTGGGCACGCCGTCAGATTTGGTAGCTCCTAGATTAATACGCCGAGAGCGGACAGCTGGAAGTCTCAAGAAACATCCTGGTAAAGGGGATCAGAGATATGACCCCTCGCCTAGATTAATTAACTCCGGACCTGACGCGGTCGACGTGGCGAAGACCAGAATCTACTTCATCACGGACGTACACGGGTCAAACAGGTGCTTCAGAAAGTTTCTCAACGCCGCGAAGTTCTACAGCGCGGATTGCCTGATACTTGGTGGGGACATAACAGGCAAGGTGATGATACCGATCGTCGAGGACGCCAACGGAACATACACCTGTTCCTATCAAGGTACACAGCAGGTTTTGAAGAGCAAGGCGGAGCTCGATGAGCTCATCATCAAGGCGAGCGATTCGGGGTCCTACACGAAATTGGTAAGTCCGAAGGAGTTTGAAGAATTGTCTGCAGACCCCAAGAAGGTGAAAGACTTGTTCAACGAACTGATGGTCGAACGAGTGAAGGCCTGGATGGCCCTGGCCGAGGAGAGGTTGGGGAAGACTTCTGTCACATGCTGGATCTCTCCAGGAAACGACGACATATTCCAAATCGACCCGGTTCTGAGTTCGTCGGGTTATGTCGTCAACCCGGAAGAGAGGGTGGTCAACCTAGACAAAGACCATGAGATGATCACGCTTGGCACCACCAACCGCACCCCTTGGAACAGCGAGAGGGAGGTGGACGAGCCGGACCTTGCTGTCAAGATAGACGCGATGGCCACCAAGGTCCAAAACATGAAGACGGCCATCTTCAACATCCATGTTCCCCCGATCAACACGCCGATAGACCAGGCGCCTAAGATAGACGAGAATCTCAAGGTCGTGGTGCAGGCCGGCCAAGTCCAGATGATCTCTGCTGGGAGCACCGCTTGCAGGGCTGCGTTGGAAAAGTATCAGCCAATGCTGGGTTTGCACGGGCACATACACGAATCGCGTGGGATCGTCAACATAGGGAAGACGATGTGCGTGAATCCCGGAAGCGAATATGGCGAAGGCATTCTGAAGGGGTTTTTGGCCGACATAGAGGGAGAAAAGGTAAAGTCACACCTGTTGACTTCCGGCTAATCTTCAGACTACTCGGAGACGACGAGTTTGTCGTCCTCTGGCAGCTCGTACCAGGGCATTCGCTCTCCCACTCTCGCCCTCATCTTCCATCCGAGGCTCTTCGGCTTCGCTTCGATCATGGAGTTGAGCTTCGCGACACCGGCCTTGGATCGAGAGGAGGCTTCAGGGGTTAGGCCAAACGAATCGATGAAGGTGGGGATCTTCGAGAGGTTGACGACGAATGTCTTGTAGACGCCCCAGTCCTTAGAGCACATGTCCGCCAGATAGGTTCCGTTGATGTTCTCTCCGTCTGAGGAGTCGACATCGTGGTCGAGGAAGAGCGAGACCATGTCCCTGTAGTCTTTCTCATTCGCCTGAACAATCTGCAGCTTCGTTGCAAGCAGGTCGGCAAGGGGGAGGGTGGAAGAATCGAGCTTCAGCCTGTCCCGAAAGTCGAACTTGTGGCACATCTCGAATACGTCTAGGAATATGTCGGCCCTCCTGTCGTTCTTCAAATCATTGAATATCAGCCTCTTTGCGCCCATCATGGCATTGAACCGAGATCGAGGTTCATAGCCCAGGTCGCCGAAGAGACTCTTGATCTCCTTCGACTGCTTGGCGAGACCCATGAAGTCGATGTCAAGATATTTGCGCTTAAGCTGTTCCGACCTGGCCGATGGGCATCGAAACTTTACTGCGAGCCCCCCTATTAGCCGCAGAGTGACCTTTCGGCGTTCAGCCTCGGCTAGGACCCTTCCAGCTTCGTCGAAGGAATCAGCTAGGACGCTCAACTTTCTCTCGGTGCCAGGCTTCCGCCTTTAGAGGTTATCGCAGGTCGTCTCCGCGCAGCGAAGGCTCGACCCTTTCTATCCAGTCGCGCGCAATCTCTTCTCTAGTCGCAATCCAAACGTCATCGAACTTGGACGCGTACTCTAGGAACCTTCGCAGAGCCAGAATCCTTCCCGGCCGCCCGATGACTCGACAGTGGAGGCCCACTGACATCATCTTGGAAGAGGTCTGCGCCTCTTCGTGCAGCACTTCGAAGCTGTCCTTCAGGTACGCAAGGAAGTCCGACGAGTTGGAGAACCTGTGCATGGGAGACTGGAAGTGGAAGTCGTTCGCATCGGGGGTGTAGGGCAACAGGAGGATCCCCTTCTTTCCGTACCGGTGGGGAAGGTCGTCGTCGTAACAGTCGGAGTCGTAGATGAAGTTTCCCATCTCCTGCACGATTCTGATTGTGTTGACGCTCGGCTCTCTCGCGTAGAACCCGACCGGCTCTTTCCCCGTTATCTCCTTTATCATCCTGACGGACTTCCTTATCATCGACCTTTCTTCGTCGTAGCTGAAACGGTAGTGTTCGGTCCACCTCAGACCGTGGTCGCAGACCTCATGACCCGCCTCGGTCATCGCTTTCGCCGCTATCCTGTTCCCGTCGAGGGCCACAGCCGTGGCGAAGAAGGTCGCCCTAGCTCCGTACTGCCTGAGCGTGTCAAGTATCCTCCATATCGCGACCCTCGGTCCGTAGTCGTAACTGCTCTCGTTGCCTATGTCACGAAGCTGCACGTCCACCGGGAGAAACTCGCCGATCCCCTCGACCATCTTGTCCACTGGCTGGGAGTGCTCTGAGCCCTCCTCGTAGTTGATGACCAGAGAAAGAGCGAGGCGCTTCCCCCCACGCCACTTGAATCTGGGAGGTCGTGGTCCGTACCCGGTCAAGTCGCGGGCTGGGCTGGGCATGTTTTGGTCGGAGGCGGGCAGAGTGCGGAGAAGGATTCCCAGCTTACTCTGGCGGAATCTCTTTCAGCGCCATCGAGATGTCTATTCCCTTGCTCTTGTGGTAAGCCTTACTTGCGAAATAGACGACGAAGCCGAAGACTATCAGGAAACCGAGAAGAGCCAGGCTGTCGGAGTTGGGAGATGTGATGGATGGATTGCCGTAGGCATCTATCCCAACGTAGCCAAACCCTATGACCGTGGCCAGTCCCACGATGGATACCAGGGGTATGCCCGCAACCTTCTTCCCGATCCATCCCGGCGCCGACGCGAACAGGTCCTTCTTCACGTAGGGGAAGACCATGAGGGCTAGACCTGGGACGACGTATGAGATTCCCCACAGCACGGTCCCCATCGTGAAGTATGATGAATAGCCTAGGTAGGAGTAAAGGTATTCCGCGATTATCGCGATGGCGGCTGTCGTCAGCACCGCGACGTACGGAGTATGGAACCTGTCGCTCACGTCGGCGAACTTGGTGGGAATCACTCGGTCGAAGGAGAATGCGAATAGGTACTTGCCAGGGATCCAGAAGTATGCGAAGAGAGGTCCCAGTGAACCGATGATGTAAGTGATGTACATGAAAGTGATAAGGTTGGTGTTCGGATATGCCGCGATTGCAAGGAACAGGGGCTGAGTCGGCTGGTAAGGCAGAGGGAAATACTTCGTGCCAGGCACAGACCCACCCGTAAGCCAGCCGAATCCAACCTGCGTAAGCCAGTCTTTGCCTACCACAGCGGCGGTAAGCTGCGAAGTAAATATCCAATACCCGAGACCAAAGATTAGAGACAGGAACAGGGCTATTGGGATGGACTTTCGAACGTTCTTCACCTCGCCTGCGAACGCGTTCACGTAGTTGCCGCCGAAGAGGAAGAGGAAGGCGAAGGGCAACGCCGCCACTATTCCTGCGAAACCGAGGGCATAACCTGGGAAGCTCGCTTGAGTGACCGCGGTGTGCTGAAGGGCGGAATAGGTGTAGGATGCGTTTGTGCTCCCAATAAGCGAATTCCAGTTGGCAACGAACGTCGCGTTACTCGTGGTGCTGAGGATGTACCACATCACTAGCATCCCTATTATTGCGACGATCCAGGTGACGTACAGGAACCACTTGATGAGTTTGTTGCCGAAGAGAGTGAATAGCATTACCATCAGCGTGAAAAGAATGGAGAGGACGAACGTCCCTATGGCCGTGCCGAAGTAGGTCCCAAGGTTGGTGAGGTATGACGACCCTGACATCAACCCTGCGGTGGCGAATACCGAGGAGATTGCGAACGACAAAGGTCCTGTGCCTGCGCCTATGAAAGCGGCCAGGAACACAATCAGGACGTAAATCAAGCCCCAGGTGAAGCCGATCGAAGGATGGAATATGCGGCTCACCCAGACGTAGTCGTTTCCGGTTCGGGGCATTACGACGGCGATTGCCCAATAAGCGAGCATGAGGAAGATGAATGGAATCGAGGCCAAGAGCAGCGTGCTGGTCAGGTCGGCTCCCAGAGTGTTGCCGTAGAACCACGCAAACTGCTCAATCGTGAAGACAAGCGCGAATACGAACGCAGAGGCGAACAGAAGCGTGTCGAGAGTGCTGTACTCCCTCACGAGGCCAGTAGCATCTCTTACGAAATGTTTGGTCTCCAATCTTGACCTGAGGATGTCGACTGGTTGAAGTAAATATATGAACCTAACGTATTCGTTCTAGCACGAGATGACGCAACTGTCGAAGTCAGGCATCGTCGTCTCTGCGCACTCGATCGCCTCTCTCGCAGGCGCAAAGATACTCAGGGCTGGCGGTAACGCCGTGGACGCGGCCATTGCTACGTCCCTGATGCTCGGCGTCGTCGAACCTGCCTTTTCGGGGATTGGAGGAGGCGGGCTTGCATTGATCCACACTGCATCGGGAAAGACGGTAGCGCTTGACTACCGAGAGACGGCGCCGCTCGCTGTAAAGCCGGACGTCTTCGTTGGAGACGGCAAAGGAAAGAACAGCAGGGGACCTCTCTCGGTAGCAACGCCAGGCCTCCTGTCCGGGCACATGCGAATGCTCGAAGAGTACGGAACCATGAGCTACAAAGGGGTGGCACGCCCCGCTGTAGAGGCCGCAGGTTCAGGCTTGGCCTGTGAGAGGGCCTCCGAGACCGTCCTCGCAGAGAATCGCAACGGAACCCTCGAGAAGATCAGAGCCTACGAAGAGACGATGAGGACCTTCACGTCTGGCGGCAACGGGCGACGCGGTTCCATGCCCGCTCTGGCAGATACGATGAAGATGCTCTCCGAAGACGGTGGGACGGGCTTCTATTCTGGTTCTATCCCCCGGGAGATATCGACTTTTGTTACGAGACTAGGAGGCCTACTGTCAGAAGACGACTTCGGCAAATATGAGTCGAAGTGGAGAGAGCCGGTGGAAGAGACCGTCTGGGGGATGAGAGTGGTTTCGATGCCACCCCCAAGCGCCGGTGGAACTCTGCTTCTACTCGGGCTTCGACTCCTGGATGAGCTCGGGCTTCGACAGGGAGCCTCGGAAGCACAGTACTTGGGACTGGTTAGCGAAGTGCTCAGGACCGTGCTGGCGGAGAGGGGAAGATTCGGCGACCCGGACTTCGTCCTTTCACCAACTGTGGAGCAGCTCTTGAAGCGAGACTTGCGGTCGCTGTCGGAGGAGATAGGCTCAAAATCGGTGCACGGGAGAAGAGAACGCTCCGTAGACAGCCCGGGCTCTACCACCCACTTCTGCGTCGCGGACAGAATGGGCAACCTGGTCGCGGCCACAGAAACGATAGAGTGTTACTACGGGTCGGGCATTACGGTACCGAGACTGGGCGTGCTATTGAATGACGAGATGCACGACTTCGATGTCGCCACGGGCAGGCCTAATTCTGTCGCGCCAGGAAAGAGGCCTGTCAGCAGCACGTGTCCCACGATCGTCTTCAAGGACGGGTCTCCACTGCTGGCCCTCGGAGGAGCCGGGTCAGAGAGGATAATCAGCTCGGCACTCCAGGTGATCCTCAACGTGACAGTGGCACAAATGGGGCTTAGGGAGGCTCTCGCCGCGCCCCGAATCCATCCCGTTGGTGAAGAGACTCTAGCTGAGGGCGGGCTGTCGACTGAGGCGATGGGACCTCTGCGAGGCTTGAGGCAGAGAGTGGGTTTGGACATGTATTTCGGCGGCGTCCAGGCCCTGAAGTTCGAGGACGAAGGTGTCGAAGGAGCGGCCGATCCGAGAAGGCTGGGGTCAGCCGTTCGAGCCTAGCGTCTGACGAGCGAAGTCGCATTCTTGCTCAGAACGTCGCCCCCTATTCTACGAGCATCTTTTTCGCTGATGACTCCCGATGAGAGCAATTCTTCAAGAGCCTCGCCAAGAGAGCGCTTTGTAATCTTGGCAGCTAGCCAATGCAGCTCCGGTATTTCGATCGAATCAGACCCATAGAGAACCCTCGAGGCAGGAACCATTTCAAGGACGTCTAGAATCCTTCTCTTGGAAAGCGCAGGCATGTAAGTGGGAGGGAAGGGAGTCGAAAGCTCGAAGTACACGTTGTGGAAGACGCTTGACAGCCACGCTGCCTCAGTCGTATACGGGAAGCCACCATGGATGAGAATGACCTTCGTCTTCAGGACTTCCTCTTGCATCAGGAAGGCCTTCAGTCGCAGGGGATTGCACTTGTCCGCCACAACGTCCGTGTCGCCCAGACCTGTGTGTATCTGAAGGAAGACGCCATGCCTGTAGGCCGTCTCTGCAGTTCGTCTGAGGAGGAAATCTCTCAGCAGTTTGACCTTGGGCCCGAACCAGCCTCTTTCGTCACGCACGCCCCTACGCCCGAACGATCTTCTCGCGTCTGTCTCTGAAGCAGGCTCTATTCCAAGACCAGTCCTGTAGGCGATGACCGATTTGAAGCCGATGAAGCCGCCCTTCGTTACCGCAGCGGCAGTCACCCTATCGAACTCTTGGAGAAGCTCTGCGAAGTCCCGAGAGTCCTCCAGCAGCCTCTTGATCAGTGGCTCGATCCGAAATGTCCTTCTGAGGCGCAGCTTCACGAAGCTCGAAAACTCCTCGAACGGGGTCGGCTCAATCCCGTTGTCGAGGAAGAGGGTGGTCAGTTTGGCGTCTTCCATCAGCATCTTGACGTAGCCCGCAAAATTGTGTGCTTCTCTGTTCCTGGCAGCGAGCACGTCTGCCTCATCTTTTCCAGTCCCCAGAAGCAGCGAAAGCTCATGGATTAGCCTCCCGTACGCCACCGACGTCCCGAGCTCGTTCGCCCCCGGTCTCGTTTTCACACTCATGACCGTTGGCCCGCCCGCAGTGAAGAGTCTTGCCAGCGAGTGCTTCGACATCTTCTCGTTTGGAGCGAAAGAAAAGCAGTGGACGTCAACGGTCGGCACGTCGCTCAGGTCCACTGAACTGCCCACGCTGCTTCACCGCTCGCCGAACATTTAAGAAAACTTCACCGGCGTCATCATCTCGTTGGATCGTGCCACGGCTCGACGCAGGCTGATCAAGAGCAGGGTCAGGCTCGTGAGCGTTTCTTACCTTGACCTCGCGGGAGTGACCAGGTCAAAACCGGTGCTGGCCGGCAACGTTGATTCCCTGTTGCGCGAGGGCGTGAAAACCGCTAAGGCGAACCTCGACATGAACGCCGTGGCCCCGCTTACGCCAGGTTCCAGATTGGACATTTCACAAGGGGATGTCAGAATAGTGCCAGTTCCGGAGACCCTAGTGTTTCCCGACTACGCACCGGACACTGCGAGAATGATTGGAGAGCTGGTGGAGGCAGATGGAACCCCTTCGCCATACTGTGCGCGAAGCTTGCTTTCTAGAGAGTTGGCCAAGGCGGAGCGTTCAGGTCGGAAGCTCGTTGCTGGGTTTGAGGGCGAGTTCCACGAGATAGTCATCGCTGATGGTAGGCCCATCCCGGCAGACGACAGCGGGATACAGACGCAGGCGGGTTTCGACCAGCACAGAGAGCTCTTGAGCCAGATGGTCGGGTCCCTCCGTGCCGTCGACGTCACGCCAGTCAAGGCACACGTGGAGGGGGGAAGAGGGCAGTTGGAGGTGGACGTTGCGCCCGAGCCGGGAATGAAAGCTGCAGACGGTCTGGTCTACTTCAAGGATGTCGTGAAGGGAGTCTCGCGCCGGCATGGGCTGGTCGCGTCGTTCATGCCGAAGATAGGCGCGGATTGGTGGGGGAGCGGTCTGCATGTCCATCTCAATCTGTTGGACAGACGCGGAACCAACGTATTCTCAGGAGGGCGTGGAAGCAAGCAGTTAGGCCTTAGCGACGAGGCTATCTGGTTCATCGGTGGACTTCTCAGGCACATGAGAGCCCTCTGCGCCATAGGGGCGCCCAGCGTCAACTCGTACAGAAGGTTGCTGCCGGGGAGATGGAACGCCGACGCAGTCGCCTACGGACCAGGGAATCGCGGCGCTGCAATCCGCATTCCGGATGAGAGGGGACAGCAATCCAGAATTGAAATGAGGATGCCCGACGCCACCTGCAACCAGTACCTCTTGCTGGCCTGCGCGTCGGCTGCGGGATCTGAAGGGATAGAAAAGAAGCTCGATCCAGGCGAACCCTTGCTCGTTGATGCCTCCAAGATGTCAGACGATGAATTGGTTGACAGGGGTCTCAAGCTCATGCCGAGGTCAATCGGGGAGGCCCTCTCTGAACTCAAGAATGACCAACTCCTTCGGCGAACGATGGGTCGTCAGATGTCCGAGGAGTTCTTGGCGCAGAGATACTTTGAGATGGCACAGTCTGCGGACCAAGTGACTCAGTGGGAAGTCTCCCACTTTCTCGACCTGTTCTGACCTTTAGCCTACTGCACCAGAGCGAATGCCCTTACCGGGCTCGCCGAACCGTCCACGAGAGGGAGTGGCGCTCCTATGAAGACGAAGTCCTTCCTCAGCACCTTTTCGAGGTTGGCCAGCCCCTCAAAGAGCGCGATGCCCTTCGGAAGAAGTATCTTGTGTGCGGGGAACGGGGGATGGTCAGGGCTGGGAGCGTCGAAGCCTATGGCGTTGACCTTCAACTGGGCGATGAACTTGCAAGCCTCGTCCGTGAGTTCGGGGTGCTCCATCCACTCCGAGCTTCCCGCCTTTGCGCTGTATCCAGTGTAGAACAGAAGGATGTACCCTCGTCCGACCTTTCCCTTCGCCCCTTTAGCGGCTAACCCTTTCCTGATGTCTTCCTTAGTGATAGGGTATCGCGGAGGGCGCTTCGCAAAATTCAGGACGACGCCCCGCGCGACGTAGGTTGCCAGAGGCACCTTCTCGACCGATGGGGCCCTCGCAGCGAAGTGGGCGGGAGCGTCAACGTGGGTGCCCGAATGCTCCACGAATATCCATAGGTTGGAGAAGTAGCCGTCCTCTCTAACAGTGGTCATGACCGACCTGATGGGCATAGGATAGCCAGGGTAGACCGATGTGAATTGACTCTTCAGAGGGAGCGAAAGGTCGACAATCGACCTGAAAGGGAGGTCAGCCTTCAAGCGCGCGAATCTCTCCAGGTTCTCAGTAAAACCTTTTCGCTATCCCGGGAGACCTTGAATTCTGGAAACAATCTGGGGAAGGTCAGAGAGACTCTTGATGACGAATTCTGGTTTGACCGAGACACCCTCGTTGTGTGCCTTGGTCGTCGAATCGGGCACCAAGACGGCGTGCATTCCGACCGACTTTGCCCCCGCGATGTCGTAGGCCAGCAGGTCGCCTACAAAGATTGCTCGCCTGGGCTTTACCTTCAACCGATTCAGACAGTATCTGAAGATTCGCGGATCTGGCTTCCTGATAGCGACTTCGCAGGAAGCGATGATAGGATCGAAGTGGGAAGCGATGCCGAGTTCCTCAAGATGCCCGACGAGCGCTTCTCGATTGTGGTGGTTGGAGACTACCGCCATCTTGAGACCCATCGAGTCCAAGGCTGAGAGGGACTGCTTCACATCAGGTCGAGGCGTGAAGTTCTTCATCGCTACGCGCCAGAACTCATCTGTAGCACCCTTCGCCAACGTCTGCTTCAATCCCTTTGGCCGGTCACCGTAGATTTCCTCTATCACTTCCTCGTACTTGACCAAGTCCGGAAAGTCCTTCATCTCTGCCACCTCCAGATCTCTGTACTTTTGGAAGACGAGAGAGTTGATTTCCTCGAACCTCGGAGAAGACACATCGAGGTCCGAACGTACCAAGTAATTGTAGACGGCCCGGGTCGCCTTCGGCCTCACGCTATCCCAAGTTTCTTTCTCATTGACCAAAGTACCTCCATAATCAAAGAGGACTGCGTCGATTTCCATTCGATCTCGCGCCCGAGCACAAGGGTGAAAAGTCTTCTCGTCCGGAAGGAATGCTGTCCGGAACGGTTCTCTCTTCCGAGGCTACACTAACGTATTCCTGACTTTGAGGTTCTCGGTATCTCGTAGATCGATGCCGAGAACAGGCCCCCGACGAGGCTGATGCCATGGACGAAAGCGTTTGCGTGCATGCTGGCAGAGAGAAACCCTGTCGGGTCGAAGAAGAAGAACAGTGGGACCAGAACGACAATCACCCCGTTCAACATCATTGCAGAGCGTCGTCGATCTGTTGAGCCCTCATATCCAGTTCCTCGCGTAGCGTGGATCATGTTCAATACGGCGAAGCCTATGAGTCCTCCTAGGAAGGCGTACATCACGCCCGAAGGGCCGAAGGAGTCCAAGTGAGGATAGACAAGTATGAACATTGTATTTGCTGTTATCGCGCAAGCGAACATAGCTGCGGCGCAATAGGTGGCTCTTCTCCTCTTTTCATGCCCCGGGAGGATCGAGTGGACGGAGATGAATATGATGAGAGTCAGGGCGAGGAGCACGAAGTTAGACCAGTCGTCGTAAAGAAAGATGGAGGTGATTACTCCCCACGGAGATGCCGAACCGGCACAGAGGTTGATGGTCCTGCAGACCTGCGAAAGAGGCACCTGCGATGCCAGCGGCGGGAGTATCAGTCCGGGAAGAAGAATCGACAGCTCCGCTAGCAACAGAGGGGAGTAGTCCTTGAGCGACGAAAATCGCCATGCGGAAACAGGGCCGTTCTCAGGTTTCCCCCTGACCCGTAGGGCCGCGTCGTCTCCCGCTCGTGCCGGCCAACTCCTCAGCAATCTGGATGGAGGCCGCATGCTTTGACCTAGCCTCCGAATGTCTCGGACGGTTCTGGATAGCTCACGTATGTAACGAGGCTCTTCGAACAGCTGACGCAGTTAACGACTGTCGCAGCGCATTTCTTGTGGTAGCGAGACCCGCACTCGCACTCTATGTACTGGTCTGGTTCTGAGCTGTCAAGAATCGATTTGATTTCTTGGCCGCAATAGAGGCACACCCTGTTATGGCTCAGCACATCCCGAATCGTGAAAATCCCGACAATCTTGCCCCCTTCGGTGACGAGCATCCTTCTCATGTGCTTCCTGTTCATTAGCTCGATGGCCTCTCTCAGTGGCCTGTCTTGATCTATGGTGACGAGAGGCGAGGTCATTACTTCGCTAGCCTTGGTAGAACCGGGGTCCACTGATTTCGCGACCACTTTCTTCAGGATGTCGCGTTCGGTGAGGATCCCAACGATGTCTCCTCCGCGAGTGACGAGTATGCTGCCCCGGTTTCCATTAGCCATCGACCTGGCCGCATCTAGAACTGACGCGTTCTCGTCTAAAGTTATCAGGTCGCGCCTGGCTATCCGCCCGCTGGGCAGGTCGAGGACCACGAGTGTTTTCCACTCTCTTGATTTATTTAAGTTAGGAGATGTTTTGATGCAGCGAGTTACTTCCTCACGCTGACCTCGACGGAGTCCGACATCGACTCTTTGTTGGTGCTAGAGTACCTTCCTGATTTCCTGACGTAATCAAGGTAGTTCCGCAACTCTTTGGGATGGCTTCTGATGTTGTCAGCGACCACCACCCCACCGGGCTTCATTTTCCCCTCAACTAGGTGGAGGTATTCGAGGTATTCGCTCTTCTCAGCATCAAGGAATACGAGGTCGAATGGCCCCTTCAGCCTCGGAATCACTGACTGGGCGGGCCCGACCCTAATGGAGATGCGGTCTTCGAGTCCCGCCTTACTTATGAACTGGGCTGCAACCTTCGCAATCTTCGGATCTACTTCTACGCATATTATTCTCCCTCTCGGCGACAGAAGTCTACCCATTCTAATGGCGCTATAGCCCACGAGCGTTCCGACCTCTAGGACGTTGAGCGGCCCGTGTTCCAGTACGACCTCATCCAGAATGATCCCTCGCTCAGGGCCTATGATAATGGGATACTTGTCGACTTGAGACTCGATTTCTTTGAGGACTTTCTCAGCACGGTTCAAGGCACTCGTCCTGAGGAAGAGAAGTTCTTAACGGTTAGCGCATCCGCCGGTCCGAATGAGGCTTGAGCGGACGGCAACGGGAAGCTCAACCAAGTCAAATCAGAGCAATTATTCACTAGCTCGGGTCAGCAGTTCGTGATATTCCCTAGGTTCCATCAGGTTCCCGAACGCACGCTCTACGACCTCTGACATCGAAGGATGGATGTGCATCGAACTCGTTAGAGGTGCCGCGTCCCTATCCCTTGTGTACATGAGGTCGACTACCTCTTGGATGAGGATGGAAGCATACGGACCGATTATGTGCGCGCCGAGTATCCGGCGCGACCCGGCCTCTAGGACGACCTTGACGAAGTAATCCTTCGCGTTGATTGCTTCTCCCTTCGCCGTGTTCTCGTATAGATAGAAGCCTATGAGAACTGCATCTCTCCGTAAGCCTCGATGGCCTCCTTTTCCCCCAGGCCGACCCTCGCTATCTCTGGGTAGGTGAAGACGGCGCTCGGGACGGCGTGATAGTCCACCGTGACCTTTCTCTTGAGCACCGCGTTGTAGTAAACCAACTGCGACTCGTAGTTGGCCACGTGCTTGAAGAGATAGCGCCCATCAGCGTCGCCGAACGCCCAAACGTTGCGCATGGAAGTCTGCAGATACTCGTCGACCTCCAACCACCCGTCTTTCGTGGTCTTGATGCCTCCTCTCTCAGGGTGCAGGATGTCGCTCGTCGGACCCCTGCCTGAAGCGATCATGACCTCCTTCGATTCGAGTACCAATTCCTTCCCGTCTGCTCTGTTGACAGCGTAGACCCTCTTGCCCTCCAGCGTCTTCTCCACCCGCCTGACTTCGTGGTTCGTAACTATGGTCATGTACTTGCCCAGGACCTCCTTTGCCAGCGCCGAGACCTCTGGCTCCTGCTCGGGGATGAAGCGGGCGTTCCGACCCACGACCGTGACTTTCGAGCCCATCGCGGAGAAGAAGTGTCCGAATTCGGCCGCTATGTAGCCTCCTCCCACAATGACCAAGCTCTCTGGAAGTTGGTTCAGATGCAGAGCGGTGTCGCTCGTGATGTAGCCTGACCCCTCGAGGCCGTCGATGGGAGGGATGACCGCCCTCGAGCCTGTGCAGAGAAGAATCATGTCTGAAGTAATCGTCTCGCCCGCGACCTTCAGCACGTAAGGTGCTGTGAACTCGGCCACTGAAGGAAAATAGTCTATGTTATCGGAGTTGGACAGACCCTGTCTGATTGAATCGATGTCCCCATCGATGAGCGACCTCATTCTCGCCATCACCTTTGGGAAGTCTGGCCGCCCCATATTTACGACGAGGCCGAATTCACTCGCTTCCTGTATGGTCCTTACGAGTTCAGCGGGATAGAGCAAGATCTTGGAAGGTATGCATCCCCTTGTTAGGCAGATTCCTCCGGGCTCGTCCTTGTCGATGACCGCGATCTTGATCTTGGGATTCTCCTGTATCATGGGCTCCACGAGGTTCATGGCCGAGCCCGTGCCAATTATGATGGCATCGTATCGCTTCATGAGTCTTCCTGCGACTGGGTCCACCGTATAAAGAGCCAGCCTTCTGTGCGTCCTCTGTCGGTCGCTGTTTTATACCATGCTCGGGGCGCTGAGACCCGTGGACTCGGCGACTGTCGTGACCTATCCCGACGAGTTTGCCAAGAAAGAGATTGCGGAACTCGCCGAGGCAGCCGGCTATTCCGTGGCGGAGCTGATCACCCAAAAGAGGCTCATCAGGTCAGAATTCGGCGTTGGATCAGGCAAGGCCCTGGAGCTCAGAGACATAGTCGAGCAGAACCACTCCAAGACGCTCATCGTTGACGAAGAGCTGACGTCGTCTCAGGTGAACAACTTGTCGAAGGCCGCCAACGTGAGGGTCATCGACCGAGACAGGCTGATCCTTGACATATTCGCCAAGAGAGCAAACACCGCCGAGGCAAAGCTGCAGGTCCAGCTGGCCGAGCTGAATTATGAGCTTCCGAGGCTAAAGGACGCCGTTCGGAACTCGAAGACAGGAGAGAGGGCGGGCTTTTCAGGTCTAGGCGAGCTAGCAATAGATGTCAAGTTCAGAGCGCTGAAACGTCAGATGGTGGTTGTAAGGGAGAAGCTTGCAAAGGTCCAAGCAAGCCGGGGCGTGCAGCGGTCGGGCAGGCGAAGGCTGGGTATCCCCCTTGTGTCTCTTGCAGGATACACGAGCAGTGGCAAGACGACACTCTTCAACCGGCTCGCCGCTGAGGCCAAGGAAGTCTCGCCCAGCCTCTTCACCACATTGACGACTACCACTAGAACCATCGAGCTAGAGCGTTCAAAGAATGTTCTATTGTCAGACACGGTCGGATTCGTGTCCAGACTTCCGACATACATGGTTGATTCGTTCAAGTCGACTCTTGAGGAACTCAGCTACGCCGATGCGGTTCTACTACTGATTGACGCGAGCGAGGACGAGAGGTCTATCGAGATAAAGCTGAGCAGCTGCCATGCCATTCTGGACGAGCTTAAGGTGGAGCCAGACAGGGTGTTGTGGCTCTTGAACAAGGTAGACTTGGTGAAGGGTTCGCTAAATAGAATCGAGGATGACCTCCTGAAGGGACGTCAAACCCTCAGAATCTCAGCTTTGCGAGGAGACGGCCTCAGAAAGCTGAAGAACGCCTTGGTGGCGCGTCTCTCCGAAACAACCCATACCCCACCACGCAGTTAATTGAGCAGATACCGATCCGAGAGGAATCCCATTGGAAGCCGTCGCCCAGTTTCAGCTGTCGTCAGGGTGTAATCTTCCTGATCACTCTGTAGACCTTGATGCCGGAGGGAAAGAGTTTGCCGATTTCGTGGGTCTCCGTCTTGCCGCTTTTCCCGATGGAGATTATTCTTGTCCTCCTGCTCTCCGCAAACTCAGATATGGTTTGCAGGCAAGTACCGCATGGTAGGAGAGGCTCTTCCGCGCTCGAGGTAACCAGCACTTCTCTGATTCTCCTGTGACCCTCGGCCACAGCTTTCACTAGCGCCGTTCTCTCCGCGCATATCGAGTTCGAGAAAACGGCGTTTTCCACGTTGCAACCAGAGAAAATGATGCCGTCTTTTGTCAGGACTGCCGCCCCAACCTTAAGGCGAGAGTAAGGGGCGTAGGCATGCTGCATACACTCGACGGCAGCCTTCTTCATGTCTTGCAGGCTCAAGGAGTCGAGACGGGGGGAGC
>DASPVO010000005.1:0-2055 GCA_035622335.1 Nitrososphaerales archaeon
GGATGGTGGGCACCACCAACCTCATCAAGGTCTCCGTTGTGGGGAGCAGGAACTAGGGCCGAGCTTCATTCGACGAAATCGAGCAACGTGGGTCGCTTCGTCCTTCTCGCAGGTTTTTCATCCTGCTGGCCGACGAGCTTCCTCATCCGGTTCTCCTTGGAGAGACTGCTGTAGTAGTAAGCTTCATCGACTGTCCCTTCGGCCAGCAGTATCACGACCCTCCCTTCCGTCGTCCGACCCGTCCTACCCCTCCTCTGAATGAACCTGATCTCCGAAGGCACCGCCTCGTAGAAGATCACCAAGTCGACGTCAGGCACGTGCAGGCCCTCCTCACCTATGCTGCTGCTGACGAGTATGTTGAAGTCTCCATCCCTGAACCTCTTCAGAGTCTCCGTCTGCTTCGCCTGGTCCATCCCCCGGTTACCTGCCCTGTCCGCCTGCCCGACGAACCTCTCCGCCTCGTAACCCGACTCGGCGAGGGCCCTCACGATGAAGTCGATGGTGTCCCTGTACTGGGTGAAGACGATGACCTTGGAGTCAGCTTTCCGCTCGACCTGCTCCCGCACCGTGGTTCTAATCACCGACATCTTGGTATGCTCGACGTTGAACACTCTGGTCGCCTCCTGTTCGATTTTGATCCATCTCGGATCCTTCAAGAGAGCAAGAGTGGACTTGCCGTTGTCGGGCCTGTCCCGAAGCTTCTCGAGATAGCTGACCAATGTCGGGGCCCCCTGGGTCTCGATCATCTCAATAGCGTGGAGGATTGCGATCGACTGAGCCTGGTTTATGATCGCCCCGAAGATGTACCCTGTCTGCGCGTGGCTCGCCTGAGCCTGCTTGAGCCTCGCGGTGATAGTTCCCCGCGCATCTAAGAGAGCCTTCTTCGAGACCCTGTTGTCTCTAAGGAATCCTCCATCCCTCAGCTTCTTCACCTTGTCGTTGAAGAGCTCCCTCAGTCGCAGTATCACATCCGAGTATTGAGGTGGGACAGGGACCCTGACTGCCTCGACGGCGGTCTTTTCTACGTAACTCCTGACGTCGTCGCTCTCCTCGCTCCTCGCTTCCACCTTGTCGATGAAGAGGTTACGTTTGATCTCGTTCACCTTCTCCTTCGAGCCGCCGGGCGACGCAGTCAGACCCAAGATCAACGGGCTGTCTGCCTGAGACTTGTACGCCTCTGCGAGCCTAGTGTAGGTGTAGTCCTTCACGCTCCGGTGCGCTTCGTCGAAGACTGCCAGCGAGACATCCGAGAGGGAGACCCTCCCATGCCTGACGTCGTTGTAGACCGTCTGTGGGGTGGCGAAGATGAGCCGAGACTTCAGCCAGAGGACTTCACGCTCGACTGGGTCCACCGTCCCCGTCAGAACGGCAAAGGCGCTCTCTGGGAGGTCGATGTGCTTCCTGAAAGTTGCCTCGTGCTGCACAACGAGCGGGCGTGTCGGGGCCAGGATAATCACCTTCGACCCTGGGTACTTCGAAAGCCTTTCGATGGCCACCAGTATCGCAATCATGGTCTTCCCAAGGCCAGTCGGGAGGACCACGAGCGTGTTGGAGGACGTTGCGGTCTCGGCTATCCTCTTCTGATACTCCCGCGCTTCCAGGTTTCCGGCCAGCATCCAGAATGCGGCCTCGATTTCTGACTAAAAGCGTTACACAAGTCGTAACCGGATTGGCTCACGCGGTGCCGGAACCGTTCGTCGAAAGAACCGCTTGGGCCGCGGCCAGCCTGGCGATTGGGATTCTGTACACGGAACAACTCACGTAGTCTAGTCCGGCCTTGTCAAAGAAAGCGATGCTCTTCGGGTCGCCGCCGTGCTCACCACAGATGCCCACCTCGAGACCCGGCTTCGTATCCCTGCCCTCCTTGACCGCCATCGCCACGAGCCTTCCGACGCCCTTCGTGTCGACAACCTCGAACGGACTTTCCGGCAGTATCTTGTCCTCTAGGTATCTCGACATGAACTTCGCCTCCACGTCGTCTCTGCTGAACGCGAAGGTGGCTTGGGTCAAGTCGTTGGTACCGAACGAGAAGAAGTCGGCATACTTCGCTATCTC
>DASPVO010000006.1:0-2930 GCA_035622335.1 Nitrososphaerales archaeon
GCGGACCGAAGACCCGCTGCTGAAGAGACAGCTCAAGTGGTTTGGATTATTCGCTCTCTGCTTCTTTGTTGGCTCGTTCACTGCAGGTTCGTTCGGTTACACGGCCGGGGGGATGTTCGTGCAGTATGCGGAATATTTCGCATGCGGCTTCTGCCTTTACAGGAGTGCGAAATCGCTAATTCCGATTTACAGCTTCTCAGCGGACAAAGCCGAACCTGCGATAGAACCCAGTTCGACCCTTGTCAAGTGATCCTGATTAAGAACGCGTGGGCACGCCTCAGAGAATGCAGTTCGTTAGTCCTGCATACCATCTCGCTTGAATTTCAAGTGCGTAGAAGGGCCTTGGACATGTTTAATTTTCCTCGCTCATCAGCATAGGCGTTTGGCCTCCAGCGGGGTACCCTCTCTAGACAAGCTCTTGGGTGGCGAAGGATACCCAGACAAGTCCGCTGTCCTAGTCGTTGGCTCCAGGAATAGCAAAAGAAGCACTGGGCTATTGGTTCACTTATTCCGGACTCGTCCACTCCCAGGTGCTCCGTCAAACGCCTAATCGTGAACCCATACTTCGCAAGCCTCCCAGTGCTGACCCTCTTGGCCCTGAGGTGTTCCAGGAACTCCCGAATGATGTCCTTGTCCCCTTCTGAAAGAATCTCCGATTCGTCCAGTCTTTTCAAAGAATTCCTTAGTGCGTAGCTGTAGTTGTAGACGTCATCCGCTTCCTTGCGCTTCTCCATCAGTTCAGTAAAACCAGGATTTGACTCCATGGCCTAAGGTGCGGGGGGTGGGATTCGAACCCACGAACCCCTAAGGGACGGGGTCCTAAGCCCCGCGCCGTTGACCAGGCTGGGCGACCCCCGCAGCACGCTCGGGCCTGCTCGGAAGACTATAATCGCTTGCCTACGTTCCAGCTCTACCGTTCGTGGTGCTCCTGTCGATCCTTAGCCAGAGCACGAGAGAGATTCCAGCCGCCCCGGCGAAGAGTATCCCTCCCGCCAGGAAGATGCCCGAGATGCCCCCTGCTTGGTGTGCGAAACCGGCGATGAGCGTGCCTGCCGCTGTGCCCACGCTGAGCAGAATCCCATAGACACCCATCGCCGCCCCAACCGACTTCTTGTCGGCCCTGTCGCCTACCTTGGCCAATATCGTCGGGACGAGAGCCGAGGTCAGGATCGCGAATATGCCAATCACAGGGAAGTTGCGCGTCACGTCCTTTATCCCCTCGGCGAAGGAGGCTCCCACGCTCAGAAGGAGACCACCCAGCCCTACCACGCCGAGTATCATCACTTTTTCTCTACCTACGCTGTCCGAAAGCGCCCCGAACCCAATCGACCCAAGACCTATCGCAGTCACCCCCACGAAGAGCAGGTTCGCCGTCGTCGAACCGGTGAAGCCCAGCGTGGCGAGCGCTCTCGGAAGGAAGAAGACCACTCCGATCAGCGTCGTTATCCCTAACCAGATGGGGAGGAGCGCCCTCGATTCTGGGTCGAGTGATCTTAGCGGATTCGTCAAGAACTGCCGCTCTCCCGCCTCGTGCAGGGGTTCCTTCAGAACCAGGATCGCGAGCACGAAGGACGCAGCGACCGTCAGCCCTGTCACGAAGAAGGAGACACCAAGCTTGTCGGCGAAAGCCGAGTCCAGCCTCCCGCCCATGAGAATCCCGAAGGCGTAGCCTCCGATGTTCGCAAAGTCGAACGCGCCCATCCCTGCACCTCTGTTTCTCTCGCCCGTAAGGTCGGTGATCATGGCGAGCGAAGATATCGTGACACCCGCTGCGCCGACCCCCATCGCTGCGTGGATCGAAGCCACGGCGTAGATGTTTCGGGTCAGTCCTATGCACGACATCAGCACCGCCATGTACCCCAGCGCACTCACGAAGACCACCTTCCTTCCTCTCGTGTCGCAGACCCTTCCCATGGGGTAGGAGAACGCCGCCTCGAACGCCGGGTACAGGGCTAGGGCAGCGGCGGTCGCCAAGTCCGACGCGTGGACGATGTACAGAGGGAAGATGATTATGATGATCCCAAAAGCGAGCCTTGAAACGAACATCGCGACGTAAAGGACCACCAGGTCCCTCCGTGCAGCGGGGACGTTCAACCGGCCGTCGCCCTAGTCAGACAGCGCGAGTCAGTGTGACTTCTTGTACTCAAGGCGCTTCTTCTCGACCTCCTTCATCTTCTTCACCTTGAGCGCGGCCTTCTTCGCGTCGAACTCTCCGAGGGGCGCCTGCGACTCGACAAATCCGTGGTATATGTCGAACGTCCTTCTTACCGCCTCCTCCAGCTTCTCGTCCCTCCTGCTCAATCTCACTGAGAGGTTCCTCCTGTCCATGACCACCCATTCGAGACCCTTCATGCTCTTGAGAGCTTCAGCCGCTCCCTCGAGCGCGTACTCGTTCCCGAACAGACCCCTGATCTCCCAGACCTTCCCCATCTTCGCTCAGGCACCCCGAGGAAGTATTAACCTTAACCGGCCAGTGTTGCTCGAAGCTCCTCGACAGACACGATCGGCTTCAAGCAAGCGAACTTCTTGCACACGTAGACCGTCGGAGCCCCGACCGAACTCCTGCCTTCTAGGAGGGGAGTCAACCCGGCCAGTCGGACGCGCTCGCTCTCGGTCGCGACGACGAGCACCTTGTCCGGAATGAACCTCGACTCGAACTCGCGCGCGAAGGGCTCCGCTTCGCCCAGGCTCCTCGCCGTGATCACCACCTCGTTCATCCCGTTGAGGTACAGGTCAAGCCCTGTCAGCATCTTGGTGTGCCCGGTGGGCTGCTCCTCCATCCCCTGGTTGAAGACCTTCAGCACCAGCTCCGCCTTCTGCCTGAGGGAGTCGTCTCCTGTCAGCTCGGTGATCCTAAGAAGCGAAACTGCCGCGACAGAGTTTCCAGACGGAGTCGGACCGTCGTACCCTTCCTTGACGGACCTCTCATC
>DASPVO010000007.1:0-15966 GCA_035622335.1 Nitrososphaerales archaeon
CCGCCCCATTCACGGTGGTCCTGATCCTGGTCTACTCGTCGCTCGCAGTCCTGTTCGCCAACGCTTTCTTCAACTGGTCCGACGTCTCGAAGAAAGTTTCTTGACCGAGACTCTAAACCGCATGGGCGTCCCTAGGGTCAGAGGCGGGACGAGTCTCGTGCTCAGACGGACGGTTTCTGAGGAGAGGACTCCGCAGGCTTGTTGACGTGCTTGTTGACAGCCTCTGCAAGGTAGTGCCCACGAAGCGTGACCTTGGAGGACTTCACGCCTGCGCTCGATACGACGGCCGCCTTGATGTCGGCGGCGATCTTCAGGGCGAAGACGGGTGGACAAAAGGGTGCTGTGAGGTGAAAGTCGACCTCGACGGTTCCTTCGGGCTTGACCTCGAGCCTGTCGATGAGCTTCAGGTCGGTGATTGGCCTGCCCAGCTCGGGGTCGATTATCTTCCCCAGCTTCGACTGTATCTCCGCTAGATCGACGGGTGCGGTCTGCAAACGTACTCTTTCGGCCTTCTCAACTTATTTATTCTTTCCAGAAGTAGAAGGGCGGTCAAGAGATTGAGCCTCCTCTCTTCGTTCTTCTCGTTCAACTTCCTCCTCTTCCTTGAGGCGACGATAGTGCTCTTCGCGATACTGGACCCCATCGGGACGGTCCCGATCTTCCTCTCGATAACGGAGGAGTTCTCAGAGGAGAGGAAGAAGATAGTCAAGCAGTCGGTGATCCTGTCCGCCATCATACTGTACGTCTTCGCCTACCTCGGCTGGATAATCTTCGACATCCTGGGGATAACACTCAACGACTTCCGCATCGCTGGAGGTATAGTCCTCTTCACGGTGGCCTACGACCACCTGAGAGGTCACCAGGAGGGGGCGCGCAAGCAGGATGCGGGCGAGGTCGCGGCCTTCCCCCTCGCGACTCCGCTCTTGGCCGGCCCCGGCGCAATCTCGACGGTGATAATATTCGCGAACCCACCCTATGGACCCCTGGTAACCTTCCTTGTCATCACGATCAACGCCGCGCTGACGTACATGGTACTCTCAGAGAGCGTCTTGGTCCAGAGGATGTTCGGTCCGAACGGAACCAAGGTCCTAACGCGCATCACCGCGCTGCTCATCGCGGCTCTCGCGGTATCGTTCGTCCGTGAGGGGATAGTTAACGTGATCATGTCTCTGAAGTGACTAGATGCCAAAGAGAGCCGTGAGGGTCACGGTGCGCGGTATCGTCCAGGGCGTCTTCTTCAGAGCGTCGATGGCCGACTTCGCAAGGGGTTCACGCGTGTCCGGTTGGGTGCGAAACAGGGTGGATGGTTCGGTCGAGGCACTCCTCGAGGGCGAAGAAGACGACGTCTCCGTTGTCATCGAATGGGCGAGAACAGGACCTCCCCGAGCGAGGGTCGACACCCTCACCGTCGAAGAGGCGGAGTTTCGAAATCTGAAGGGATTCAGGGTCGACTGAACCGGGAAGCGTTAAAGTCTCATTGGGGGTGTGCCTTTGATGTGAAGAAAGTCGCTGTCATCAAAGGGGACGGGACCGGGCCCGAGCTTGTGGACGCTGCCCTCGCAGTGGTGGGGGCGTCGGGCGCGAAGGTCGAATTCGTCCCATGCGAGGCCGGCTCTGAGTGGTGGGAGAGGAACAAAGGGCCGAGTTTCATCCCGGACGAGTCTTGGAAGATTCTGGAGGAGGCGGACTGCGCCCTGAAGGGCCCCACCACGACCATCCCTGTCCCGGGGACCCCAAGGAGCGTCGCGGTCAGCATCCGACAGAGGTTCGGCCTTTACGCGAACGTTAGGCCCGTCAAGACGTTCAGAGGGATGGAGGGGCCCATGGGAGCGGTGAACTTCGTGATGGTCAGGGAGGGGACCGAAGGGCTCTACTCGGGGATAGAGCACAGGCTGACGGACGACGTCGCGATAGCCATCCGACTGATAACCAGGGACAAGTCCACCAAGGTCGGCAGGTTCGCCTTCGAGGAGGCGAGAAGGAGGGGCTGGAAGAAGGTGGTCGCCGTCTCCAAGGCGAACATCCTAAAGGTGTCCGACGGGCTTTTCCTTGATAGCATCAGGCGGGTCAAGCGTCGGTTCTCCGACGTCCAGCTCGAGGACATATTCATCGACAACCTCGCTCAGCAGCTGATCAAGAACCCCCAGCGATTCAACAGGTGCGTGCTGGTCGGGACAAACCTGTTCATGGACGTCATGTCAGAGGAAGCTTCGGGCCTGATAGGGAGCATCGGGATGGTCTACTCAGGGAACTTCGGGGAACGGTACGCGATGTTCGAGCCCGCTCACGGGAGCACGCCGAAGTACAAGGGGAAGAACAAGGTCAACCCGACTGCGACCGTTCTATCTGCGGCGTGGATGCTCGACTACCTCGGCGAAAGGAAGGCGTCGAGGGCGATATTCAGGGCGACGGAGAGGGTGGTGGCGGAGAGGAAGACGGTCACGTATGACCTGGGAGGGAAGGCTGGGACCCGCCAGATGGCAGGCGCGATCGCTAGGATGCTGTAGCCCGTCCGCTCCGGGACCTCGACAGTGCTCGAAGCACGGGGACCGAGAGAATCGTGCCCGCGAGGGTGTAGAAGACCCTCTCCGCGGGGTACAGGTAGAAGACGGCATCCCAGTCCAGCTTCAGACCCTGGGGCGTGACAGCGTGGTTGATGTTCACCAGGACAGTCTCGTAGACGATACCGCCCGCGATGTGCGCGGCCATGGTGGAGCAGAAGACGACCGCGCCGATGAAGAGCGGGTTGAGCCTGCCGAGTTTCCCTCGGGACTCCCAGACCAGCGCCCACGCCAGTACGAACACCGAGAGAATGTGCATCCAAGCGAATGGGATTGGAACCCCGTCCACCGTGACGAAGTTCACGGAGAGCGGGTCCAGCGTGTACACCGCGATAAGCGCTGATGGCAGCGCCACAGCTTCCCTGCGCCTCCCGCTGTAGGCCAACCCGGCCACCACAGCGCCGACAAGGTCCGGGACGAAGTCGAGGTAGTCGAGTGCTACGGGCTGATGGAGCGGTCCGAGGTCGATGAAGACGCCGAGGACTGTCGCCGCCCCACCGACTAGGGGCCCGAAGAGCATCCCAGCCAGGGGTACGAGTATCTCCCTCAGAGACAAGAAGCTGCTGATGCCGACCAGAGGCGTTATGGGGAATTCACCCAGTATCGCGAAGATCACGGCGAAGACCGAGGCGGAGGCGACAGCGTAGGTCCTGCGCCTAACGCGAAGCAAGCGGCACGCGGGGGCGAACGCGGCTGTTAATAGTTTCAGCCGTGTGCATCCGAGAAGAGAGCGCGGGGATGAAGGTTTTTAGCGACTCCGGGAGAGCGTCGCTCAGATGTCGGCCGCGGAGGACGTGAAGAAGTCTGCGGAGTTGAAGCAATGGCTCGAGGATAGGATCGCGGAGCTGCAGGAGGAGATCGACCGCCTCAAGGAGACGCTTTCAATCGTGGACGCAAACCTGAGGGCATCCACCTTCAGGCCTGCGATAGACATGATCGCCGAAGAGAAGGAGGTTCCAGAGGTCAGGGAGCTCAAGCGGGATAAGAGCGGCGAGACGATCGCTCTGGCGGCGGTGACCTCGAACAAGGTCTCGATAGAGCCTAAAGAGGGCGTGGAGCTGAAGTCGGCGACGCCTCCGTTCAAGTCCTTCCTCGTCGGCAAGATTCTGCAGGGCATGAAGACCAAGGACGAGGAGCTCGTCGCCGAGGGGAAGCTGAGCCGAGGGCAGGTACTGAGCTTCGCCGTCAAAGAGGATGCGGGACGGATAAGCAGCCTCAGGATCGAGAACTACAGGGAGAAGGCGAGGCTCAACGAACTCCTCAACACCGTGGGCTGGACCTTCTCGAGGATGCTAGAGAAGTAGCTCTCCCTCCGTCGGCCCCTCAGCAGCGTCTGACCTGACGTAGATACCCGCGGCCCTGTCGGCCAGCTCGATCCTCCTGTGGTCCTCCGCACCGGCTAGGAAGTAATGGACCGATGCTGCGTCCCACACGTCGCCCGCTCCGGTCAGTACGTGCGGATCGACCCTCCTTACGTCGTGAGACCAGGTCTGCCCCCCGACGCTCGTGTGGGAGCCAGACTCGGTGTGGACGTCGACCCTTATTTCGAGCTCCCGGGCCAGCCCCCTGCACGTCGCCCTCGCGCTGGCTCTGGTCAGCCCGAGCAATCTGGCGGTCGCCTGCGCTTCGAACTCGTTCAGGCTGAGCCAGTCGACCACGCCGGTCCTCTTGATCTGTTTCAATAGTGCGAGGTAGTCTGCGGGCCTGTCGCGAAAGTCGGCGGGGTCGAGGAACAGGGGCTTCCCTCTTCTGTGAATCCTGACTTCCTGCAGCAGTTCCGTGCCCCTCCTGTTCGCTGCCCAGTTGACAGAGCAGACGACCTCAGAAGACTCGATTGCCCGCCAGTCGTGCTCGTCGAGCAGCGACGGCGGAAAGTCTCCCGCTCCGCCGGAGTGCCCGAGCATCACGTTCAACTTTTTGCCCTTCTCTCTCGTCTCGAGCGCCACGGTGAGCCCCGGCTCCAAGCTCTTGACGCTCAGCTCGACAGGCAGACCCTCGAAGCCCTTCTTCAGCAGCGCCATGCAGCTTGCGTCGCTGTGTGTAACCAAGTAGGTCTTGGTCCCCAACCGTGCCAGAGCCTCCGCCATGTTGACGGCGTTCCCTCCCCTGACCTGCGTCTGACGAACGCCGTGAACCCCGCCCCCTCCTTCTCGCGCCTTCGAGTTTACGCGTCTGGTCAAGCTGCTCAGGTCTTCGCAGAAGACTATCCTGTCGACGAAGAAGTCGTGGAGAACGGTCGCGCCGAACTTTCTCATTTCTCTGTTACTTTAGAATCTTGATGCTCTTGACGAGCTCCAGCCTGTTCAACTCAGCGACCGCGGGTGTGACGTTTCCTTCGACGACGAGCGTCAGCTTGGCGTCGACCACCATGTCGGGGTCGTCGGCGAGCGCCTGCCTTATCACGATGTCGTGCTCCGCGAGCACTCTCGCCACGGCGGCGATCACCCCGGCCCTCTTCTGGTCGGCTTCGATCACGATCGCCGAGTACCCCAGCTTGGAGACGACGCTGACCAGGCTCGAGCCGAAGGGCGTGATATTCGAGAAGATCCCGTTGAGAAAGTGGTTCTTCCTAATCTGAACGACGGTGCTCCTGACGACCCTCCTGTCCACCCCGACGGCTCTCGCGAGCGCGAGGTCGCCCACCTCTACGTCCCCCACGAAGAGCCTGTCCCCGTCGCCTACGCGTATGCCGCACTCGATCATCTTCTTCACGATGTCGGGGCGGACCTTCTGTCGCTCGAACTGCCGCTTGACGCTCGGCCACATTGTTGTTTGTGGCCGCCCGCCGAGGCTTTTTTAGAGATTCTGCTTCGGAACCCAGAGCCTCCCCAAGAGATATCATGTACAAAAAGTTACAGGATTGTATATATGTGTCGGGGTGGAAGGGCACAACGCGAATCACATGCAGATCAAGTCGACCCTGAGCCAGGATTCTCTTCCGAAGAACTACTACAACATACAGCACGATCTTCCGGAGCCAGTGCCGCCGCCCCTCGACCCCAAGACGGGTCAGCCCGTCTCCCCGGAAGCCCTGCTCAGACTATTCGCCAAGGAGTGCATAATGCAGGAAGTCTCCAGAGAAGAATACATACCCATCCCCGAAGAGGTCAGGGAGGCCTACCTCAGGCTAGGCAGGCCCACCCCCCTCTACAGGGCCACACGGCTGGAGAAGTATCTGAAGACTCCCGCTAAGATATTCTACAAACGAGAAGACCTGAACCCAGCAGGCAGCCACAAGCCGAACACGGCGATAGCCCAGGCCTACTACCACATGAAGGAGGGCACGGAGAGACTGACGACCGAGACAGGCGCAGGGCAGTGGGGGAGCGCGCTCGCCCTGGCGACCGCACTCTTCGACATCGACCTCACCGTCTACATGACGAGGAGCAGCTATCAGCAGAAGCCCTACCGCAAGACGCTCATGGAGATCTACGGCGCGAAGGTCTTCGCCTCCCCGAGCGGCGAGACCAACGTGGGAAGGTCAATGCTGTCGAAGGACCCCAACCATCCGGGGAGCCTGGGGATTGCGATAAGCGAAGCCGTCGAGGACTGCGTGACCCACGACAACACGAAGTATTCGCTCGGAAGCGTGCTAAACCACGTGCTGCTTCACCAGTCTGTGATAGGGGAGGAAGCAAAGATCCAGATGAAGGAGCTCGGCGCCGACCCTGACTACGTCGTCGGCTGCATCGGCGGAGGAAGCAACTACGCCGGCCTCGCCTATCCATTCATGGGCGAGAAGCTCAAGGGGAAGAGCAGGGCCGAGTTCGTCGCCGCCGAGCCTAAGGCTGTCCCTTCGACCACGAAGGGAGAGTACAGGTACGACTTCGGTGACACAGGAGAGATGACACCGCTTGTGAGGATGTACACGGTGGGACACAAGTATCAGTGCCCTCCGATACACGCCGGCGGGCTACGGTACCACGGGAAGGCCCCTTCGCTCTGTCTGCTGATCAACAAGGGGCTGATGAGGAGCGTCGCTTACGGCCAGAACGAGGTCATGGACGCGGGCCTCCTATTCGCGAAGACCGAGGGTGTTGTCCCAGCCCCAGAGTCGAACCACGCGGTGAAGGCCGCGATCGACCTCGCGGTAGCGTGCAGGGAGAAGAACGAACCGAAGGTGATACTGTTCAACTTCAGCGGACACGGACTTCTCGACCTTCAGGCCTACGAGGACAAGATGGCCGGGACTCTCAAAGACTACGAGCCCGACGCAGCCACGCTCAGAGAGGCCCTGGCTTCGGTCCCGATCGCGAGATAGCGCCCAGCCTTAGAGCCTCGCGGCTTCGTCGACCATGCGTCGTATGACGTCGAACCCGGCCTGCCAGAAGGACTCTGACGAGATGTCGACGCCCACCTCGGCGAGAATGTCAGGGGGACTGGCGGCGGAGCCGTACGAAAGGATCTTCTCGTACTTGGGCACGAAGTCCTTGCCTTCCCTGGTGTAGGCGTCGTAAAGCGCGAGACTCAGAAGGTTCCCAAACGCGTAGGAGTAGCAGTAGAAGGGGGTGTGGAAGATGTGCGGGATGGCAGTCCACTCCCACCTGAACTCGTCAGGCACCTCGACGGACTCTCCAAACTGCTCCCGCAGGTTCGCGAGATAGACCGAGCAGAGCTCCGGGGTGGTAGCTCCCTTCGAGACCATCTCGTGCGCGTCCTTCTCGAAGATCACGAAGTACGCCTGCCTCCCGATGGTCGCGTACGTCGACGAGATCTTGTCGATGAGCATCGCTTTCTTGATGGCGGGGTCGGACTCGCTTCGCATGAACCTGTCGAAGAGCACCATCTCGCCGAACACGGATGCGGTCTCTGCCATTACCAGGGTGGGCGAGTATGTGAAGACAGAGTGCTTCGAGGCAAGCTGGTCGTGGATCGCGTGCCCCGTCTCGTGGGCGAGCGTGTACACGTCCCTCAGCGTTCCGGCGTAGTTCAGGTGCATGTAGGGCACGAGGTCGGGGGATACGGCGTAGCAGAATGCGCCGCTCTGCTTGCCCTTCCTCTCCTCCGAATCCACGTGGTCTGAGTCGAAGACCCGGTAGGCGAGCTCGCCGAACCTCCGGTCGAAGTCAGAGTAGGCGGTGAGCACCATCGAGACCGCATCGGGGTATGAGTACTTCTTTCCCTCATCTGCGACCGGAGCGTAGATGTGGTATCTTGCCATCGCCGGCATCTTGAGCACCTTCGCCTTCATTTCGAAGAACTGCTGAAAGACTGGCGCGTTCTTCCTGCACACGCTGAGGAGCGCTTCTACCGTTTCGTCGGCGACGTCGTTCTCCAGGTTCCTCGGAGAGATGGGTGTCTTGTACTTCCTCAGCTCGACGTTTTCGTTCCTCCAGTCCCGTACGAGCGTCCTGTACACGTCCCCTATGATGGGGCCCTTCTCCCCGAACGTCGCGAGGTGGGACCTGTAGGAGGCTTCCCTCTCGTCGGGGTCTGACGAAACGAAGAACTTGGAGATCTCGCTCCCCGTGAATCTCTTCGGCTTCCCAGAAGGGTCCAGAACGGGCCTCCCACGGACGGCGAGCCCGAACTCGAAGCCCGAAACGAGCTTTTCGTAGTGGAGCACCCAGCCGACGAAACCAGTGGTGTTCTTGATGTTGATCGCCTGCTCCACCTTCTCCTCGAGGGCGTGGGGCCTGAGCTTTCTCAGCGTCTTCAGATAGTGCGCGTAGTCGGCGTTAGCGGGTAGAATCGACTCGGCTCGGGCGTCGTCGAGACCTATCCAGAAGAGCTCGAGGAACAGCACCCTGTTCTCGATCGAGGCCGAGAGTTCCACGACCCTGTCCAGGAGCGCCCTTGCCTCTTCGTCGCCGGTGTCTGACGCGAAGAGCATGGATGCGTACGCCCTGAGCCGATGCATGCTCCTCTTGAGTGACTCGGCCCAGAGCATCTGCTCGTCGACCTCCTGCCTGGTGAAGTTCGAAAGCATGGGCCTGAGCGCCTCCAGGCTCTTCGCGGCCTTCTCCACGCCCGCGAGCGTCCTCTCGAACTCTTCGCCCTTGTGGTCTGGTAGGACGTCCTTCAGGTTCCATCTCTTCTTCTCGAAGCGCACCTCCGAGAGCATGTGGAAGCCGCCCGAAATCGCACTAATAAGTTGTCAGCAGCAATGCACCGTTTCTTACACGGGTATCGCCGAGCCCTTCTGTGGCTCGACCACCCTCTTCGCGAAGTCGCGGAAGAGCTCGGGGTGCTCTGTGTGGACCGGCACGACGACCTTCGCGTCGATCGCTTCGACCAGCCCCTTCACCTCAGACATCGGCGCGTGCCCCGACGCGTGGATCTGGTGGTAGCTGAACCCCAGGTGCTCTATCCAGTTCCTGACCACCGTCTCTTCTTTCTCGCCCTCCTCGTTGAATGCCTCGGAGGAGGAGTGAATGTACATGCCCCCTCTTTCTGGCGAGATGTCTATTATTTCCGGGAAGTTCCACACGTCGAGGTGAAGGAAGACCTCCCGCTGCTTCTTCTTCACCTCCTGAGCCGTCACGCCCGAGCCGAGAAAGGACCTCTCCCATCGCCGATAGTCCTTGTCATCGATCTTGCCGCTCTTCTTCCTCTTAACGTAGACCTTGACGTCGCTCCCGACCCTGGGCACCTTCAGCCCCGGGTCCTTGCCGAGCTCCTTCAGTATGGCGGCTGTCTTCATGGACACTACCAGCGTCCTTCCCGACCTCGCAGATGCCTCCTGGAAGGAATTGACCCTGTCGATGTCGTTGCCGCGAAAGGAAGAGAAAGCGAGCCTCTGGCAATCGCGCAGCACTCGGTATGTCTCTTCGGCGACCGTCCTTTCGTCCGTCCTCTCCTTCGGGTCGTCCTCCCTAACTCTGGTCCCTTCCGTGACGAGCACGTCGGGTCTCTCTGCAGCGGCGCCTCTCACGAAGTCGTCCGTTAGGCTCCCCGCATGCCCGTGGAACCGAAAGTCGCCGGTGTAAGCGACCGTACCCCCCGACGTGTGTACTATGAAGCCGTAGGCGCCGGGAATCGAGTGGTCTACGTGGATCGGAACCACTTCCAGGCTCCCCACGGTGAACCTTCCCCCGGTCCGGAAGGGGCTGATCCTGTGACCCTCGAGGGGGCAACCTCCTGAGCTCTCCGCGGCCTTCGAGATCAGCTCTGTCGTCGCTCCGCAGAAGACGGGGATCTCCTTGTCGAGGTACGATATGCGGTCGAAGTGGTCGGTGTGGTAGTGGCTCAGTATGACCGCGTCGACCTCAGGCTTGGTGTGCCTGAGAGCCGTGTTCTGGAGCGCGTCTTCTGAATAGAGGCCAGGGATTTCGGGCAAGAGCCCGAACTCAAAGAGGTCCCCTGCCCCGTTGACCTGACGAGGCTGGATACCGGCCCCGAAGTAGTCCGTCCCCTCTGAGAAGCTCTTGCCGAAGTCGAGGAAGACGGAGGTGTCGCGGTCCGTCACCAGTATCTTGTTCCCGCCTATTTCGTGGACCCCTCCGTAGCACGTGATAGCTGGACGCAACTCGCCCTCTTCAGGATCTCACGAAAATATATATGCAGTCCAGAGAACAGATGGCGCAAGGATTGCTACCGCCACTGATGACCGAGACCGAGACGCTGGAGGTGTTCGGTGTCCTGGCAATCGCGATAGGCTTCGCTGGTGCAGCGATACTGCTCCTGTTCGCAAAGAAGAAGATCTGAGGGGATTTAGCCCATGCGCGCGGTCCTGTTCGACGTCGACGGGACTCTGATGTCCTTCGAGTTCGATGTGCAGGGGACAAGGAAGGCTATGATCGACACGCTGTCAGGGATGGGGATGGACGTGTCAGGTCTGGCGCTCTCTCTTCCGACGCAGGCGATCCTGGGGTGGGCTAGAAACCAGTGCGGGGACGGGAGGGCTTGGGAATACTCGCAGGTTCGAGCTGCGCTGTATTCGGTACTGGACGGGTTCGAGATGGAGAGCTCTGCGAAGGCAAGGGTCCTGGAGGGGACCAAGCCTGCGCTGGAGGCGATCGGGGCTCGTTCCCGGCTGGCCGTGGTTACGAACAGCGGAAGGGCTGCGGCGGACAAGATGCTCGACCGAGCGGGCATAAGGAGCCTCTTCGAGTTCGTACTCACGAGGGACGATGTCGAAGAGATGAAGCCTGGTCCTGCGGGCCTCGTGAAGGCTCTCGGGATCCTGCAGGTCTCTCCCTCGGACGCGGTCTATGTGGGGGACAGTCTCCTCGACATACTCGCTGGGAAGGCGGCAGGCATCAGGGTCATCTCAATAGCAACGGGGCTCTATTCGAGGGAGAGGCTAAAGTCGGAGGGGGCAGAGTTCGTGCTCGGGTCTATCTCTGAGCTCCCGTCGGTGCTCTCGTCTATGAGGGGTTCCTCGCCTTGAGCTTGTTCTCCAGCAGTTCCATGGCCTTTCTCTGAATCCTGGCCTCCAAGTCTCCCTCGGCAGCCTTCTTCACTTCGTCCAGGAGCCTTTCGTCGTGCAGCGCCGGGACGATTTCTGAGAACGCTATGTACCTCACCGCAAAGTCCGGGTCAGACTCTAGAATGGACTTCACCTGGGTTAGTTCGTCGTTCGTCATGTAGCCCCTGGCCTTAATGGCCTTCAGGGCACCGATCCTGACCCTGAAGGGGTTCCCGTAGTAGAGGGACTTCAGAATCACGTCGTTCACACCTTCTGCTTTGAGGCTCCCCATCGCTTCAAGGCACGCCTCCGCCAGTGTCTCGTTGGGGGAGTGGGCCTTCATCGCCTTCGAGAGCGCCTCGAAGGCCCCCGACGCCTCGATCTTCGCCAGTGAGAGCGCCGCCTCGCACCTCACGTATGGGCTCGGGTCGTCTGACAGGAGCTTCCTCAAGACAGTCGCCCCCCTCTCGTCCTTGAACTTGCCAAGAGCCTCAGCGACCGCCCTCCTGACCCTCCTGTTGGCGGGTAGCCCGAGCTCTAGTAGCCTCGCGAGGGCTGCCTCTCCTCCCACCTCGCCAATGGCCCTGATCGCTTCCGCCCTCACGAGCCAGAACTGCTCCTTCTTCGCGGCCGTGGCGAGCGCCTCAAGAGCGACCCCGTTCTTCATCGCGCCGAGGTTCCGCGCAGCCTCAGCCCTGCTCGAGGCGTCCTCGCTCGTAGCCAGCTGGTTGAAGGCGAGGTCGAGAGGCTTCGTGAAGTTTGCCTTCTTGAGGAGCCTCTCCTTCGGGTCGAACTCCACGATCGAGGGCCTCGAATCGAGCTCGAACGTGAAGGCCTGCTCGGCAGACGTGAGCCAGACTGTCTTGGAGACCCTGCCCATCGCTGTGTAGAAGACGAGGTCGCACTCGAGCCGATAGGGCTGGCCCTCCTGGGTCTGCTTCACCCCGACGGTCACCGTCCTTGCCCCATCGTCCCACTGGTAGCTAACCTCGAACTCAGGATATCCTCCCCTGTAGAACGACTGCTCGAAGAACTCCTCCAATGTCGCGCCGCTGGCATCCTCCATCGCCCGGCGAAGGTCATGCGTCTCCGCGTTCCCACCGGCGTGCCTCTTCACGTAGAGGCCTATGCCCCTGAAGAACGCATCGTCGCCGAGAAGGCAACGAAGCTCGTGAAGCATCCAGGCGCCCTTTTCGTACGTCGCGAGGTCGAAGACGTCGCTCGGGAAGACGTAGTCCTTCTCGACTATCGGCCTCCTGTATTCTGTCGCATCCTCCTCGAAGAACTCCAGAGCCTTCATCCTCATCTCCCAACGGAACTCGTCGACCCCTCGGCTCTCCTCGACGTAGAGAGCCTGGAAGTAGGTCGCGAATCCCTCGTTGAGCCAGGCGTGGGACCAGTCTGAGCACGTCACGAGGTCTCCGAACCACTGGTGCGCCAGCTCGTGGGCCACTAGCCACTCAGGGCGCCGTGTCGGCCTCGAGTAGGAGACGTGGAAGTCTTCCTCCGTCCCCTCTTCTGGGAAGTACGTGTCAACAAGGGTGGTGGCAGAGATGTTCTCCATTCCTCCGTACGTGAAGTCCTCAACGACCACCTGAGCGTACTTCTCGTAGGGGTACTTCCTCCCGGTGACCCTCCCGAAGAACTCGACCATCCTGGGAGTCTCTCCGAAGTATCGCAACGCGTCCTTTCTCCTCGACTCCGGAAAGTAGTAGCTAAGCGGGACGCCGTCAGCCTCTTGCTCTATCAGACCGAACTTTCCCGCTGCGAAGGAGTTCAGGTAGGCAGCGTGCGGAGATTCTTCTCTCCAGTGGAACTTCGTCCAGCCCGACTGCGTCTCCTTCGAGAGGAGCTTCCCGTTGGACACGACAGTGTTTCCGTCGGGGACGCTGATGATCATCTCGCTGGTGCTCATGTCATTTGGGTAATCGTTGCAGGGGTACCAGTACCTCGACAGGTCCGGTTCGCCCTGGGTCCATGCCTGAGGCTCCTTCATTGGGTGTGCAGCATCGGGGTGCACGAACTCTACCCCGATTCTGGGGTTGCAAGAATAGGCTACGCTCACCACGAAGGGCTTGGATACGGGATGTTCGAGCCTTATCGACAGCTTTGCGTTGTCGTAGTCGAACTTGGTCTCGGCGCCATCCACCTCGACCCTCTCGATCTTCATCTCACAAGCGTCCAGGCGCAACTCGTGCAACTCTCCCGCGGTGGGAGCGATCTTCAGCGTGCAGGACCCGGCGATGCTCTTTTTTTCGATGTCCACCCTCAGTTCCACCTTGATGTGCTCCGTCCTGTACGGCTTCGGGGCAGGGTAGTGCCTAGTCGTCTTTGACAGACGGAACGACCCAGACTGCTCTAGCACGTCCCGCGTGCCAAAAAATCGATTGAAAAGACTTGCGACTACGCCTGCGGCGGCTTCGGCGCCACGGCCTGCCTCAACGCTTGGTTCGTCCTGTAGCTCTCAACGCGCGTCATGTAGTAGAAGACGTATGTCCCTGTAATCAGAAACACGGTCCAGAGCTTGCTCGCGAAGACGACGTTCCAGGGCGTCTTCGGGTTGGGGAAAGAGTTGATCACCGCGTCGGGGTTGAGGTGCCCGATTATGGACTGATAGGCTATCTGACCTCCCCAGAAGACCAGGTTGTAAGCCAGCTCGAAGAAGAAGGTCGCAGCGAACACGAATGCGGCGAGCTTCACCAGGCTGATCGCGGAGTCTGGGAGCTTCCTTATCCTCTCCTTGTTCAGCTCCAGGGCCGTATACATGAAGACGAGAGACGCGAAGTAGAGGTACGTTATCGGCTTCATGTAGATGGGGGATATGCTCGGTGGCGGGAACTCGACGTTCACGAGCGTCGCCCCGACGACCGACGGGTCCTGCGTGATTATCGAGAACGCCGCATATCCGAGCACCGCGACGATGACGGCGAAGGAGCCGTACGCCAGAACCTGGTAGATGCGCTTGGTTATCACGTCGAGTGAGGCCGTCAACGTCGGCTCTAGAGTCCTTATGTCGATGTTCGAGGGCGGTTATTTAAGCCATAGGAGGACCGTGTGTGACGAAGACCTATCCCTGTCACTCTCATATACTGAGATGAGAGGCCGGCCACATGGTCTCCGTACCGAACGCGATAAAGGGGCTGGTCTACTTCTCGGTCATCTTGGGCGTCGTCTTCCTGGCGCAGGCCCAGGGCGCGCTTCCACATCCCGTCTTCGACATCATCGCATTGGGTTGGGCTCTCTTCGTGGTCGACGCCTTGCTGACTCGCGTCAGAGTCAAGGCATCGTTCTATCTCGCATTCGTTCTCGCCGTCCTTGCCTTGGTCAGCTCGCTTCCGCAGACGGCTCACTATGCTTTCATAGAGGAGGGAGAACTACTTCCCTCGGCGACTTTCATACTAGGGTCTTTGGCCCAGATCACTCTAGTGGTGTTAGTACCTTACTACTTCCTAAAATCTCGGCGAAGTTAGTACCGAACGCTCTAGAGGTATCCCCAGCTGAGCAGCATGTCGCTGTCGTGGATCCACCTCTGGCCTATGTCGTCCCTGTAGAACATGTTAGGAATCATCACGTTTCTTACGCGCTGGTATGTCTCCCTTATCGCGTCGGCGACGGTGGGGCCTGACCCCGTTATCACCAGCGCGTATCCCGAAGTTCCCGCTATGTGCCAGTCCCCCTCCTCGAGCTTGACCTCCCCTATGTGAACCCCGTCCAAGTTCTGCTTTCTGAACAGGATCGTCGCGCCTTCGGAGTATTTCTTGAACGCCTTTTCGTCCTCGAACGGCCAGGGCGGAATCGCGACGACGACTCCGACTTGATAGCCCTTCTTTGTCTTCAGGGACGTCTCCTTTCCTTGGGCCATATCCGCCAGAAACGCGCCCCACTCGCTCGTGATCCCCTCCATCTGGATGCTGATCGTAGGGTATCCAAAACGCGACGTGAACTCGAGGGGCCATATCCCTCTTCCATTGGCTATGCAATTGATGTCGATGTATCCCACGTAACCGCTCGCGGCTAGCTTCTCTTTCATCTTCAGAAGCGTGTTCTCGAAGACGGGGTTGCTCCTGGTCCAGTAGCAGAAGGTACCCATCTCGCCCGTGCTCGGCCCGAGCTCGTTGGGAAACAGCCTCTTGTGCTCGAAGTTCACGTTGACGGGGAGGACGAAATCCTTCCCGTTGAAGAACGCCCCGACCGCCACCTCTACCCCTTCGGCGTACTTCTGGACGAGGAACTCTTTGATCTTTTTTGACCAGTTGTTCTTGTAGTGCTCGAAGACTAGCAGCAGGTCCTTCCCGTCCTCGTCCTGCCCGATGAAGAGCAGCTCCTTCTCGTTCTGCGCCTTCCCGCTCGGTTTCAGGACATACCTGTCCGGGTTCGCCCTGACCAGCTCCGCGGCCTCGTCGAAGGACTGAAAGTTCCAGCTGGGGAGTATGTTGACCCCCGCCTGCTTCAGCTCGGACTGGCCGAACTCTCTGTCGAACTCGAGCCTGTCCGTGTACGCCGAACCTCCGACCACGAACTTTCCCTCCTTGCGGAGTTGGTCGGCCTTCGGCCCAAACCCCACGTCGTCGAAGATTATGACATCGGCCCAGTCCTTGTTCGACTCCCACTCCTCGACCTTGTCGAAGAGCCCGTTTCCGACGTCCTTCTCCGGGGCATCGTGGCAGTACAGCCTCACCTCGTGCCCCTCCTTCTTCAGCTGCCAAGCTAGGTCTGCAGAAAGCGATTCGATGGTCACGAAGAGAAACTTCATCGGCGCTCCAAGCGTCCCGTCGTGCTAATAATAGTTCTAGCAAAAATTCCTGACACGATGGGCAAGGAAAACCTAAATCTTGACCGGCTTTTCGCCCGTACTTCTTGGACCTCTTCCTGCTCAGACACGGCGAAGCCGGGAACTCGATCGCATCCTCGTCTATGGACTCTCAGCGGCGCCTGACCTCCCAGGGCAGGGTAGAAGTGGCGACGGTCGGTGACGCGCTCGAGGCGCTGGACCTGGACTTCGACGTCATCGCCTCAAGCCCGCTGAGCAGGGCGAAAGAGACGGCCGAGATTGTC
>DASPVO010000008.1:0-5897 GCA_035622335.1 Nitrososphaerales archaeon
AGACAGACACCGCGGTGACGTCGGTCTCGCTCTTCTTCTGGACGATGCCCTTCTTCTGGCTTGGTGCGATACTCCTCTGGTTCTTCAGCATCCACTATCACGTCTTTCCCGCCGGAGGAGCGGCGTCTCTCAACCTCCCCACAGAGTCAATCTTCGGTCAGATAGCCGACATAGCAACACACGCCTTTCTGCCAGGTCTCACTCTGACGCTAGCCGCCTTCGCGGGCTACAGTCTCATAATGAGGAATACGGTCGTCGAGGAGCTGGGCCAGGACTACATCACGGTCGCGACGGCGAAGGGGCTGTCCAGGAGGGCAGTCCTCTTCAAGCACGCGGCGCGCAACGCGATGCTCCCGATGATAACGCTCATCGGGCTAAACTTGGGGTATGTCGTCAGCGGAGCTCTCCTGGTCGAGGTGGTCTTCTCCTATCCAGGTGTCGGATGGCTCACGTACCAGGCGGTCCTTTCCCACGATTATCCGCTCCTCCAGGGATTATTCCTGGTGCTCTCGGTGGCCGTGATAATCGCAAACTTCCTCGCGGACCTCGTATACTCTTTCGTGGATCCCCGCATCAAGTAGGGTGAGAAGGGCGAGCTCCATCACGGCCCGGGTGCGCAGGTTGAGGCCACCCAAGGACCGCAGGGTGCTCGTCGGGATGTCCATACTGGGATTCTTCACCTTCATGGCCGTCTTCGCGCCCTGGCTGACCCCGTACGGGCCGCACCAGGTCTCAGGGCCGCCATACTCACCTCCCAGCCTCAAGCACTGGATGGGGACGGACGAGCTCGGTGACGACATCATGAGCCAAGTGATCTACGGGTCGAGGGTGAGCCTCACCGTGGGATTCTCGGTCGCGCTCGCCGCGACCTTCATCGGTTCTCTGGTGGGGCTGGTCTCGGGATTCTACAGGGGCGCGGTCGACGAGGCCCTGATGAGGTTCACCGACGTCATTCTGATACTCCCCTCCCTCCCCCTCGCTGTGATTCTCGCGGCATACCTGGGTCCCAGCGTCCTCACCATCATAGAAGTCCTCACGGTGACGGGGTGGCCTCTCGTAGCGAGGGTCGTGAGGTCCCAGACCCTTTCGCTCAGGGAGAGACCGTTCGTGGACGCGGAGCGTGTCATCGGTGCGGGGAACGGCCACATCATGCTCAGGGTCATCATTCCAAACATTCTCAGTCTGATCGCCGCCAACGCGGTCCTCGCGATTACGGGTGCCGTAGTCGGGGAGGCCGGGCTGGACTTCATCGGACTGGGCAACCCCTCGGTGGTCAGCTGGGGGACCATGCTCTACTGGTCGCAGAACCTGAACGCCGTCCTCAGAGGGGCGTGGTGGTGGATCTTGGCGCCCGGGCTCTGCATAGCCTTCGTGGGCCTGGGCGCGGTGCTCATCAGCATAGGAATCGAGAACATATTCAACCCGCGCCTGAGGGGAAGATGAAAGCGTGGCGCTGCTCGAAGTAGAGGGGCTCAGCATCGAGTACAAGGTTCCGAACGGCTACCTGAGGGCGGTCGACAACGTCTCGTTCCAGATCCAGGAGAGGGAGGTGCTCGGGCTCGCGGGGGAGTCAGGCTGCGGCAAGTCCACACTGGCGCACTCGATTCTGAGAATCCTTCCCGGGACCGCGCGCGTCTCCGGTTCGATAGTGGTCGACGGCCAGGACGTGGTGAGGATGGATGAGAAGGCGACGAGGGCCTACAGGTGGAAGGTAGTGTCTCTGGTCCCCCAGGGTTCGATGAACGCGTTCGACCCCGTTGTCACTGTCGGCGCCCAGATCGTCGAATCTATCCGAATCCACAGTGACGTCGACAAGGCTTCTGCGTGGAAGCGGGCAAGGGAGCTCTTCTCCCTTGTGGGGATCCCCGAAAGCAGGGTCACGGGGTACCCTCATCAGTTCAGCGGAGGCATGAAACAGAGAGCCGCCATAGCGATGGCGCTGTCGCTCAATCCCAAGGTCGTCATACTCGATGAACCCACCACGGCCCTCGACGTCGTCGTACAGAAGCAGATTCTTTCGCTGCTGGCGGGCCTCAAGAGAGAGATGGGAATCTCTTTCCTCTTCGTCACCCACGATCTCTCTGTCCTCTCGGAGATCGCGACCAAGATCGCCGTAATGTATGCGGGAAGGCTGGCGGAGGTCTCGACGAGCGAGTCTTTCTTCACCGCCCCGAACCATCCGTACAGCAGAGCGCTGATTCAGGCCATCCCCACGCTGAGCGGTGACCTCTCTCTGGTCAGGTCGATCTCGGGGCTGCCCCCGAACCTGCTTGACCCACCCTCAGGGTGCAGGTTCCACCCGCGCTGTCCGTACGTCTTCGACCGGTGCAAGAGCGAGGAGCCGAAGTTGACAGAAATCGAGGGAGGGTCTTTGGTTTCGTGCCATCTGTTCGAGGGAGGAGAGAGGAATGCCGTCAAGTGACGTCCCCATCCTGGAGGTGAGGCACCTGACGGTCAAGTTCGCGATAGGAAGAGGGCTTGTTTCCAAGCAGACCCTCACGGCGGTGGACGACGTTTCGGTGTCGGTCAGGAGGGGCGAGGTGCTCGGCATCGTCGGCGAAAGCGGGAGCGGGAAGACCACACTGGCGAGGACGGTGGTCAAGCTGGTCACTCCCGATTCGGGCTCAGTGTACATCGATGGGAGAGACATCTTCGATGGAAAGGCCGGCGACCCGAAGGCATACAGAACGAAGGTCCAGATGATCTTCCAGGATCCCTACGAATCCCTCAATCCGCGGGCCACTGCGGAGAGAGCAATCGAAGAGCCGATCGTCATCCACGAAATCATGAGCGACAGGTCAGCGAGACTCGAACGCGTAAGCGAGTTGATAGAGACTGTGGGGCTGAACCCGGCAGCTGTCGCAAAGAAGTATCCTCACGAGCTGAGTGGAGGCGAGAGGCAGCGAATTTCAATCGCCAGAGCGCTTGCCGTGAACCCTGAGTTGCTGCTGGCCGACGAACCAGTGTCGATGCTTGACGTCTCAATCAGAATCGGAGTCCTCGACCTTCTGAAGGAGCTGAAGAGGAAGCTCAATCTGACGGTCGTCTTCATCACACACGACCTGGGCGTCGCTAGGTACTTCTGCGACAGAATCGCCGTGATGCAGAAGGGAAGGCTGCTGGAAGTGGCTGAGACTGAGGAGCTGATTAGGCGCCCTTCAGACCCATACACGAAGCTGCTGCTGGATTCTGTCCCTGACCCCAAGAAACACTAGGGATTAGGGTCTCTGGACCGCGACCCGGTTTCTTAGCGTGCCTATCTTTTCTATCTCAACCTCCACGACGTCTCCCCCTTCGAGGGTGAAGTCGTCTGGCGGGACGATGGATGTCCCCGTCATGAGCACGGTGAATGTCGTGATGACGTTGCTCCTCTTGAGGTAGGAGACGAGGTCTTCTACGCGCCGTTTCATCTGAGACGTGTTGACGCGACCCTTGAACTCGGTCTTCTTCCTCCTGATGATTCGCATGTTGATCTCGAGGGTGCGAGGGTCGGGGATTTCGTCGGCCGTGGTAATCAGTGGCCCAATCGCTGCGGAGCCTCTGTAGACCTTCGCCTGCGGAAGGTAGAGCGGGTTCTCGCCCTCTATGTCACGTGACGAGACGTCGTTACCTACGGTGTACCCGAATATCCTGAACGAACTGTCCAGGACGACCGTGAGCTCGGGTTCCGGGACCGACCATTTGCTGTCCCATCTGACGCCGATTGGCTCACCCGGACCGACGCACCTGAGCCCGCTGTCCTTGAGGAAGAGTTCAGGCCTCTCGGCAGTATAGACGTAGTCATAGAGTCCCTTCGTCTTTGTCTCGTTCTCCCTAGCTTCCCTGCTGCGCAGATACGTCACGCCCGCTGCCCAGATCTCTGCAGGCCTCACGGGGATCGCCAGCGATTCGTAGTCGAGCTTCAGCTTTCGAGCCTTGCCCATCGAATCTCCGACAAGAGAAAGGAGGCGCTGCATAGAGCCTCCGGCGGCGTAGACCGAGAGCCAGTCAGAAAACTTGGGAGAAGCAGAGGTCAAGTCGTACAGCGCATCGCCTTCGATGACGCCTATCCTGTTGCCTCGGTCTGACGTAAAGCTGCACAGCTTCATTCTTCTCTTTCCCTCCTGGCAAGGGCAATTTTAACCATGCCGCGATGAGAGCGGCCCTCACCACTCAGCTTTTTACTCCTGTCGCGAGAACCGGGTCGTTGTCCACTCGGACAGCGAGACCCGAGACCAGGTACGCGAGGAGCGGCGACGTCAGGGTCGCGTACCAAGTGACGGGGAGCGGACCAGTCGACATGGTTTTTGCCCCCGGGACCGTTTCCCACTTGGACATGGACTGGGAGTGGCCCACGAGGGCCGACTTTTTCGAGAAGCTCAGCTCCTTCTGCCGCCTGATTCGGTTCGATAAGAGGGGCACCGGGATGTCCGACCGGCCCACCTACGCCGCGACGCTGGAGGAGAGGATAGACGACATCAGGGCGGTCATGGACGGGGCCGGGAGCGAAAGCGCGTTCGTCTTTGGGGCATCGGAAGGCGGCTCTATGGCTTGCCTCTTCGGCGCGACCTACCCGTCAAGGACGAGGGGGATTATCATCTGGGGCTCTCAGGCACGATGGGTCAAGACGGACGACTATCCGTGGGGGATGACGCCTGAAGAGAACAAGCGCATGATAAGCGACCTCTCAGAGAACGGAGTAACCCTTGACTATGTCCAGGGACCCGGCGCGGGGCTAAATACGGCTGACCCTGCGTTGCTAGACTGGTTCATGAGGTACGGACGAGCCGGCGGAAGTCCCTCTTCATTCGTAGCTCTCGAAAAGATGAACAGCGAAATCGACATCCGTGGGATTCTTCCCACGCTGCGCGTGCCAGCGCTCGTCATGAACAGGACAGGAGACCCCGTGGCCAACGTGGAAGCCGCAAGGGACCTCGCTTCCCGGATTCCTAACGCGAAGTTCGTGGAATTTCCAGGAGATAGTCATTCGTTTACCGACATTCGAGACAGGGTCGTGGCGGAGGTGGAGGAGTTCGTGACCGGGACGAGGTGGCACGCAACACTGGACCGCGTCCTCGCGACCATCCTGTTCGTGGACATCGTAGGGTCGACGAAGCAGCTCTCCGAACTGGGCGACAGCAGGTGGCGGGCGCTGTTGGAGCAGTTCAACGACGCGGTGAGGAAGGAGCTGGCTAGGTTCAGGGGCAAGGAGGTAAGGACCACAGGGGACGGGTTCGTGGCCACGTTCGACGGACCGACAAGGGCAATCCAGTGCGCCGAGGCGATAAGGGACGCCGTGAGCCACTTGGGGGTCGAAGCAAGAATTGGCCTCCACACCGGGGAGTGCGAACTGATGGGGGACGACGTCGGCGGAATAGCGGTGCACGCCGCGGCGAGGATATCAGGGGAGGCTGGCGCTGGTCAGATACTCATCTCCGGCACGGTGAAGGATCTGGTCGCGGGATCTGGCCTGGAGTTCAGGGACGCCGGTCTGCACGCGCTCAAGGGGCTGCCAACCGAGTGGCACCTCTACGAAGTGTTCCGCTAAACGCGATTAACGTGTTTATTACCGATATCCCGTAATTGGACGACAAGTTGGGAAGCGACCCCGCCTACGGAGGCTCGGGCCTTTGGTAGAGTTCTTCGCCGCAGTCTTCCTGATGCTCGCGGTCTCCACGCTCTTCGGAGAGATTGTGAGAAGGGGCAAGCAACCAGCTCTCGTTGGCCAACTGCTAGCTGGGATGCTCCTGGGGATCTCTGTTCTCAACATCGTCGAGCCGACCAGCGACCTCACAACGACAACGAACATCTCTCTCTTTTTCATCATGTTTCTGACGGGCCTGAACCTCGAAAGCGAGGACATAGTCGCCGTCGGCAGGAAGGCGATTCTTCTCTCTCTTCCGGCCTTCATCATACCC
>DASPVO010000009.1:0-12297 GCA_035622335.1 Nitrososphaerales archaeon
TTCCGATGTCACATCCAAAACCGAGATTAAGGAAAGGTTAGCGGGGTCGACCTACGGGGCCGTAGTGTAGCTTGGTCCAGCATACCAGAGTGAAGGCGTTCACGGTGAGCCTGGGGCGCTGGCGATCTCGGGTTCAAATCCCGACGGCCCCATTTTGCTGATTTGGGTCAGCCAGAGGCAATCCAGTGCCTCGAAGATGTCTGAGTTCTCCAGAAGAGTTCGTGCGCTGAAGCTGGAGATTCAGTTTCACTTTGGTGTCTCGGTAAGGAATCAGATGGAAGGACTGTTTTAAAACGATGATCGCTTTCTTTGGCCTCGTCGATGAGCGGTGACGGTCCGGAAGGAAACGATGGACCGCCCCGGATGCAGAGAGTTATCACTCTGCGCTACGCAGTAGCAATGTACATCAGTTCGGTGCTTGGGTCAGGGATCCTCGTGGTGCCAGGACTGGCAGCGGCTGTGGCCGGGCCTGCGTCGATTCTAGCCTGGATCCTCCTCGCACTTGCGAGCTATCCTTTCGCCTACACCTTCGCGAGACTCTCGGCGAGAAGACCTGAGTCAGGAGGAATCTATTCGTTCGCGCTCGAGAGCTTTGGACACACCGCGAGCTCCGCAGTCGCTTGGCTCTTCGTGGCGTGGGAGGTTTTGGGTGCTCCCGCGGCGACCCTCGCCGCAGCAAGCTATCTGGCCTCAGCGTTCCCTTTGAGCAGACCAGAGATCTTTGCTGTGGCAATCGTAATACTTTCTCTTGGGTTTGGTATCAACTATCTCGGAATCAAGCTCAGCGGAAGAGTGCAGCTCGCGACCGTGGTGTCAATCGTCGGAGTCCTGTTCTTCGCGGTGTTGACCTCGGTGAGCCGAGTGAGCGCGTCCAACCTGACTCCCTTCTTCCCTCACGGAGTCTTGTCTGTCGGCGTGGCATCGGCGCTGATAGTCTGGTGCTTTCTCGGATACGAGAACGTCTCGAACGTGGCGGAGGAGTTCAAGGACCCGAAACGGGACTTTCACAGAAGCGTCCTCATCAGCGTGGTCCTGGTGAGCGTGCTCTACCTCGCCGTTGCCTTCGTGATAGTCGGGACTGGGGTGTACAGGACCGGTTCGGGGGTCACTCCATTCGCAAACATGACAGAGGGGATATTCGGTAGGTCTGGAGCCGCCGTCGTCTCGATCCTCGCCGTCTTCATCATCTTTGGGACGGTCAACGCGTATACGGCCGGGTTCGGCCGAGTCGCATACGCCGCGGCGAGAGAGGGCGACCTGCCAAAGCAGCTGGCGGTGCTCGACAAGAAGACGGGTACTCCGCGGCGGGCCTTGCTGGCGCTTTATTCCTTGGCGATGGTGAGCTTCGTAGGTTTCTACCTTTTGAGCGTTAACATCGAGACGGCGTTTCTAGCAACGAGCGGCGCTGCGATCTTCGCCTACATTATTGGGTCACTTGCAGGAATGAAACTTCTGAAGGAGAATGGCATAAGGAGGGCGCTCCCCGTGATATCTCTAGTGGTCTCGGTCCTGATACTCCCTTTCATAGGTACGCTCCTGGTCTATAGCGTCGTGATAGTGGTTCTAGGCGTCCTGGCCAGCAGGCTTCTCACACGGAAGGGACCATCGTCAAACTCGCCGCAGGCTGCTGCTGTGTAACGCAGTGTATGCCGCCAAAGCCGTAGACGAGGGGTTCGCAGTTGAGGCCGACTACCCGTCGGCCCGGAAAGAGTCCCTCCAGCGACTCTAGGGCGAACTCGTCGTTGTGGTCGTCGAATGTGGGGACGAGAACGACGGAGTTCCCGATGTAGAAGTTCGCGTAACTCGCCGGCAGCCTCTCAGACGGGCCGACGCGTTTCTGGGGCATGGGAAGTTCAACGAGCTCCAACTCTCCGCCGTTTTCGTCCTTCGCCCTCCTGAGCGCGAGGAGGTTCTCGTGAAGGGCATCGTGGTTCTCGTCGTTCAAATCCTCCGCGACCATGCACAGCACCTTGTTTCTTCCGACAAACCTCGCCAGGTCGTCCACGTGTCCGTCGGTATCGTCCCCCGCTATCCCCCTCTTGAGCCAGACGAGGTTGGTGACCCCCAAGTAGTCTCTGAGGTACTCCTCGATTTCGAGTCTGCTCAGGTTTGGATTTCGGTTCCTGTTCAGCAGACACTACTCTGTGGTCAGGCAGCTGCCCCTTCCGTTGACGTCGATGGACCCGCCTTCAAGCACGATCCCCGGTTCGAATACACGCTCTGCAGCCATACTGGCAACTTCGGAGCCAGCTCGGTTGTCGGGCAGCAGCTCTTCGTACTTGTTCCCCCAGGCGTTGAACGACCACTTCGTCGCCGCGACATCCTTCCCGACCACGAAGATGGGCCCGTAGTCTCTCATCCAGACATCGGCCGTCTTCATCCTGTGAAGAAGGACGTTAGGGTCGTCGGCTACCATGCCTCGCACTCGCCGCTCCGCCTTCTCGTCGTCCACCAGAATGTTCACAACCTCCCCCTCTGAGAGGGCGGTGACCATTTCGACGTAGACACTTTCTACTTTCTCTATAATCCCGGGAGGAAAGGTCAGTGGATCCTTCGGCCAGGAGAGCCAAGTCGACTCGTGCTGCTCCCATTCTGCGGGCATCCTGTATCCCAGGCTCTGCGGTGTTTGCAACGGGTCCACTCTACTCGACAAGTCTTCTGTACGTCTCAGGTCTTCTGTTCTTGATGAAGCCCCACCCCTGCTCGACCTCCGTTCCAAGGTCGAGGTCGCACTCTGCGATCAACACTGTTTCCTTTGGGCCGGCGCGGGCTAGCACCTTTCCGAACTGGTCGCAGACGAAGGAGCCGCCCCAGAAGTCGGTGTCTCCCTCCTTGCCGACCCGGTTCGCCGCAGCGACGACGACGCTGTTTGCTATGGCGTGGCCACGCTGCACCGCCTCCCATGCATCCTTCCAGCTGCCTTCGGACTGCTCTATCCCCCTGACAGTTCCAATCGCGGTCGGGTAGAAGACCATCTCCGCGCCCAGGAGGCGGGTTGCCCTCGCTGCCTCTGGGTACCACTGGTCGAAGCAGATGAGTGTCCCCACCTTCCCGAAACGAGTCTGCTTTGCGCAGTAGCTCCGGCCGGGGTCGAAGTAATCCTGCTCGTAGAACCCGGGGTCGCTCGGGACGTGGACCTTGCGGTACTTCCCCAAGAGCCTCCCTCTCTCGTCGAAGACCATCGATGTGTTGAACCTGCGGGTTGCCGAGACCTCGAAGACAGAGCCGCCCACTAACACCACTCGGTTCTCCCTAGCGACCTTTGAGAGCGCGGCAGACGTCGGACCGGGGATTGTTTCCGGCTCGACGTTGGAAGTCTTCATCCGCGGGAAGTAGGGCGTAGCGAAGAGTTCAGGGAGGCACACTATCTGAGCCCCATCTCTCGACGCAGACGCGACGAAGCTGGCTGCCCTTTTCAGATTCTCAGACTTCGTCTTTCCGACGCGCATCTGGGCCAGGCCTATCGTTACGCGTCTCAAGCGATTCTCGACGCGTCAACCGAAATTTAAAGATGAACGGGCAAGTTCATCCGGCCTGGATCCCGAGAGCTTCGAGGATCCTCGCGTAACAGATGTCCGACTCATCCTTCTTGTATTCGCTCAACAGGGCACGCATCATTTCGGGCTCCCGCACCCCCGTCAGACGCCTGACGAGCGCAGACATTCTCCCGCCTATGAAGAGGTTCTGCGCGGCCGCAGTCACGTTCTTCGGCCTTCTTGTGGTCGCTGACGACTCGAAGTCGATTATCCATGGTAGGCCATCTGCGACCACCACGTGCTTTCGGAGGTTGCTCAACTGCCCGTGGTCAAGACCGATGATGTCCAGCTTTCGACACTGGTTCAGCACGCGGTGGACCATCTCTCTGGCCGCAGCGCGAGTGCCGGGTCCCTTCAGGCCCTTGAACCACTCGTAGAGTTCGACGTAGTCCAACCTCTTCATCAGCATGAAATCGCGAGAGTGTGAGACGACTTGTGGTCCGACTCCAACTCTGTTCGCAAGGGAGGCGAGCCTCCACTCCTCGTCCATGCTCGGGCGGTTCGCGTCTGTCCTTCGAATCTTCAGCGCAAGGACGCCCCCTTCCGTCTCAGCGGAGACTACGACGCTAACGGTGCCCAGTCCCAGCAGCCCTAGTCTTCCGACCTTGGTCCTGCCTTCGAAGAGCAGCGCTCGCACCCCCAGAGATTTCAGCTGCTTGATCCTCAGGTTCGCACTGCGCAGAGAGATCTTTGGGTACGTCAGGACGTTGATGTAGGGAGTCCTGACCAGACTCTCGAGCTCAGCCCGCTCCTGAGGTATCGCTGACAATCTCGACAACGCCCCTTCTTAGCCAGGCTTGACGCGAGAGGTGTCTCAACTGACCTGGTGACAGCACTCTCCCCGTCTTTGAGAGGCCCTCAGCTAGCTCCCTTGACGCCCCCACATCCATCCCGCCGTTCTTGACTCGCTCCTTGAGGAAGTCTTCAAGCTTCGTGAACCTCCGCCTCTGCAGAATCCTTAGTCTGCCGTCCTCGCCAATCCACAACAGCTTCGCCCTGCTCTTGTTCTTCAGAATGAACTGTGACGACTCCGGCGCGAGGTCAAGGGTTGGACCAACTCGCTGCTCCAGCTCGGGTAGGCTGGACACCTCCGGGATGAAGAGAAAGGCACTCTTGGTCAGGCCATTCGTTGTTGCCAAGGACCGCGCAATACGAAACCCTTCGCGCTCGCTCGTCTCCGAGAACCGTCGTAGGGTCCGTTTCAACTCTCCCCACAATGTGTCCTCGCTCAGTATCTCATGCTCGAACGCTATCCCGACCAGTGCCGACTCCAAGGAGCTGTGCCTCTTGCCTGTCAAGCCTGAGAAGTATTTGGGCGACGGCTTGCTTAGAAAGCCTCTGGAGGCCATGATCATCCTGGCCAGCTTCTCCCTAGATATTGCCTTGGCTAGGTCTCTGTTCTTGTCCACCGGGTCGGGCAGGACGAATTGCTCGTCCTGAGACCTGGGCCTGTACTCTGCAAAGTACTCAATCACGCCCCTGAGGTCGTGGTGGTCGATGGTCAAGACCTCAGCGGCGTAACCGCTGAACCCTTGGCGCTCGATCTCTGCGCCGTACACCCCCACCGACTTCATCATCCTCTTGACAAGCCGTATCTGCGTCTTTTGTTCCTCAGGAATCTTCTTGACGAGCTTCACGTGGTACGGGGACCTGTCCGCAGCGCTCCTCCATTCGCCCCTCTGGACGTCGAAGCATGGAACTATGTTGACTTTGACTCCGTCGATCGTAGCCTCGGTGTAAGGGTGCTGCGCGAACCTCTTTCCCCTGGGATAACCGGCTGCGACTTCGGAACCTATCGCCAGCCCCACGCTTTCGAAGCGCTCCTCTGTCGATTCCGGGTTCAATTTGACAAATACGTCGATGTCCACGTCGTGCGGGAGCCAGGTGCCCTTGGCGTAGGACCCGCCCAAGACCACCCCCCGCACCTCAGGAAATCGCCTCGAAGAAGCCCTCGTCTTCGCCATGATAGACGATGAAAGCTTCGACAATCTCTCCCTCTCCTCCTCGTCAGGAGTCACCGACCTTCTGGCAGCTTCTACCACCTTTGTGAACCGGCTCATGCGAGAGGGAACACCTCGAGGTCGCTGTAGACGGGACCCGCGGGAGTCAGGACGCTCTGCTTAAGCTTCACCGAGTCCAGGCTGACTTTGCCGAACTCGAAGGAAGCTCTGTCCCTGAGGAGCGAGGCGAGCTTGCCGCCAGAGCTGGAGTTTCGCGCCCTGGCGATAGTCACGTGGGCTTTGAACGGGCGCTCGTCGGTTTCGCCTATACCATCGAGCGCACCTATCACCGAGCGAGCAAGTCCGCCCAGCTCAGGTTCGTCAGCTGGGTGCGTGCCGACCCAAATCACACTTGGCCTGCTCGCGCTGGGAAAGGCACCGACACCGGCGACGGTGACGTCCATCCTTTGAAGCTTCAGGCCCGCAATCCTCCTCGACGCCTCTGCCGCTTGCGAGTCGGTGATATCTCCCAGGAACTTTACCGTGAAGTGCATGTTCTCTCGAGCCACGAGCTTGAGGCTCGCGTCTTCTCTGATAATCTCCTTCTGGAACGTCACAATTCTGTCTATGACATCCCTGCTCGGCACTTCTATCGCGACGAAGGCACGCAATTTTTGGTCTCGTCTCGATGTTGCGATTTAAAGAAGTGTAACGCGCTTATAACGAGAAGTCTGACGGCGTGGGTCGATGCTGATAGTCGCGATCACCGGGATGCCTGGCGCGGGGAAGTCTACCGCCGCGCAGGCTCTGGTCGATGGAGGCTGGAGGAGGTTTGTGATGGGAGACGCGGTCAGGGAGGAGACGAAGCGAAGGGGACTGCAACCGGACGCGAAGAACACCGGAGATGTGATGCGAGACTTGAGGGAGAAAAGAGGGGAGGCCGCCATCGCCGAGCTCTGCCTTCGTGCCATAGGAGACTCCGGTGCAGAGCGCGTGGTGGTCGACGGAATACGCTCATTGGCTGAGGTCGACGCGTTCCGGAAGAAGGCGAAGGTGCTCTTGGTCGCGATTCACGCTTCACCTGCAAGAAGGTACTCTTTCCTGAAGGAGAGAGGCAGAAGCGACGACCCTCTCTCCTACGAAATGTTCAGGAAGAGGGATGAAAGGGAGCTGAAGGTCGGAATAGGAGAAGCCATAGCGATGGCTGACGAGTCGCTCTCGAACGAGCGCCTGAACACGAAGGAGCTGGAAGGGAGCATGGTCAAGCTGGTCGGGGGCTGGCTAGGTTCCGATGGACCCCATTCCTGAGGGCCACGTCACCCTCGAGGGGTCTGTTTCTCCCTCTGAGGACCCAGAAAAGGTCCTGCGGGCAATGCTCAAGGTGCTCGCGGATGGCAACCTCGAAGAGGAGAGAAGCACGAAGCGGATACTGATCAGGTCAGACGAGGCCTCTTGCTTGGCCGGTGTCCGAGACCAGCTCAGGGACAGGAGCGTCAGGGCGGCGGCTTTCCGTCTCGCGACGAGAGCGAGGCGGGGTGACGAGACGGTCCTGATGCTGAACAGACAGGCGGCATCTGAAGGATTGGTCGTGCTCTGTGGCGACGAGAGTGAATCGCCTCTTGGCCCGTTCTTCCTGAAGCTCGCTTCTGACCGCCTGGATGAACTTCTAGGCTGGCTAACGGACTACGAAGAAGGGTATTCGACGTCGGCCCGAAGGCCATCGTAGGCCGCGATTGTGTTAGGGAAGATCTTCCGAGCTTCACGGACGAGGCTCGAGACAGACTTGTACCGGGCGCTGAAGTGGGTCAGCACGAGCTTTCCAGCGTGCGTCCTTCGCGCAACCTCCGCCGCTTCGCCCGCTGTGGAGTGTTTTCTCTCCACGGCTCTTACGGAGTCCTTGCTAGAAAAGGTCGAATCGAAGATCAATAGGTCGCAGTACTCGAAGAATTTGGTGTACCTGCCTGACGGTCTCGTGTCCCCTGAATACCCTATCGACCTCCCGGGTCGAGAAGGGTCGATCACTTCCGAGGGCCGTATCCGTCTGCGGCCGACCCTCACCGACCTCCCCTTTTGGAGAGAAGACCAGAGCTTCCCCTCGGGTATTCCGAGAGCCCGGGCCTTCTCCGGGTGAAACGTGCCGGGCCTAGGCCTCTCGTCCACCCGATAGCAGTAGGCTTCGACCGAGTGGTCAGCCCTGCATGCCCGTACGGTGAACGTCTTTCCCTTCAGGAGAGTGCCCGCCCTTGCGGGCACGAACCTGATGTCGAAGGTGAGGCCCAGCTTCATGATCTCATTGGTGACGCTAAGCCACCTTGTGAGAGATTCGGGACCGACTATTGTGAGCGGTCTGCTCCTCTGGGCCATGCTCATGGTCTGGAGGAGGCCCAGCAAGCCTGTGACGTGGTCGCCGTGCAGATGAGAGATGAGCACGGTAGTCTCCTTGTTGAGGCCGATTCCGCGTCTGATTATCTCCCTCTGTACGCCCTCGCCGCAGTCGAGGATCATCACTTCGCCCTCCCTCTGGATCGCGATTCCTGGTAGTCCTCTCCCTTCCGTCGGAGCTGCGGAGCTCGTGCCGAGGAAAGTGACGGTGAGCCTGACCAATCCTATCTCCTTCTAAGAACAGTTATCGTCCGTGTCAGGTTCCTGTGCATGTAAAGGTGGTGATTCTCCTGTACGCTGAGTCTCTCTGTTCCCGCGACGACCTCGGTCTTAGGATGCATTATGACTATCCTCCTCCCAGGAGGGACAAGGTCTGGGAGTTTCTCGAGTGACGTCCGGACGACGTCGGATGCGGCACGGCCCAGCGCGCTCGACGCCCGACCGTAGGGTACGTCCGTAACGATTCCTTGGACAGTTCTGACTGGAGCGGAGAATGCGTCCGCCATTACCACACCCATCCAGGACTGATCAAACCCTCTCATGTTTGACATCGCCCCTCTGGACATCTTCGTCGACCGGTCTAAGCCTACGGCTGTCAGCCCGATGCACGAGGCTTCAATCAGAATGCTGCCCGTCCCCGCGAAGGGGTCGAGGATCACCTCCCCCTCTCTGCAGCGCGAGAGGTTGACCAGCGCCCGGGAGAGCTTGGGAAAGATGGCGGACGGGTGGAAGAAAGGCCTCCTTCTGGGCCTCCTCTTGGCCCAGGCTTGGTTCATCTGTGTAGGGTAGGACGCTAACAGATAGGTCCGCCTCCCCCGGACGAGCGATATCTCGAGTTCAGGGGTATCCAGGTCCACGGTTGCGTTGATTCCTCTGAGAAAGAGTCCGGGGTCTGGCTCTCGCGAAGAGTCGGCGCCGGGCAGCGAAAAGGACCTGAAGCGGATCCGCTTTCCCTCGACCATTCGAGCGACATCCTCCCGTCCATCAAGCAGGAGGCCGACCCTCCTAGAGAAGGCCACTCTCGAAGAGACCACGCGCGTGTCTGCGTCTGTCTCGGCGATGAGGATCCTTTCTTCAGGCACTTCGAAGACGGAAGTCGGGTCGTAGGTTTCGAAGAGCGCTCTCGCCTCTGCAGCCGGTATCGTAGTGCCCTCCCCGGACAGGAGCGCGAGCGCCTTAGTCCTCAAGCGTGTTGATGTGCGAGCAGATCGGACCTGAGACGTCCACGAGGCTATAGCTGCTCTTCACGCTGTTTGTGCCGATTATAGCGTCCACACCGGCTCTCTTCATCTTCTCCTCCGCTCCCCCAACCAGGATTGGATGAGTGCAGAGCGCGTAGACTTTCGTCGCGCCCTTCTTCCGGACCGCCTCGGCGGCCGCGGCGACCGTCCCTCCTGTGGTGATGATGTCGTCCACTATCAGCACTTCTGAACCCGCGACGCTGAGCACCGGGCTGTCAACCTTGACGTCGCCGGTCTTCCGGTCGCGCGTCTTCTTGAGTTGATAGAGCTTGGCGCCGTAGAGCTTCGCGAACGCTTCGGTCCTCTTCGACGCCCCGAAGTCTGGGGAGATCACCACAGCGTTCTTCGAGCTCGTGTTAGCCTTTGCGTAGGAGGCGAGGTCTGGTATGGCGGAGACGCTGTAGATTGGCATTGAGAAGAGAGAGAGACCCTCCGTCGAGTGAATGTCCACGGTTACGATCCGCCTGACTCCCGCCGCCCTCAAGAGATGCCCGATGACGCCTAGGCTAACGACTTCCCCCGGCAGGAACTCCTTGTCCTGTCTGGCGTAGGCGAGGTAGGGTACGACTGCCGTCACTCTCGCTCCCTCCTGGCTGAGTTGGTGTGAAAGGAAGAAGAGCTGCATGAGATGCTGGTCGACGGACGGGTACGTAGACTGTACCAGCACCACGCTCTTGCCGTCCAACTTCGCGTCGATCGTGAACTTGGACTCTCCGTCAGCGAACTGTTTGAATTCGTAGGTGAGCAGCTCCGAGCCCAGCTTGGAGGCTATGTTCTTCCCCAGTTCCTCCGACGCGGGGCCGGCAAGGACGAGCCTCTCTCTCACGCTAATCTTTCAGCTCCGCTGGACTGTATTTAACGGATTTCAGGATGGATTCTTCTCTCCCACTTTTGACCACAGCAAGAGTTATGGAGGGGCGTTCTCGGTCTCGTTCTGAGTAAGCTTGGACCAGATGTGCCCTGAGTGTGGCGGAGTGATGCTGTACGACGCCCCTAACAAGAGATTCGGGTGCAAGAAGTGCGGGCTTTATCTCACGAGGGATCAGCTGTCAGACATCAGATATCGGCTGAAGACACCGATAGACGACGACAGGCGAAAGAAGTCAAGACAGCAGTCTGACTACCTAGAATGGTGGCTCAGCGGCAACAAGGAAAAGTAGCCTTCCCTGAGAGCCCGTCGAAGAAGCGAGGCCCAGCCGTGGCTATGGCAGACTGGTTCGCGCTGCGAACCTTTGGATGCAATCCCTCGTGTTCTCGCTCAAGTTCATCCCAACGGCGGTCGAAGGTGTGAACCAACCGTATTCCGAGGACTCCTCGTTGAGAGTGACCTTGAAGCTCCTGGCCCGAGCGGCGTAGTCGACCAGGACGTAGTGATACCTTACTCGCCCGCTAGCGTCTCTGTGAATGTCGCTGACCACGTCGAGGAGCTCCTCAATCTCGACCTCGAGCCCTGTCTCCTCCTTCACCTCCCGAAGCGCCGCCTCCGCGGTGTCTTCCGCAATCTCCACGAGCCCACCGGGGAGCGCCCACCTGCCCTTGTTTGGCGGGTTCTTCCTCCGCAACAGCAGCACCTTCCCCCTGTGATGCACGACCGCACCCGCGCCAACTAGCGGGCGAGAGGGATATTCCCTGGGCGATTTCAAGCTGATACCGGCCGGCGTGAAACTCGTTTTAAGCTGAGACGTCGAGCCTGGGTCGTGGTCAGAATCGAGCTCCTGACGGTCGGGAGGGAGCTCCTCATCGGGCGCACCTTGAACACCAACGCCTACTGGATAGGCGGGAGGCTCGCGAGGACTGGGACGATGCTGTCCAGGGTGGAGACGGTCGACGACGACCTAGGCGAGATCTCCGCAGCGCTGCACGGGACCTTCGAGAGGAGGGCCGACTTCGTGGTGGTCGTGGGAGGGTTGGGCCCAACGCCGGACGACATGACCCTGAAAGGAGTCGCCAAGGCTCTGAAATCGAAGCTGAGAACAAGCGCGGTAGCACTTGGCATGGTGAAGCGGCGCTACGACGAGGTGGGAAGGGGCCGAGTCAAAATGACAAAGGAGAGAATGAAGATGGCGCTAATCCCCGAAGGGGCGACCCCCCTCGGAAATGAATGGGGGATGGCACCCGGAGTCAGGCTCGAGGCGGGCAGCGCAGTGGTCTTCTGCCTTCCAGGAGTCCCGCGAGAGATGAGGGGCATTTTTCTCCGGCGGGTCGAGCCAGAGATCAAGGCGAAGCTTGGAGATTTGTGGAGAAGCGGGGTTAGACTCAGGATTGAGGGAGTATACGAGTCTGACCTAGCTCCCCTCATCAAGAAGCAGGCTGAAGAGCATCCGGGCGCGTACATCAAGTCCCATCCGCGAGGAGTGAAAGAGGGGATCTCCGAGCTTGAACTTGACGCAGTGGTCGTCAAGAGAACAGCCGCAGACGCCGACTCAGAGATAGGGGAGATTGCAAGCGCCTTTACCGCCTGGGTCGAACGAAACGGGGGGAGTGTTGTCCAGCTTAAGGAGAGCAGAACGGGGAACAGGTCTTGACGGACGTCACGTTCGTGACAGGCACGGCGGGGTCCGGCAAGTCCCTGCTGACGAGCACTCTCAAGAAGTGGTACGTCGAGAAGGGGGAGAACGCCATCGCTGTCAACCTGGACCCTGGCGTGATCAACCTCCCCTATGAACCCGACGTGGACATACGACAGACCGTCGACCTGAACGACATCATGGACCAGTACGAACTCGGGCCGAACGGTGCGCTGATCTTCGCCACCGACATGATAGCGACCAGGCTGGATTCGATCCAGGAGGAGATGGAATCCTTCAACGCGGAATACGCTTTCATCGACACGCCGGGTCAGACAGAGCTCTTCGCGTTCCGTGAGAGCGGAGAGTACATAGTAAAGGAACTCAGAGCAGAGTCGAAGGTGCTCCTCTTTCTCATGGACCCGCTCCTCGCAGACTCTCCGGTCAACTTCCTCTCGCTCGCCTTGCTCTCGGCTTCCGTCGGACTTAGGATGAACATCCCTCGAATCTCGGTGCTCTCGAAGAGAGACCTCGCCAAAGACAAGGTGAAGCAGGCGATGGAATGGGTGAACAACTCTCGGACGTTCGAGGACGCACTGTCATCGACGAAGAATGCCGACCAGTACTCCCTCTACTCGGAGCTATTCAGGGGACTGCGGAAGCTTTCGTTCGGAGTCGACCTCTACCCTGT
>DASPVO010000010.1:0-2192 GCA_035622335.1 Nitrososphaerales archaeon
CTTCAGAGTCAATTCGCGCCTCCCGGTTTGGTCGAAGAGCCTAAGCTCCGAGCACGCGTCGACCAGATAGTGACAGAGGAGCTTATCGCCGACAAGAGACACGGAATCCAGTGGCCACTCGGCTTCGTCTATCACTCGCCGCACTATCTGACCATCCGTGGAAAGCACCTGACCGCGGCTCTTCTCAAAGGAGAGCAGGAGGTAGCGTCCCGCTGAGTGGTCGACTAGGGTGACCACAGCGTCTCTGTCAGGATAGATGGGACTCCAGGCCTCGGGGTGCTTCAGGTCGCCGGCATAGGGCCTACTCCTCGTCCAACCGAACGAGACGTCTAGGAGCGCCTTATTGCCATCCGAGGAGGGCCGGACGTCAACGAAGTAGTCGGTGCCCAAGCCTTGGCCAAAGACCAGCTTGTCCTTCCCAGCGGACCTCAGGTAGACCCTCGCGGTAGGTGGGTCGACCCCGTCTTCGCTCTTCTCCTTAGCGTGCATTCTCACGTAGTAGAATGACTTCTCGTTCAGCCAGACGATTCCCCATATCACGCCCTCAATTCTGTCCAGGATCTTCGAGGTCCTAGTGTCGATGAAGGCTGTCGTGCCCTCATCCGACCCACCGAGGGAGTATGTCACAGCGACCACACCGCCTTCGGGCCTCGCGTAGACTCTGATGACCGTGGCATTGTCTCCCAACTGTTTCGAGTTCAACAGCGTCTTCTTTCCACCGTCGTCCTTCCTCAACTCGACGGTGTTGGTCCTTGAGTCGCTCATCCATAAAACGAGCCCCTCCTTCGTAACCAGAGCCAATTCGACCACGGTCTCGTCGAAAAGCCTGACAAGTCGCCTGTAGAGTCTTTCGGAGCTTGCTTTGAGGGAGCGACGGGAAATTGAGTCTTGTTTCGACGCCCATCCTATTACTTTGGGGTCTTCTAAGTTTTCAAGCCACGCGTACTTGTCGCTTGACACGCTTGCGGTCAGCCGGACCTCGATTAAAGGCTAGCTTCGTTTACTCTCGGACGTCCAGTACTCTTACCGCTTCGTCAGAAACGAGCAACCTGTCTGTGTACACCTTCTCGCGAGTCTCGTACATCAGCATTCTCTTGAAGATCACGCCGCCCCTCTCCCTTGCGTAGGTCGCCATCCCCAGCCGGCGCATACCAATCGTCAACTCCGTTATCTCCAACAACCGTTCGATGCATCCCGTGCTAGGTTGCTATCGTGCGAGACCAAAATTAATCGAGCAACGACTCTAATTCGAATCCATTACACCGGTCGCGACAGACAATTATACGAGCCCGTTCACGATTTCTCTCGTCAATGCTCCCCGTTGGAGCCGTAGCGCCAGAATTCAGCCTCGAGTCTCAGAGCGGAGTTGCCTTGAGGCTGAGCGAATTCAAGGGGAAGAAGAACGTGGTGCTCTACTTCTATCCAAAGGACTTCACCACCGGCTGCACGATCGAAGCGAACGCATTCAGGGAGAGCTTCAAGAGCTTCGACGGAGTGGAGGCAGTGATCCTGGGAGTCAGCGCCGACACGGTCGAGAGCCATCGACGCTTCTCCGACCACTGCCAGCTCCCTTACACCATACTCAGCGACACCAAGAAGGATGTCAGAAAGCTCTACGATGTCTCTGGCGCGTTCGGGCTGAGCGGGAGGGTTACTTACGTCATAGACAAGGAAGGCGTTATCAGGGGCGCCTTCTCGTCACAGCTGCACCCCAAGCGCCACGTCGCGGAGGCGCTAGCAACGCTCGCGCGGATCGACGAGAAGTCCTGATTCAGGTTCCGTCCGTGATTCTCTTTAGCCCAATCGTCCCGTCCTTTATCTCAAGGTTGTAGACGTCGTTGACGTCCAACCTCAGGCCAAACATGTCATACTCCGCCTCGCTCAGTATCATGACGACTTTCGCGAAGCCTGTATCTCTCATCACGGGTATCAGTCCCATGGACTGAAGCTGTGACAGCATTCCTTGTATCACCCTGGTTTCATCGTTCGTCCCGAAAGTGTCCGCTCTCCGTCCCTCTCTGACTTCGACTAGCTCGATCTGTTTGGCCGGCAAGCCGGTCGAAGGGTCGGTCACGCTGCTTATCCTGTTCACTCTCACTCTCGCCATGTTGGAACTGCCGGAAATTCAGGGGCTATAAACGAATTTCAGAAGGGAACGACACGTAGCGGCCCTACTGCTGATTTTGGGTCAT
>DASPVO010000011.1:0-3581 GCA_035622335.1 Nitrososphaerales archaeon
ATGATGTTGGAGCGCTCCAGCCTGTCTGCCAGGGAGAGCAGAACCCTCTCGTCGTAGTCGAGCAAGACTTGGTGAGACTTTGTGTAGCCTATCCCGGCTCCCCTGACCGAGACTCCCCTGTCGGCCAGGGATTTGGCCAGAGCCTGGGCGTTCTTTACCATCGACTGCGCGTATGCCTTCCCGAACTCCAGCATCTCGAGGAGCGAAACGGCGAGGGCGGCGACCCGGTCGAGGTGGTAGTTGTCCACGATGCCCGGGAAGATCTTCGACGCCACCTTCTCGAACACGTCCTCCCGGTTGGAGAGAATGATTCCTCCCTGCGGGCCTGGGAAGCTCTTGTGCGTGGACCCCACCATGAGAGAGCACCCCTCGCGGAGCGGGTCCTGGAACTCGCCTCCGGCGATGAGCCCGAGCACGTGCGAAGCGTCGTAGACCCAGTGGGTGCCGTCGTGGACGTCCGAGAGCTCCCGAGTCGGATGTGGGAAGACGATGTAGCTCGCGCCGAAGAATGCGACGCTGGGGCTCTCCTGCTTGATCAAGCTCTTCGCGCCCCTCGGTTCGATGTTGACCAGGCCGTCATCGTACGGAAAGTAGACGTTCTTGAGCCCAAGGATGGGTCCGAGCCCCTCGTGGCTCACACCAGGGTAGCCTCCGTTCGCGGGGGAGACCGAGAGGACTTTGTCACCGGGTTCTGCGAGCGCCATGAGGACCGCTTCGTCGGCCACGTGTCCAGATAGGGGCCTGACATCCGCGTAGCGGGCATTGAAGACCTTCCTCGCGACCTCCTGGGTGAGAGTCGTGGCCTCGTCAAGGTACCTCGTTCCCCTGTAGAACTTGTCAGGCGCCGTGTACCTGTTGCCGAAGTCTCGGAGGTACATGGACCTGGAGAGTCGGCTCGTCCTGTTCTCAGACGGTATGAGGTTGAGACACTCTCCCAGCCTCCACTCCTCGTGTTGTTTCAGAGTGCGCTCTAGCCTGTCGAAGTACTGGTAGGACGACATCGGTAGAGCCAGAGCGCTCCAATCGTTCGTATTTTAAGATTGAACCAGGTCATCAGCCGAATGCGTACCTTACGCCGTGACCCTTCCTCTCGTTGTCGAATAGGACCATCTCCTCGGGGCCGATCGCACCGCAGGAACCGCAAGCCACGCAAGCGACGTGGTCGAACCTGACGGTCCCCGCAGCTATCTCCTCCAATGCCGCCTTCTTGGCCTTCTTGCTCAGGTCTTCGTCTGGGGTGCCATTGGCCGAGAGTTCGCTCAAGTCGTGGTCGTAGAGGTCCTTGTACGATGCGAAGACCCCCTTTGAGGTCAGCAGTGTGTAGCAGTTGGTCGGGCAGACGGGGACCCACGGCTTGGTGATCGACTTGGACGCCAGCTCCGCGTCGACCCTGATGTGCGAAAAGTCCTTGTCCTCGTCGTAGTTCAGCAGGCTCGTGCCCGCCTGCACCACACTGAAGGCGTCCCGATCCTCTTCTTTTTCGCTCTTCTTGACCACTATCTGTCTTGTCTTCGCCATGAAGGGTGTCCCGAAGATGATGGACGGCAGGGTGTTGTAGGTGAAGGAGCTCTCAGAAATGAACGCGTCCCTTCCCGACCTGTTTACGTCTTCGTAAACGGGCGTTAGCAGGTCCCTGTACCTCGACAGGTTCCTCGCCCTGAACGAGCCCGAGGTGCTCGCCTGGAGGTATGCGCTCGCGGCCATCATCCCCGATGCGATCGCCCTTCTCATCCCGTCTATCATAGGGCCGACCTTCACGAAGGCGCCCATGGCGTCGCCCGCGGCGAGATATCCGTCAGCGTAGGGTTTCTTGAGGATGCACTTGTAACCCTTCGGTATGTTGTGGGCAGAGTACTCGACGCACTCAGCGCCCTCCAGGAGTTCTGCGACCATAGGGTGGGACTCGAAGTCGTCCTGCACATCGATGAGCTTGCCCACCTCTTCGAACTTCTCCGTCGTCGTCCGTATCAGGGAGTCCATCGAAGCGACGACGCCGACAGACAGGGTGTCCCTGTTCGTGTAGATGAACGCCCCTCCCGAGACGTGGTGCATGAAGCTCCCGAGGAACGTCATCGACCTCCCTTCTCCCGGCTTGACCTTGAACCTCTTCTCGATCTTGTCCGGGTCTAGCTTGTAGACCCGCTTCGTTCCGTGGTAGAGGTCGCGCGGTACAAGCCGCCCCCGGAGCCCCGCCTTCTGGACTAGGGTGGACGTCACACCCGAGCAGTCCACGACGAGCTTGGACCTGATCTCCTCGCTCGTGGTCCTGACCCCGGTCACGACGCCGCCGTCCGTCAGCAGGTCAAGCACCGTGGTCTCGGTCGCGAGCATCGCTCCCGCCTGGACCGCGAGCGACGCCATCCAGTGGTCGAACCCCCTCCGGAGCACGGTGTAGTCGTGCCCCGTCTCGACGTCCATCGTGATGAAACCGCTCTTCGCTGACAGAGAGTTCTTGGTCACCCTATAGTACTTGACCAGGTTCGTCTTCCAGTCGGGCCTGTCGAGGACGAGGACCTCGTGGGAGACTATCTTCCTCTGGAGCGGCGCCGTCGCCTCGAAGTCCGGCAGCAGGTTGATCATGCCGAAGTGGCCGTCGAAGTCGCCGTAGAGGACTCCGCCAGACATGTTCCTCTCGCCGGGCACCTTCCCCTTCTCCAGCATCAGGACGTTGACCCCTTCGCGGGCCAGTGAGAGCGCGCAAGCGGACCCCGCAGGCCCAGCCCCGACGACTATGACGTCGAACTCAGTTCCCGATGCCAACTTCTCCCACCAGCTTCGTCAGCTTCGGAATCTCCTCGTAAAGGTCGCCCACGATCGGGTAGTGCGCTATCTGGAAGATCGGTGCATCGGAGTCGAGGTTCACGGCGACAATCTTCTTCGACTTCTGCATCCCGACCCTGTGCTGGAGCGCTCCGCTCACGCCGAACCCAAGGTATAGCTTGGGGCTCACCGTAGCGCCGGTCTGCCCCACCTGGTTGTCCTTGCCTATTAGTCCCTTGAGCTCCTTCAGCTCCGCGTAGACGAGCGCCCTGGTCGCTCCTATCTCAGTTTTCTGGCTCATCTTCTCTTCTATCGCGCGCTTCAGCTCCACCGCCAGGTCGTATGCGTCCTTCGGGTTCCTTGGAGTTCCAGCCTTGTCCCTCATAACGCCCATGCCAAGGCAGATGACCACGTCAGCCCCGGCAAGGTCGACGGCGGGCTTTGGCAACTCCGAGACTTCCTTGACCCTCGCAGCGTAGCTCTTCTCCTCCACCGGGAAGTCTTCGACCGTCCCCTTGCGCTTCTTATCGGGCGCGAGCGGCTCGAAGTTGCCGGGCCTGACGGTCGCCATCTGGGGTCTGGTCGTGGGGGTGTAGATCCTGGCCAGACGCGTGCCGAAATCGGGACGGATCTGTATCAGGAGGTTCTTGTATGTCTGGTTCTTCGACGGGACAAAGTAATCCTCGACCTCCAGCTGCACGTTGTCCGTCGCAAGTCCCGTCTTCGACCTGTAGGCGACCCTGGCCGCGAGGTCCTTGCCCTGCTCGTTGGCGGTGAAGAGGAAGACGTACGGCTTCTTCGCCGCGACCATCGCATCGAGG
>DASPVO010000012.1:0-3233 GCA_035622335.1 Nitrososphaerales archaeon
CGCCCCTGAAACTCCCCACGCTCGGGATTTACATCGCCTCGATCTGCATCTCCGTTCCGTTCATGGTGCCAGCGGTGTCCATCGGACCACCCGTCGGGTCGTTGGCCGGCGTGTTCGGGGGAGGCGACTTCAGCTACTTCATCTCCTTCTCGGCCGCCGGGACACTGGAGTACCTCTACCTGCGTTGGTTGAAATTCAGTAAGGCTTAGCTCAAAGCTCCGCTCTACTCTAGCTTTTATCCTGACTTCGAAGCAAAGGGACCCAGTTGTCTGACGCGAAGTACAAGGTCCCGATAACCCAGCTAGAGAAACCGAAGCGTGTCCCGAAGATCGTCAGCGAGCAGCTGAAGGGGGTCGCGAGCGGCAAGATGATGTCCCGCATGAAGAAAGAGTCGGTACTCTGCCCGGTCGTCAACAAGGACCTCGCCTTCCTGGTCTGCTTCGCGTGTCCGTCGTTTCTTAGGCGCGTGAGCGGCGTCGTCGACTGTGCCGGAGGTCAGGGCCCTCCTGCGGAATGGATAATCGGCTAGAGCCTAGCCTTTGAAGAATCCGATGGCGAGTCCGATTAGAAAGGCCAGCGATGAGTAAGGAAGGTATCCGGCTATCTCCTTCGCCTTCGATTCCAGCGAGCTTGGCGATGCCGAGGAAAACAGGCCCTCTAGCGGCTTGATGACCTGGTCTGGAGACAGAGCCCCGACCGCAATCAGTATCAGGATTATGATGGCTATCGCTATCCCCACCTTGAGCAGGCTCTTGATGACTATGCCTACGAGGAGGCCCAGCACCAGCGGTATAATCACCGCAACCACGAATGTGGTGTTGAGCGACGGCGGAAGAACCATATGGGCATCGACCCCAAATTATCCTAATAAGCTCTTCTTGGTTCGCAAGCAGTGCCATCAGAGGGAGGTAGGTCTCTTGGACGCCATCAGACCCGGACAACCGAACCAAGGAATGTAACTTTAAACTACCTCCGCGGCTCGGCAACAGCGAGAGCTTGGCAGACGAGCCCATCATCGACGTCACGAAGGTCTCCGACAAGGGGCAGGTCGTCATCCCGAAGGAGATCAGGGACAAGCTGGGTTTCGTCGAGGGTTCGAGGCTCATAGTCGTCGCCACCGAGGACGCGGTCGTCCTGCAGCGCGTCGAAGCGATCGCTGGGAAGGTCAGGCTCAAGGACCTCCTCGACAGGGTGAAGTCCGTTACCGACAGGCTGGGTTTCGGCAAGACCTGAAAGCGGGGCAAAGTTAAAATGAGTTCCGCGTTGCGCGGCCCGAAGTAGGCGTTTTTCTTCCATGAAGTGTGAATACTGTGGGGCGGAGGAGTCTCTTCCCTTCGTCTGCAACTATTGCGGGGGCGTCTTCTGCGGGGAGCACAGGCTCCCCGAGGCTCACCAGTGCAAGGGAGACCTAACTCAGAAGAGGACGATAATCGCGCCGCCGCCTCCTCAGCCTGCAGTCGTGAACTCTTCCTGGAGCGGAGGCTACACCTACAACTATCCTCGGCCTCAAGGTACGGGTCACAAAATTTCGCGCACCGAGGCGAGAGACATCATCATCGCCTGGCTAGCGCTTGGCGTCGCGTTCTCCATCAGCGTCGGCGGCGGGGCTCTCGGTGTAAGCTCGACTCTCAGCGGAGGGACCACTTACGTCATAGAGTACTTCGCGGTGATGCTCACGGTGGTCGGCTCCGGCTTCGTCCTTCACGAGCTGAGCCACAAGTTCGTCGCAGAGAGGTACGGTTACTGGGCCGAGTTCAGGATCTGGCCGATGGGCATAGTCCTCGCGCTCATCACCTCGTTCATCGGTTTCATCTTCGCGGCTCCGGGAGCCACCTACATCGCGGGCAACGACATCAGCGAATACCAGAACGCGATCATCTCACTGGCGGGCCCGATGCTCAACGTCGTTGTAGCGGCAATCTTCTTACCTGTCTTACTTTTAGGAAATGGGAACACGAATGGGCTGTTGTGGCTCCTCGGACTGCTCGGAGTCTACATCAACGTCTTCCTAGGCGCCTTCAACATGCTTCCGATAATGCCGCTCGACGGAGCCAAGGTCTGGCGCTGGAGCAAGGTCAGATGGGCGGCGGTCGAAATCCCGCTGCTGATTGCAGTGGCAGTTATGCTGATAGTCTTCTTCGGTGTGTAGCAAAAAAAGGGGAGGAGTACGGTGTACTTACTACGAGGCCGTTACCTGTAGTACTACGCCGTACTCTGCGCCGTCAGCCTGCACGTCGAAGCGCAGCGTGTCCCAGGTCTGGCCCAGGATCGTCGCGTGGGCTGCTCCTGACATCAGGAAAGCCCCGGGTGTCGAGCCACCGCTCAGCGTCCCTTGTCCGACCAAGTGAGCCTCGTACGGACCCATCTCGGCTGAACCGCCGCTTATCGAGTACGTAGCCCCGTTGAACGTGAGGCTGCCCGATGTGACCGACAAGGCGTATCCCGCCTTGAACGACCCGGTCACCGTCAGCGTTACGGCCCCGGCCGCGACCCCCTTCTGGTCGGCTCCGACCATCTTCCACGAGCCCTTGAAGCTCGTGAGGGTGATAGTCTGGCCGATGCTGATGGGAGTGGAGGCGGTGCTTGTCGATGCGGTGGTGTTGGACGCGACTGGCTGTGACGCGAACGCCGCGATTGCAGGATAGGCAAAGACGAGCGTGACCACCGCGAGGGCGGTCGCGACGCCGATTGCTTTCGTCTTGTTCATTTTTCTTCGATGACTATTGGTCCCCGACCGTATTTAGGGCGGTGGAAGGCGCGGTCTGAACCCTCCGTCCAGAAGCCTAATATTTCGCACGAGCCGGCCGAAAAACCGTGCCAATTGCTGTAGAAATCAACGCATTGTTGAGTTTCTTGAGCGCCGGCGCCGCGCTCCTCGTCAGCTTCTACGCATTCCGCGTCAACAGGCTCGTGGAGAGCACGCTCCTCAGGTACATCTCGATCGGCTTCATGCTACTCGGCGCAGGGCTAGTCGCCGAGGGACTGACGCAAGCGGTGACCGGCGTCACCGTCATCACAGCGTCGAGGTTCAGCGGCCTCAGGCTCATAGTCTTCATACTCTTCACTGCGCTTCAGCTCGTCGCGTACTTCATCTTCGCGTGGGGGTACGCCCTCAGCGCGTTCGGAAAGCAGCAGCCCGTCCTCGCCTCCGCGCCGGCGCTCCTCGCGGCCAGCAAGACGAACGTGCTCAAGGTGATAATCTTCTCCCTGGCTGTCTTCCTCATCGCCCAGCT
>DASPVO010000013.1:0-3629 GCA_035622335.1 Nitrososphaerales archaeon
CCCATCGCGATGAGATTCCCCCGGTGTATCCTCTCGAAGTCCTCTGCGATCACAGCTCTGACCCCTAGAAGCTTCGGGGCCTTCGCGGCCCAATCCCGGGAGCTCCCAGCGCCGTACTGCTTCCCGGCGAGAACGATGAGGGGGACGCCTTCTCTCGCGTACGCCACGGACGCGTCGTAGATCGTCGTGACCTTGCCCGAGGGCTGGTGGACCGTCCATCCTCCTTCTCTGTCGGGGACCAACGCGTTCCTCAGCTTGGTGTTGGCGAAACCCCCTCGCACCATCACTTCGTGATTACCCCTCCTGCTCCCATAGGTGCTGAAGTGGATCATGTCAACTCCGTTATCCAATAGATACCTGCCCGCGGGAGAGTCGACAGGGATCGAGCCCGCTGGCGAGATGTGGTCTGTCGTGACCTTGTCTCCCAGTATCGCAAGGGCCCTCGCGCCGTGGATCTCGCTCTTCGCCGTTTGGGACTGTCCTGGGCCGAACCAAGGAGGAAGGCGCACGTAACTCGACTTCTCTTCCCAGTGAAATACGTCGTCCGAGTAGGAGGCCAGAGAGTCCCAGCGAGGGTCGCCGACGGTGGCTTCCTTGTACCTCATTCCGAAGAGCTCAGGCTTGAGAGACCCTTCAACGATGACCTTGATTTCAGTGAGCGAGGGCCAGACGTCCTTGAGAAAAACGAGGGTCCCGTCTGGCGCAGCTCCCAGCGGAGTGTTGTAAAAGTCGAAATCGATTCTCCCCGCGAGGGCGTAGGCGACCACCAGCATAGGGGACATGAGGAACGACCCGCGGACCAGTGGATGTATCCGCCCGTCGAAGTTCCTGTTTCCAGAAAGGACGGCGACTGCGTAGAGGTTTCCGTTCACGATGTCCTTCTCGACCTCCGGAGCTAGAGGGCCGCTGTTGCCTATGCAGTTGTGGACAGCAGCGCTCCCCGCGACGAAAGCATGCAGATTGCTCACTGTCAAGTCATAGACCCTTCGATGTCCAACGGACCGTCTGCCTATGATTCTGAGAGAAAACGTCGGCAGGGTTAACGATTCCTTGTCGACGCAGTAGTGCTTCGCACTGGGATTCTCAGCCTCTCTGTGCGATGGGAACCACTCCCGCGCACCTATCTCTGCCAGGAGACTAATTGGTGAAGGAAATCCCGCGGATTCTCGGTGAAGCGGTCTGAACATTTGGCCAGTTCGGCTAGGCAATCTCGAAAATCTGTCGTGCCCCTCCAACAAAGCATAGTGAGGAGAGGTGACAGGAGGAAGAGACAGCTCACCTTCATGTCCGAGTAGAGAGACTGCAAGGAGGTGGCGAGCCTGGTTGAACGTCATAGAGGGTCTCTCCGCATGCAGCTCCGTCAAGCGGTCCGCCATCCATAGACGGTGCGCGTTGATCCCGCTTATTGTTCGCCAGTAGACCGCCGCTGCGCTAGCGCACATTGACTTGCTTACACAATAACGATATCCAACCTTCTCGACAAATGACAGACCATCCGGGAGTTCAATCCTGAGCTCGAGTCGAGGAATTTGGTCCTTCGGAGGCGGATATGTCGAGACCGCCCTGCGAGTGGGATACACGTAGAACTTGGTACCATTTGTCTGGACGCCGCATCTCGCAAGGAGACTGACCAGCTCTCTTGCTAGTTGCTTTGATTTCTCGAGGAAGTCAGGAATCGTGCTGAAGGAGAACACCGGAGTGGAGAGGGTGTACTCTTCGGCCCTGCTACCGTACTTACTGAGCATCGGCGCATGCCCATCCGCCCCGAACAAGCCCCCGAGGAACTCTCGGACAACAGCAACTGGACAGTTGGGTTCAAGGACAAAGTATGGAATGGAAGGTGGTTGCTCAATCCTTCTACCCGAAGTGACTCCTGGAAGCGCGCGGAATGCATTAGTGAGCGCACTCGGTAGCACGATAGACCACCTGCGAGGATCATAACGATTGGCAGCAGGCTTCAACCCCGTGAGTAGCTCGATGTCTTCCAGCACCGTTTCACGGTCTACGGCTTGACCTACGCTTATTCTCCCTTGGCCGCCGGTGCTGATTGAACCGTCTCCAAGGATATAGCCTAGTAGGCGGGCGAAGGCGAGAGTCCGAGTTCGTTCGCTCTCAGTTTTCATGTTCAACATTAGCTCGCCGGCTTGCAAGAGATAGCCAGCCTCATCGTAGCCAGGGACGTCGGCGACGCCTTCGAGGCCGACAGTCACTCGGTCTTTCTCAAGAGTGAGCTCATCAGCCCTGGTCCAGCTCCCATCCGAGCGAAGAATCTTGTGATCTGGAGTGCAAACTAGAGTTCTGCCATCCTGGAAAACCAATTCAACACAGTCTTTCTCTCCGTTGTCGATCAATTGTGTTTGAAGAGCGACGCTCAGGCGACCTCCGGAAGTTGGACCAAAGACTCTGGCGCCGCCAGACGTGCCGAACTGTTCAATCCGCTTGGTAGTCCCATTTGACAAGAGGACGTGGGTGCCTTCTGCTATGCAGGTGGTGCACCCGTATCCAACCAGGTTGAAACCGAGCTTGTCTAGGTAGGCGAGAAGCCCCGAGTTAGAGAGATAATCGGTCACAACAGAGGAGCCCGGAGCGAAGCTCTTCTTCACCCAAGACTTCGTCGTCAGCCCTCTTTCGACCGCCTTCTTGGCGAGCAGACCTGCGCCGACCATCACAGTGGGATTGGAAGTGTTGGTGCAGCTTGTGATGGCGGCGATGACGACGGCGCCATCGTTGAGCCCGCCAAAGCTACCGCTCTCCGCTAGCGCCTGGAATCCGTTGCTACCAGCGCGGACCTCCCGCTCGATTTCCTTCTGGCTCGCGCCCCCGCGGTAGTCGTCCAGGAGCGTCCTCGCGAAGGAGGGGACTGAGAAGAGAGGTCTCCTCTCCTCTGGGTTCCGTGGGCCGGCTATCGCAGGCTCGACCTTCGACAGGTCTATCTCCAACACCTCCGAATATGATGGCTCCTCTTCTGAGAGGTAGAACCCCTGTTCCAGGGAGTATCGCCTGACCAGTTCGACGAGACTGGCGTCCCTGCCTGTTCCCCGAAGGTACACCAGGGTTGAGCCGTCGACGGGAGAAAAGCCCACAGTAGCTCCGTACTCGGGAGACATGTTTCCGAGGGTGGCCCTGTCGGGCACGGAGAGCTCGCGGTAGCCCTCTCCGAAGTACTCCACGAAATAACCCACGACGTTCTTCGCGCGCAGCCGTTCTGTGACGGCGAGGACGAGGTCTGTCGGAGTAACACCCTCCCTGAGGTGTCCGGTCAGCTTAACCCCGAGCACCCTGGGAATGGGCATGGGGTAAGGCTCTCCGAGCATCACCGCTTCTGCTTCTATGCCCCCGACGCCCCATCCCAGCACGCCGAGCCCATTGACCATGGTGGTGTGAGAGTCGGTCCCCACGAGCGTGTCTGGAAATGCGCAGAGCTGTCCGGAGCTGTCGTCCACGGCGACGACCCTCGATAGGAATTCGAGGTTGACCTGATGGCAGATACCCTTGTCGGGGGGGAACACCCTGGTGTCCCGAAAGTTAGACTGGGCCCACTTTAGAAGGGAGTACCGCTCCGAATTCCTCTCGTATTCCCGCTGCAGGTTCAGGTTGAACGCACCGTCGTTCCCCCATGAGTCGACCTG
>DASPVO010000014.1:0-2472 GCA_035622335.1 Nitrososphaerales archaeon
CGTTCCGTTGAGCGAAGAGAACGAGCTCACTAACTGGTACCAAGCCATAGCCGAAGACCCCGAGTACTACACGAACACCGAGCAGGGGCAGAAGGAGCTGGCCGAGATGATCAGGAGAGAGTCGGAGCGGCTCATCGAAGAGATAGGGAAGTCAGTCAAGCGGACGAAAGAGATAATCTTTCTTTCTCGATTCTGCTCGGACTGCAAGCACTTTCGGAGCGAAGGAAGGAAGATGGAGTGCGGACGGTGGTCGGTCCGGATCGTCAAGCCGTTCTACGGCTCGCCAATGTGGACCAAGGTCCCGTCGAGCAGGGGGGAAGGGAAGGAGCTCGCGGTCGAAGGGATAGATTGGGACGAGAAGTGGAAAGAGATCTCGGACAAGGTGGTTGAGCAGGCGATAGGCATGGTGAACGGGGGCTACCCTTACTACTGTTTCACGGGAAAGTAGGCGCTCAGAACGACTCCTTTAGATCAGGATCCTCTTTATTTTTTAGCATCAGTTCTCTGTAACGGGGGTCAGCCCTTGCCTTTGCGAAGAATGGCGAGTAACGGAGCGTCACCGGATCCAGCGTATGATTCTCCACGTCTCTGAACATCGCGGCGAAGAAACCATCCATGTCGCCGAGAAAATATCGAACGAAGCCAACCATCTTGTTGCGGTTACCCGGGTTGTACTTCTCCTCCATCTCGAGAATCGCTTTCTGCGCCACCAGCCTCTCCCCTTTGATGGCCGCAACCGTGCCCCTGGTCAGCAATGTTCTGAGGGTGTTCGGAAAGTCTCGCTCTAGCGACTTCAGAAGCGCGTCTGCCTGGTCCAGTTCTCCCTTGAGAAGGTGGCAGCCTATCAGATTTTCCGTCGCCTCCAGTGGCGCGAAGCTGAGGTTCCTCTCCCAGAAGTCCTGAGCCTCTGCGACCCTCCCGGAGTACATCCACATCTCTCCCAACCGGTCTATCACCAACGGAGAAAGTGGGTCGAGTTCATACGCCGCTTCGTACAGTCTGATGGCCTCCTTCGGGTACCCGCGCGACGCCCTGACCAATCCTAGCATGCCGTAGGCGTCAGCCAGACTGGGGTTGAGTTCCAGAGCCCGTCTGGCCTCTCCATCATCGTTTACTTGATCGTCCCCTATCCAGGCTATCAAGGACAGCACCACGTGCGCTTCAGCGAGGTTTTCGTCGATTGCGAGGGCCTTCTGCAGGACCTGATTCGCCTTGTCTAGCGTTTCTTGATAACCGAGCAGGCCCATGAATCCCAAGGAAATTATGCAGCGTGCATGGGCCGCCCAGGCTTTCGCAAATCTAGGGTCGACTTCGGTCGCGCTTTCGAAGAGTGCGATGGCGTTTCTGACGGACTCTTCAGTGGATTGGTAGTAGAGTTGCCTTCCCTTCAGGTAGTACGCGTAAGCCTTCGCGTTGGACGTCCCGCCTTCTGCGACAAGGGCCTGATTGCCCACCAGGTTCGCAGGCATCGCGTTCGCTATCCTGCCCGCAATGTCGGCCTGGACGGCGAATATGTCGTCGAGGTCCTTGTCGTAGTGGGCTGACCACAGGTGCTCGTCGGTCCCCGCATCGATCAGCTGGGCTGTCACCCTGACCCTGTTCCCAGCCTTCCTGACGCTCCCTTCCACGACAGACCCGACACCGAGCTCGGTGCTTATCTCAGAGACTTTCTTCTCCTTCTTCTTGTATCCCATGACCGACGTCCTCGCGATTACCTTGAGTCCCCTCACCTGCGAAAGCCTCTCGATCAACTCCTCGGTCATGCCGTCCGCGAAGTACTCATCGGTGGGGTCGGGGCTGATGTTCTCGAAGGGGAGCACGGCTATCCTCGCCCTGTCGGGGCGTGGCCTGAGTATGCCTTCACCTTCATTAGGCATCTCGATCTTGAAGACCTCGACTGGGGCGGCAACGTTCTTCAGTGTCCTCGAGCCCATGCTGGACATCTGGAAGCTGACCTTGTTCTGTATCTGATCATAGACCTGCCTTGTGAGGCAGACCCCGCCATCTTCTGCAAGAGGCTCAATCCTCGAAGCCACGTTGACAGCATCCCCGGATATGTCACCCTGCGTGTCCACCACGTCCCCCAGGTGGACTCCAACTCGCAGATGGATTCTTGACTCCTGGGACTGAGAGATGTTGAACTCCCTCGTCGCCCTCTGGACGTCGTATGCACACCTGACTGCGTCGAGCGCGTTTGGGAATTCTACCATGAACGCGTCACCCATCGTTTTGACCTCCCTCCCGCCGTGCCTCGAGAAGACCGGTCTCAGCAGCCTTCTCTGTTCGTCAACAAGCGTGAGGGAAAGGGCTTCGTTCCGCTGCGCGAGGGCCGTGTATCCGACCATGTCCGTGTACATTATTGCGGCCAGCCTCCTTTCACCTGAGGACAATCGATCTGGTTTTTTGCGCCCCGGCGATAAATCCATTGTGGAATCGGTTCTGTAGGGCCTTTCAAAATCGGGTACTTGGGGA
>DASPVO010000015.1:0-3096 GCA_035622335.1 Nitrososphaerales archaeon
GCATGGGGTTACGCGCTCAGCGCCTTCGGCAAGCAGCAGCCCGTCTTAGCATCCGCCCCGTCGGCCCTCCTCGCGGCCAGCAAGACGAACGTGCTCAGGGTCATAATCTTCTCCCTGGCTGTCTTCCTCATCGCCCAGCTCGGCATCATAATCCTCTTGCTCTTCGTCGTAGTCCAAGGGGTCTTCGTCTACTCAAGGACGAAGGGGACGCTGACCCTGACGGTACTGCTCGCCTTCCTTATGATTTTCGTGGCGCACGTCATCCTATTCTCCTCGGTGGTCTTCCTCTCGGCCGACCTCTACCTGTTCGGGAACGTGGTCCAGTTCCTGGGCTTCCTGGCCCTCCTCTTCTTCCTGTACACGAGTGGGCGCGTTGGTCCAAGCTGAGCGGCCGCGCAGCGCGCTGCGCATTTATCTGGACATACTGGAGACGGTGCACGACGAGGGAGCCACCAAGCCGACCAGGATACTCTACCGGGCGAACCTCTCCCACGACAGGCTCGTGAAGTACATCGGGGAGCTTGTCTCGAAGGGGCTTCTCGAGGAGAAGGTCGACGGCGACAGCAGGTACTACGTCCTGACGCCCGCTGGCCAGAACTTCATCAACGAACTCAGGAAGGCGCAGGCGTTCGTGGGCGGGTTCGGGCTAAACTTCTGAGTTATCGAACTCGATATCAAGGTCGATATATCCCAAAGACCCCTAGAAGGGGTAAAGTTGGGTTGAAGAGGCATGGTGTCAGTTGGCTAGAAGTGTACCTCTCGGGAATCCCCAACAACTGGTCATTTTCGCCGGTGACAGCCGACGTACGAGTGTTGGACTTTGTGGCGTGTTATATCGTGAGGCGAGATTCTCAAAGCGATGAGCTCGAGACCCCGGAAACCATGGGGCCTTGTGGACCTGGGGAACGGCAAGTTCAGAGTCTCGATTACGATCGACGAGGGCTTGATGGCGAGGATAGTCAAGCTGCACACTACCCCCTCCGCTCTTGTGGGCAGACCCTGAGAAAGGAAGTCGTCAAGCGAGAGAAGCTATTGGAGCTCGAACAAGTTCGAAAGATAGACCCGCGAGTCAAGCTGGAGGATCTGCGGAAGCACACCAAGAGAATGAAGAGGCTTCGGGGCCTCTAAGGGACGTTACTGAAAGTGTATACCCTGAAGGGACACAGGCTGAGTCTCGGAAAGTGCCCTACTGGCGCATGGTCATGCTTTGGTCCAGGGTGCGCCCTAGTTACCCTCTAGCATACACTATACATTTTATGAAATTGACCCTTCGGTTATCCCTCAAGGGGAACTCCCGGAATCAGATTCCAGGCGTCTTGTCTTTATCGCGAGGGAGCTGACCGACTTGTACATGCAGAAGAACCACGCGAAGCCGGCGAGCAGGGCGAGCGGGTCAGGGGCGAGGAAGATGATTGCGAAGAGCGCCGCGATGCTGAGGACGACCCACTTCGTGTACGTCTTGATCCGCATGTCCTTGATCCTCCAGTAGCTTATCGCCAACGCGACGGTGGCGTAGACCACCGCTCCATAGAACAGCCCGTTGAAGACGTCGAGGAGAGGACCGCTCTGGGGGATCGTCCACCAAGGTGGGAGGTTGAAGAAGGCGTAACTGACCACGACCAGCGCGGGAGCTATGTACACTCCGCCCCTCTTCCACCAAAGCACGTCCCGGTTGAAGAAATCCGCCTCCACGGCTACCGCGACGTTGCTCCATATCCACCCGTAAAGGCCGAAGAAGATCAGGCCCCAGACGGCGGCTCCCCCTAGCCATACAGCGTAACTTGTGGTGGGGCTGGAGCCGGTCAAGTCTGTGATGATTGACTCGCCTATCAGGGCTAAGAGGGTCAAGCCTCCGACCGCGGTCCAGAAGGCTCTTGCCCGGTAGGGGTGGTCCACAAGCGCCCGCCTCAGGTTGAGCGCTAACAGGACTATCACGCTGGCTGACACGATGCCGAACACGAATAGGGCGGCAGAGACTATGTCACTTGGCGACGTTGGGCGTCACCTCCATGATGCCGTGAGAGAAAGAGAACCGGAACCAGCCGTGCTGCGGGGGCATGCCCAGCATCTGCTTCACCCTCAGGACGGGGGTGACGGTCAGCCCCTCCTCGAAGAGCTTGAGCTCTATCACGCCGTCAAAGATGTGCTCCATCGAGGCGATCGTCGCCTGGGTGTGCATCTCCTCGTCGCCCAGCGCGAGCAGCACCGCGTCGTACTTCTTCACCTCGTCCGCGAGCTGGGACCAGTACGAGTACATCGACTCGGAAGGGTTGAGCACGAGCAATGGCGAGAGGACGTCCGTCACCACTCTGACTCGCCTGCCTGAATTCCGCTGGAGCGCCTGCTTCACGTTGTAAGAGATCGAGGTCGCGTCCCTCAGGTCGCACTTCAGGGGCGAGCCGCTGCTCGCGATCCACTCGGGCTGGACCAGCCCCGCGACGCCGAACCCCTTCATGTCCCTGATGATGTCGGAGACTGGCTTGTGCGTCACGTACAGGCAGTAGTCGCCCTGCTTTAGTCCGCTCGAGACGAAGGAGTATCCCAGCGCCTGCTTCCCTAGGCCCGACTGGCCGAGGACTAGCACCGACGACCTGTCGGGGTAGCCGTCGTTCAGTATCTGGTCAAGGCTGGCGACGCCTGTGCTGACCAACTGCGCGGGCAGCGCCCCGACTCCAATTAAGCGTAGTGCGCCCGAGCGACTAACGCGAGACCTCTCTCGAGAGCAGCACGGGCAGTGCGAAGAGCACCGAGAAGACGCTCAGAGCAGCCCAGGCGGGAGGGTAACCGAACGCGACGACGAGCGGTGGGAAGACGAGCGGCCCCACGAGTAACCCCCCAAGAGAGAAGCTGTCAACGACGGCGAGGGCCATGTTGTCGTCCTCCCTGACGGGGGATACGCGCCCCGAGAGCGCGAAGACTATAGTGCTCAGGAAGCCGACGGATAGGCCCACCGAGACAGAACCCAGGAAGGCGGCGTAGACCGAGTGGATGCCAATGACCACGGTCCCTATGGTGAGAGCGAGAGCGGAACCGAAGACGAGTAACTTGCCATTGAAGCCACGGTCGAACATGCGCCCCGCGAGGAACCCGCTGAAG
>DASPVO010000016.1:0-7346 GCA_035622335.1 Nitrososphaerales archaeon
CCGATGACCGCGCTGACCTCTTCCGGCCTCCAGGTGTAGAAGACGCCCTCCCCGTCCTTCGTGTCCGCGTCTTGCGCCGAATAGAACCCCCCTTCGGGGGCCCTCATCTCTCTGAGCATCCAGCCCAGCGCGTCCCTGGCCGGTTGCGCCCGGCCGAGCTCGCCGGTAGCCAGGGCGGCTTCGGTGTACGCGGTAGCGAGGAGGGCGTTGTCGTACAGCATCTTCTCGAAGTGAGGCACGAGCCAGATCCTGTCCGTCGCATATCTGTGAAATCCTCCACCCAGATGGTCGTGGATCCCACCACGGTCTATCGCGTCGAGCGTCCTCGTGACTGTCGAGAGTGCGAGAGGCTTCTTTGTCCTGTAGTGGTACCTGAGAAGGAACGAGAGATAGCTAGGGAGCGGGAACTTGGGAGACCCTCCAAAGCCGCCGTTCCTATCGTCGAAGGCGGACACGAGCGCATCGTAGGCGTCGTCCAGGGTCGCTTGTCTCAGTTCACCTCTGGCCTCTGGCCTGTATCTCTCCTGCACCGCGGCCACCACTTCGCTCCCTCGCCCCACCACTTCCTCTCTCTTCTCCTTCCAGAGCGCCGAGACGTAGGTCAGCACCTGCTTGAAGCTCGGCATCCCGTACCTCGGCTCCGGAGGGAAGTACGTCCCTCCGTAGAACGGCTTGAGGTCAGGCGTGAGGAACACGGTTAGAGGCCAGCCCCCCTGTCCCGTCAACGTCTGGACCGAGCTCATGTAGAAGGCGTCGAGCTCGGGCCTCTCCTCCCTGTCGACCTTTATCGGTATGAAGTTCTTGTTGATAAGGGCGGCCGTCGACGCATCGTCGAAAGACTCCCTGGCTAGCACGTGGCACCAGTGACACGTCGAATAGCCTATGCTCAGCAGAATCGGCTTGCCGTCGTTCTTCGCTCTGGCGAGTGCCTCTTCCCCCCATGGATACCAGTCGACGAGGTTGAACGCGTGCTCCTGCAGGTAGGGACTCTTTTCGTTGATCAGCCTGTTGGGCTTCCTGCGGGGTTCAGACTCGGCCATGCCTTTCGGCTCGGGCTTCGCCCTCCGCCCTAAAACGTTGCCTCGCGCCCATCACGAGGCTGCGCGTTCGAAGCCAGCCTGTTCGCGTAGAGTCCTACAGCGACCAGAAGCAACACCGAAGAGAGTATCAGCACGATGACGGCGGAGACGAAGAGCGAGAGCACCACCGACCCGCACGCCAGCGCAGCAACGACCGCAACGAGCTCCTCGAGCCTTCGAAGGTGAGTTCCCGACAGCTCATCCGCCCTCTGCTTAGACTCGGAGTCCACGCCTCCCTGGCTCTCAACGGCTAGCGAGAGCCTGTTCTCGAAGCTGAGCCTCTCTGAGATTACCGCGAGCAATGTCCCCGCAGCCAGATAGCACCAGAAGCCCCCGAAGATGGGGGCCATGCTCATGGCCATGGGGAAGTAGAGGAACCATCCTGACACAACGAGAAGGAGGTCGGACCTGTACCTGTAGCCAAGGGTAAGCGTCGCCACGCACCCCGTCACCAGCAACCACCATAACGGACTGGTCTCCAGGGCCGCCACAGCGCCGGCGGTGACGTACAGAATCGCGGCCACTCTCCGCCTGCTCAACGTCTTTCTCCCCCCACTTCCGCAAAGCCTCCGTTCCTTGTCCACTCGAAGACCTTGGAGTATCTCCCGAACCGCGACTCGAACCAAGCGTTCTCGGACTGCGCGATCCTCTTTCCGACGGCGAGCGTGCCTCCCCCTGCTAGCCTCAGCGACGTGAGGGCTTGGCCCTCCTCCTCCAGAGTGTTAACGACGATCGTGTGACAAGCGAACCCCTTCTTCGCCAGCGACCTCACACCGTCCAAGACCTCTGCGCTCGGCGTCGCGGTCACGAAGAAGAGAGCGCCGCCCCTGGAGCGGTATTGGTTGCGGAAAAACTTCTGCAGGAACCCGTCGACGCTCTTGGCGCTCCACACGTTCCCCTCGCGCGCTGTTATCAGCCTGTCCAGCAGCACTCTGAGATGCCTCGAACCGAACCCTGGCTGGAGCCTGACCGGAGTCTCGCCGAGGACGAGCAGCCCCAGCCTGTTGCCCGAGCCCACCAGCGCGTGTGCAAGCTCGTACGAGGCGGCTATCACGTCCTTCCTCCCGCTCCAATTGCCTGCGCGAGGCACATTGCCTTGTAGAAGGTCCACGATCAGCACGCAGTCCAGCCCCCTCTCGGAGTGCCACTCATTGACGAGCCTTTTCCCGAGCCTGGCGCTGGCCTTCCAGTTTACGTCGCGGAGAGGGTCACCGAAGATGTGGCTCCTTATGTTCATGAACTCGAGCCTCCCGCCCTTGTACCTGGACGGCGCGCTACCCGCAAAACTGAGCGCCTTCGCCCTTCCTGCGAGCACCTTCCGCGTGAGGAGCCGCGGGTAGATCTTGACAGAGACGGGCGCCACGAGGTCAATCCTCCTCTCGGTGAGGTCGAAGAGAGACTGCGCCGTCACTACGCACTCCCCGAAGTGCACTTCTCCAGGCTCGAGAAGCGAGACTTCGTACCTCAGGGTCGCACGCTCGCCCGCCTTCAGAGCTGTCACCATGCGAGGCGAACCCCTCTTGACCAGGACGCCCGCGGGAAGCACGTCTTCCAGTTCGACCCTGTCCTGGTCGACTCCATCGTTCTTGAGGGAGAGTTCCATCAAGACGGGCTCGCCTTCGACGAGCTTCGACTGCGCGACCCTCCTCGAGACAGAGAATGCGACCTCTCGCTTACTTTTCTTCGGGAAGCCCTGGTCCAGCAGGAGCATGACTATCACCGGGACCGCAGCCAGCCCTATCCCGGAGAATGTCACCACCGACAGCCACACGCCAATCGATGCCACCACGAACACGAAGGCGAGCTTACCCTTCAGCGGCACCGACCTTCGGGACTGGGACTCTCTTCAGAGCATCCTGTATCACGGCCGCCTGGCTGGTCCCCTTCACCTCGAAGTCGGGCGAGAGAACCACCCTGTGTGCGAGGACCGGCTCCGCCAGCTCCTTGACGTCTTCCGGGACGATGTAGTCTCGCCCTGAGCACGCCGCCTTGGCCCTGCACATGTGGAAGAGCTGTATCGAGCCCCTAGGACTCGCGCCGACGTCGACACCGGGCATCTTCCTTGTCTCCGCGACCACCTTGACTATGTACCTCCGGATGTCGTCGTCGACGAAGACTCCGTTCAGGCTCTTCTGGAGCTCGACGATGTCGCCGGGTGAATAGACGCGGGGGACGGCGTCGAGTTCGTTCTCCAAGATCCTTCTTCTCTCGAGAATGGAGACCTCGTCATCCTCTCCTGGGTATCCAACCTGCATTCTGATCGTGAACCTGTCCATCTGCGCCTCCGGGAGCGGGTAGGTCCCCTCGTACTCGATAGGATTCTGTGTGGCAAAGACCAAGAAAGGCGCGGGAAGTAGAAACGTCTGATTCTCCGCCGTCACCTGTCTCTCCTGCATCGCCTCGAGGAGGGCTGACTGGGTCTTAGGAGGGGACCTGTTGATCTCGTCGGCGAGCAGCACCTGTGTGAAGACCGGTCCCTTCAGGAATCTGAACCCTCCAGCGCCGTCCAAGATGTACGTCCCCGTCACGTCTGAGGGGAGGAGGTCGGCGGTGAACTGGACCCTCCGAAACTCGCACCCCATCGCCCTCGCCACCGCCTTTGCGAGCGTGGTCTTCCCGAGACCGGGATTATCCTCGAAGAGTATGTGGCCTCCGACGAGTATGTCAAAAGAAGCGAGCTCTATCACCTTCGCCTTGCCAATGATCGCCTTCGACACCGCATCGACCATGGCCTCCTTGAACTTGACGAAGGGCCCTACGTCCATTCGGAGCGCGTCAGACTACTGACGAAGATAAAGAGTTCGAGACCCCTTCAGCCTGCGACTCCCATCCTGTCCTCGAGGTCCGCGAGGTCTTCGGTCGAGAGGCTCCTAATCTCCGACATCGTGAGCACCGAGGACTTGTCTCCGAGGAGGAAACCTCTTCCGCCCGCCTTCCCCGATTGCTTTGCTATCTGTGCGAACCTGTAGACCCTGCTTCTCACTTCGGGCTTCCTGATGCTGAGCCACTCAGGCAGGTCGGCCTTCCTGAGGGCGAACTGAGTTATCATGAGCGCCGCGAATGAGACGAGGACCACGTCGAGGGCCCAGAAGGGTGCGGTCAGCACAGAGATCACACAGGCGACCGTCAGCTCAACGGCCAACAGCACGACTCCTCGACTAACCATAGTTGATGCTCCCCTTCAGACCGTCCACGAACGAAGCCATCGAAGTTGCTACCTTCCTCGCCTCGTCGTCCGTCAGCTCGCCTCCGTACCTCGCCCTTTCGAACGCGGTCGCGAAGCTCACCGCGTCTTCCTCGCTGATCTTCAGCGCGGTCGCGAGGCGCGCGAGATATTCCAGCGGAGTCTCCGACGGACTGTCCTGCAGCCCCATTTGAGCGCAGACAGACCGCATCAGCGAGTAGTACCGGAGCAGGGCGACGTTTCTGAGCTTCTGCGACCATGACCCCGCCATCGCGTACCTCTGCCTGTCCAGCTGCTCGAGAGCGGCCGCGAAGTCGTACACCCTGGTCCTGCCTGTCGACCTCGCGAGGAAGGCGAGACCCACCGCGAGCAGGACGACCATGGCCACGTAGAGGGGCCAGTCTGACAGATGGAGCTCAGCGGAGATTGGCGAGATGTACCTGGACGAACCCTTCGCTGTCTCGTAGGAAGTGCTGTTTGAGTACACCGTCTCGGTCACGGTGCTGCTCCCGGCGGTTCGCGTTGAGTTGACCGGGCCTACGCTGGTAGCGCCAGAGGTGCCGAACGATAGGCTGCTCTCTCCCGTAAGGTGCCCGGACGCCACGGTCCCTACCACTGTGACGAGGAGCATGGAGACGACCAGGGACCAGGCCAGACTCTCTCTGTTCACGGTGCGCAGGAGAAGAGAACCCTAATTAGAGTTTCGAGATAGTTAATACATTAAACATCAACTATTTGAATAGGCCTTCTTCAGCCCGTCATCGGTCTCCTATGCCCCTGCCCGCCGACCCTGAATTCGCCATGTGGCAGAACGTGAGAAGCATCTACAGGACCGCCCTGAAGCGCCTCAACGCTCGCCTGAAGCTCGTCGGACTCACCTACCCTCAGTACAGCGTCCTTCTGGCCATCGGGCAAAACGGCCCGATGCAGATGAACAGGCTCAGCGAGTTCATGCTCGTCGCCCCTGCTAACGTGACGGGTCTGGTCGACCGGCTTGAGAAGCGCGGTTATGTGAGGAGGAAGAGGTCCGCCGAAGACAGACGGCTCTACCTCATCGAGCTCACCCAGAGGGGTGAGGAGACATACAAGTCGGTCTCTTCTAGGTTCATCAGCTACGCGCGAAGCCTTTCCGCGGGCCTCTCCGCTAGCGAATTGGATGCTGGGCTCAGGGCGCTCGAGCGGATGCGGACGCGGGTCAACGAGCTCCCGGAACTCTAGGTGAAAGATTGCAGTACAAGTGGACCGTCCTGACGGTGACCACCGTGGGCGTTCTGATGAGCGGTCTGGACGGAAGGATAGTTCTCATCGGCCTTCCCACGGTCGCGGCAGCCCTTCACGCGGACGCGGAACAGGCCATATGGTTCACCCAGGCGTACACCCTCGGCAGCACAGTCGCCCTGCTCTTCATAGGGAGGGTCAGCGACGTCTTCGGAAGGGTAAAGGTCTACAGCATCGGCTTCTCCGTTTTCACAGTGGGCTCGCTCCTCACCTCGCTCTCTGGCAACCCGGACGCGTTCATCGCTTCCAGGATCTTCCAGGGCCTTGGAGCCTCCGCTCTGTTCGCCAACAGCGCGGCGATAATCACGGACGCGTTTCCCAGAGGGCAGCTCGGCACCGCGCTGGGCATCAATCAGATAGCGTTCAGGGTGGGTTCGGTCACAGGCCTGACGGTCAGCGGGCTCATCCTGACCTTCCTGAACTGGCGGTATCTGTTCTACATCAACATCCCGATCGGTATCTTCGGAACACTCTGGGCGGCGGCGAGACTCCACGAGCTGAACAAGCACGATAATCCTCCCCCGATGGACTGGGTCGGGGTGACGAGCTTCCTCGTCTTCATCACTACCCTACTTCTCGCGCTCACCTTCGCCGCCTACGGGCTGGGCGACCTACTCCTCGTTGCCATCCTGCTCGCGGCATCAGCAGGCACCCTGGTCATCTTCGTCAGGAACGAGGTCAGGAGCGCGAACCCAGCATTGGACCTCAATCTTCTCCGCATCCGGGAGTTCACTGGAGGGATCGTCGCTCAGCTTCTCAACGCTCTGGCGTGGGGTGCTTTCCTGTTGGTCATCAGCCTCTATCTCCAGCTCGTGAAGGGGTTGACACCACTGCAGGCCGGCTTCGCGATACTACCCTTCGACGTCGCCTTTCTGCTCGTTGGGCCCCTGAGCGGACGGTTCTCAGACAAGTACGGCACCATCCCCTTCACGACGGCCGGCCTCGCGCTCATCAGCCTCTCCCTCTTCATCTTCTCTAGGACGAGCGTCTCGACTCCGTACTCCCTCGTCGCCGCTGACCTAGTCCTCGGTGGGGCTGGGAGCGGCTTGTTCACGTCACCCAACATCAGCTCCATCATGAGCAGCGTCCCATCCGCGGAGCGAGGCGTCGCCTCCGCCGTCAGGGCGATCTTCTTCAACGTGGGGTACGTACTGAGCTTCAACATCATAATTCTCATCATGGCACAAACGATCCCCTACTCGGAGATCACTGGCATCATCTCTGCGCTCAACCCCTCCACCATCCCCGAAGTCGAGAGGGCAGCCTTCTCCGCCTCGCTCTCTCGGGTCTACGTGGTGCTCACAGTGGTCAACGCGGCAGCGATCATCCCTTCAGCTCTAAGAGGTCGCTCTGTCCGGGAACCCGAGCCAAGCTCAAATAGCGCCGAGGCGATGCAGGACGTTGACTGACATGCAGTCGATGGAGCAGGCAGACACGATCGAAACCGCCGCAGGCAGGGCCCGCGTCTACGGCAAGAGGTCCATGGAGAAGCTCGGCTGTGATGTCGCGAAGCTCCCTTATTCTATCAGGGTTCTCCTCGAGAACTCCCTCAGAAACTCCAGCGCTAGACGGTCGTTCTCGGAATCGGCTTCTCTGCTCTCAGAGTGGCCGAAGAGCGTGGACCGCGAGATGCACTTCATGCCCTATCGCGTGCTCCTCCAAGACTACACGGGCGTCCCCCTCGTGGTTGACCTCGCGGCGATGAGGGATGCCGCAAAGAGCGCTGGCATCAACCCCAAAGAGGTCAACTCGAAAGTCCCCGTCGACCTAATCATCGACCACTCTATCCAGGTTGACTTTTGGGG
>DASPVO010000017.1:0-4414 GCA_035622335.1 Nitrososphaerales archaeon
TCCGCGAGACCCTCGGTGACCAGAAGGCTCTCGGAGTTGAACTCGCCTGCATCGTTGAACAGTACCCCAGGCGTGAGCACCTTGACCCTTCTGTTCCTATTCGTCACCCACTGCACCTTCCTCGTCTCCCTGTTCAGGTCGTCCCCGGCGAACTCCAGCTCGGGCTTGGTTCCGCCTCTGAGCAGACGCACGTTGTAGAGCTCCATCATCCTGAAAACGTCTCCCTCCTTCATCGCCCCCAAGTCTGACTTGGGAAGGTAGAATTCGTCTCCCGTCTCGATGTTGCGCTCTCCCAACTCCGCCGTGGGATGGAAGGCGATCCTGACGCTCCTGGCCGGTGCACCCACCACCGAAACGGCGACCGGGTCAGGTACGAAGTAGACCCGACGGGAGACCGGGTCGAGGAGCTTCCGGTTGACCGCATACAGCAGGCTCCAGTCGAACTCGTGCTCGGACTTCGTGTAACCGACCTGAAGCGTGAACTGCCTTAGGGTCTCGGGTATTATCCCCCTCCTGCGCACGCCCTCGACCGTTGGCATCCTCGGGTCATCCCACCCCTCGACAAGGCCCTTCTCTACGAGCGGCCGGAGCAGTCGCTTGGCGACCGGTGTCCCCTTGAAGTTGTACCTAGAGAACTGAATCACCGTGGGCCTGCGGAAGCCGAGAGCGTCACGCAGGAGCTGCTGTAGGTCGGTGTGGAATTCGGAGCTCCTCAGGACGTGGGTGATGCCGCAGAGCTCGTCCTCCACGGCATTTGCCAGGTCGTAGGTGGGCCAGACGACGTACCTGGTGCCTGTTACGGGGTGCGGGTGGTCTATCACCCGAAAGAGGTTCGGGTCTCGGAGAGAGTGGTCCAGGCTCTTCATGTCGCCCCTCAACCTGATGACCATCTCTCCCTCCCCGTACTTCCTTGCCAGCATGCCGTCCCAGATGGCCGAGTTCTCCTCGACGCTCCGCTGCCTGTGCTCGCACTCTACGCCCTCGAACCTGAGCCTCTTCACCTTCTCGGCGGGACAGCTGCAGGCGTACGCCCTCCCGTCCGAGATGAGCCTCCCACCATACTCGTAGATCTCCTCCGTGTCCTCTGAGACGTTCTTTTCCTCGTCCCACTTTATGCCTAGCCAAGAGATCCCGTGCTTGAAGCTCTCGTAGTACGCCTTGGTCACCTTTCTAGGGTTGGTGTCTTCGAACCTCAGCCAGAGGTGCCCGTCGTACTTCACCCTGTACTCGTAATTGATGGTGAAGGACATGGCGTGCCCTATGTGCATGTATCCGGATGGCTCCGGGGGAAGCCTGAACGACGCCTTACCCCTCTCCGCGCCTGGCAGCGGCGGGAGCCCGACTCGCCCCTCTTGCTCCTTCTGCGCGTCATAACCCGGGTACTTCGCGCGCAGCAGCGAAACTTGCTCATGCTCCTTCATGGAGTTGACGCGGGCGACGGTCTCTTTTGCCCCCCTGGCCACCTCCTGGGCTCTGGTCCTCATCTCAGGGAACTCGCCCAGTACCTTGCTCACGACGGCTCCGACGTCGCTCCTCCCTCCGTGCCGGACCGCGTTGGCGAGGGCGTTCTTTTCGAGCGAGTCCTCGACTTCTGTGGGTAGGCCTACCAATTCCTTTCAACCGCGAACCTCGCCGCGGCTTCCAACAGCGAGAACGAGTCTCTGTCGCCCTTCCAGTCCACAGCCCGCAAGGCTACGAGCGCTTCGTCGATGAGCTCCTTCGCCCTCTTCTGCGCGTATCCTATCGTGTCGTACTTCTTGACGAGTGACAGGACGTACTCCACGTCCGCGGGCGTCTTGTCATCTCTGCTCTTGGCCATCACGCTCACCAGCCTGCCCTTCTCGTCTCTGGTGACGAGGCCGAGTAACCTGAGAAGGATCAGAGTCCTCTTCCCTTCGAGTATGTCGTCGGTGCTCGCCTTTCCGTACTTTCGCGGGTCTCCGGTCAGGTTCAGCGCGTCGTCCTGAATCTGGAAGCCGACCCCCATCTTGGTCCCGAACTCGAGGAGTCTCGCGAGTTCAGCCTCGCCAGCTCCGGCGACGATGGCGCCCAGTCGGCACGGGCCTGCCGCCGTGTACCAGGATGTCTTTCTGGCGCACATTTCGTAGTAGTCGTGCTCGCTCAGGTCCCAACGACCCTCCCTCACCCAGGAGAGCTCCATGTGCTGACCCTCCGTCGTCTCGTCGACCATCGTGGAGAACTCCGTCATTATCCCCAGTGCTCTTGCCTCCCCGAGCCTCCTTGCGTTTGATACCAGGGCCCCCCACATTCTCGCGTGGAGTGCGTCGCCGGCGTTGAGGGCGAGCGGGTCTCCATACATTCTGTGGAGAGTGGGCTGCCCCCGTCTCAGGTCCGAGCCGTCCTCGATGTCGTCGTGGATCAGTATCCAGTGCTGAAACATCTCGATGCAAGAAGCGGTCAAGAGCGCATCGTCCTCGCTGCCTCCCATCGCCCGGCACGTGGCCACGCAGAGGAACGGCCGAAGCCCCTTCGCGGGACGGGCAGGGTAGTCGCGCATCATCCGGTACAGGAGGTCTATCTCGGGGATGGGGCTCGAAGCGGGGAGAAGCTCTTCGAGGATTAGCGAATCGACCTTCGACTTCACCCTCTGCATCTCTTCTTGGAGGTTTGGCAATCTAGCACCAGTCGGAAAGTCCGGACGCTCTTAGGACTTTACCATTGTGCCGTAGAAGTCCAAACCCTTTAAGGCTTTAGCGAATTCATTTCGTCTGTACCCCGAGACGAAGCTGACCCGGACTCCCATGGACGCTATCTTCGACGCAACTTGGAGCTTTCGTCCCATTCCTCCGGTGGCATCATCCCCGGTCTCCACCTTCACCTTCCTGACCTTAGAAGGCGTGAGCTCTGGGATGATCACCTTCGTGTTGGGTTCGTATACTCCGTCTACGTTCAACGCGAAGACCACACGCTCTGGCCTCAGCACTCTCGCAAGCTCATAGGCGATGTCATCGCCCGAAAGCACCTTGAACGAGCTCCCCACCTGCACAACGTCTCCGAATGTTATCGGGGTGAGGTCCGCCTTGAGCAGGTTTCGGAGCCAGTTGGCCGCCGCGCTGCTCCCAGCCTTCGTAAAGAGGTCGAAGGGAGAGAAGGGATAGGGCTTCATGCGGTAGTCCCTCATCGTCTTGCAGACCAGTTGGTCGAGTTCGAGCATCGCCATCCTAGTCTCGGAGACCCCGGGTCCGGGGGACCCCGTGGTCGAGGAGAGACCGTACTGCTTGGCGACCGTGTGACCGTAAGAGCCTCCCCCGTGTACCACGACAGCCTTCTCGTCCGACGAGACGATCTCCTCCGCGAGGGCCGAGGTGACGTCGGACCTGAATGAGAAGGGGTTTGACTTGTCCGTGATCACAGAGCCGCCGAGCTTCACGACTATCGCTTTAGCCAGCTCTTCACCCCTCCCACCGGAAGCCTTGCTTCAAATGCCTCGAAGCCTCGCTCCCTCAATCTCGTGATTATCTCCTTTTCCCTCCCCTTGGGCGTGAGACCCAGCACGTTTCCTCCGCCCCCGGCTCCGGTCAGCTTGGCCCCGAGGCATCCCGCGGCGAGGAGTTCGTCCACTATCCCGTTGACCTGCTCGCTCGAGGCGCCGACCGACTGCAGCATGGCATGGTTGATGTTCATCAGCCTTCCCAGGCCATCTAGGTCGCCGTCGACCAGCCGTTGAGCTGCGAGACCGCTCACCTCGTCAACGGCGACGGTGAGGGCTTTGAAGAAGCCGGGCCGACGCGACTTCGCTGCAGCGACCTTGTCTATCTGGACCTTGGTGCTCCGCTGAGTCCCTGAGTAGACGAGGATCAGGCTTCTCCCTCCCTTGAGCTTCACGGCTCTTGGCGTCTCTCCCATGCGGAAGAGCATCACTCCCCCATACGCGCAGACGTTCACATCGATTCCAGAGGGTCTCCCGTGGACCGCGCTCTCCCCTATCATCGCATAAGCGACTGTCTCCTTCTTTGTAAAGCGAAGAGACTCGAGCCTCGAGACCGCTTCCGCCACCGCAACCATAGTCGCAGCGGACGACCCCAGCCCCGCGCCGTGAGGGACGTCGGAGCTAACTGAGACGCTGAAGTCGTGCTTCAGGGCGTAGGTGTCGGCTATGGCGTCGAGTACGCGTCCCAGAGGGGCCAGACCCTCCGCGGTGCCGACTCGGTCCGATGAGACCCGCCTCCAGGGGGATTCTGTGACCTCCACGGTGACATACCTTCCTACCGCTGCGGCGAGCGCCCTAGCGCCGTGGACGACGAAGTGTTCCCCCGTTATGATGCACTTCGTGGGGGCGACCGCGACCGCGGCCTTCTTCACGAAGGCCGACTACTTTCCACGTCTTATATCCTTGCTAAGCTCTCCGCGTCTATAGGAACCTCACAGAGGGGTATCCGACCACCGAGGTGTA
>DASPVO010000018.1:0-5781 GCA_035622335.1 Nitrososphaerales archaeon
CGAGAGCAGCACGGGCAGTGCGAAGAGCACCGAGAAGACGCTCAGAGCAGCCCAGGCGGGAGGGTAGCCGAACGCGACGACGAGCGGTGGGAAGATGAGCGGCCCCACGAGCAACCCCCCAAGCGAGAAGCTGTCGACGACTGCGAGGGCCATGTTGTAGTCCTCCCTGACGGGGGATACGCGCCCCGAGAGCGCGAAGACTATAGTGCTCAGGAAGCCGACGGAGAGGCCCACCGAGACAGAGCCCAGGTAGGCGGCGTAGACCGAGTGGACGCCTATGACCACGGTCCCTATGGTGAGAGCGAGAGCGGAACCGAAGACGAGTAACTTGCCGTTGAAGCCACGGTCGAACATGCGCCCCGCGAGGAACCCGCTGAAGACGAGCGTGATGTAGTCGACGCCCGCGGCGAGGGACGCGATACCCGGTCCCAGGCCGAAGACCTCCTCGAGGTAGTAGACGATGAAGCTTCCCGTCGTGGTCGCGCTCACCGCCGAGCCGAAGAAGCAGAGCCCGAGTATGAGGACCTTCCTGTTGGAGAGGACGCGCCTGAACGACGAGGAGATCTGGGACGCGGACCCGGTCTCCCGCTCCGTGAGCAGCCGGAGCGAAGCCGCTGCGGCGGTGGTTATAGCGCCCTCGAACAGGAGGCTGACCCGCCAGCCAAAGTCGGAGCTGAGAAGAGACCAACTCGCGACGCCAAGAGCCCCGCCTATCGAGAATGCGGCCGTCATGAGGGCGATGCCGAACCCCGCGGAGCCCTCCCCTGCGTTCCTCATCGCGAGGACTATCGCTGAAGGGAAGAAGATGCCGTAGCCGGCGCCGACCAGGAGCCTGAAGACGACGAGGAGGTCGAAGCTAGGGGCGAGGGCGCAGGCGAACAGTGCTGCCGCTGCTAGCGCGGCGCCGAACGTGGCCAAGCCGCGAGGGCCGAGCCTCACGCCGTAGACGTTCGAGGGCACCTCGAAGACGAAGTAGCCGACGAAGAAGACGGAGCTGAGTATGCCGAGGCCGTAGACAGTCTGATGGAACGTCTCGGAGATGGGGAGGAAGACGGACGCGATGTTCGTCTGGGAGACGGCGAGTATCACGTTCGAGACGAGGACGGTAGTGAGTGGGATGGGGTTCCTTCCCTTGGGCACTGCGGCAGGGTTGAGGGGCGACGCGATAAGAACGGTTGGGTATCGACGTCGATATCGAGGTAGATATCCCGAGGTGGGGTCCCAGTATAATTAACTCGACGGGGGAACGGGGCGGGGGAAGCGAAAAACGAAGAGCATCAAGCTCTACTGGACCGAGAAGAACCTGGCGTCAGGAGACGTGTTGGGAGTGCTCTTCGGCGAGAGGAAGGAGACGAGGGACGCCGCGAACCTGCTCGTGAAGCAGATGAAGGAGGACCCGCACCTGTCGATGTCGAGGCGCGAGATGAGACGCTTTGCCAAGGAGCTGGAGGCGGGGAAGGGGGGCGTGAAGTACAGCTACCACAACTTCTACGTCAAGCTGCTCAGGAAGCTCCTGGAGCTCGGCTTCGTCGAGAAAGGCGTGCTGATATGGGACGAGAAGAGGAAGAAGACGGAGAACGTCTACCAGCTCAAGCTCCAGGCCATCCCGGAGCGTGCCCCGCCGGGGGGCTTCGTGAAGTACTCGTGGCAGCTCGCGAAGGCGTGGAACGACCTGGTCCGCGCGTGACGCTACACCTTGTAGCGGCCCGACCGCAGAGTCCCAATGATGAGCGCCACTCCTGCGATGATCACGAGCGCGGGGAGGAAGGGCAGGGAGACGCCCAGGATGTACACGGGCGCGTAGATCAGTATGAGGAGGGCGCCCAGCCCTATCGTGATGGGGCTCACCCGATGTCTGGAGTACGCCCTGGACAGGTTGAGCAGCATGAGGAGGCCTCCCGTTCCCAAAGCGAAGAGGGGGCTCTCGAGGGTCGCGCCCCAGTTCCCGTGCTCGATAACGGCGGCGACTCCGAACCAGATGAGGAATATGCCCCAGAAGACGTTAGTGAGCGTCTCTCCGTCCAAGGTCGCGCCTGCACCGGCGCCTGCGACTTTAAACTGATTCCCTACGCCACGCCGAGAGCCGAGAGCAGGCCCACGACTAGCGCTAGGACGCCGAGGGAGAGCGTTATCACGTAGATCGTGTTCTTCCGGGCGAAGCGGAGGAGGACCGCGATGACAGCGAGGCCCACCAGGCAGGCGACCACGATCGCGAGAAGCACACCGGGTATCGTGACGGCGTCTAGTCCTATTCTGAGCTCTGACTTGCTGAAGATGGCGGTGACGAGGACGCCTCCCAGAGAGGCGGGGATGTAGGCGAGGTAGGAAAGCCGGAAGGCGCTCTTGGGCTCGACCCCGAGCAAGAGCATGGTTGAGACGGTCATGCCTGACCTGCTCACGCCGGGGAGCGCGGCGAGCCCCTGTGCGACGCCGACGAGCACGTAGTGCTTCAGCCTCATGTCCGTCAGCGTCCGGCTAGCGACCCTGCGAGAGTATCTGATGAAGAGGCCGTCGAAGACGAGAACGACGCCGAGTATCATCATCGGGACACCGACGTTGTAGGAATTCTGAAGGAGCCTGTCACTGATAACATAGAGCGGCGTCCCAACAATCCCCGTCACTACAGTGACGACGACCAGGTAGACCAATAGCTTCCTGTCCCTCAATAGCGACAGTATGTCCCTCCTGAAGTAGATGGTCGCAGAGCCGACCGAACCGAGCTCCATGAAGAGGCCGAAAGCGAACGCCGCCGCGGCTGGTAGAGCGAAGAGGTAGCTCGAGACGATGAGGACCTGCGTCTTGCTGCTGATCGGAAGCCATTCCGAGACGCCCTGCACGAAACCCACGACGATCGAGGCTAGGACGTTCAAGCGGGTGAGCCCTCCGACGGTCGTTCTTTAAGCAGTCATTGATAGGGGCTAATTCCTACAAGTAAGAACACGAGTATATCACAACGCATATAATCGGTCGGCTGGTCGCGATTCTAGCTCCATGGCCATCAGGATGCTCGCGATCGAAGACCTGGACCTAGCAGAGAAGCGCGTCTTCCTCCGCGTCGACATCAACAGTCCCATTCACCCCGACACGGGGGAGCTCATAGAGAGAACTAGGCTGCAAGAGGTGGCGGTCACGATCAAGGACCTGCCAAAATCGAAGGTGATAGTCGCGTCCCACCAGGGACGGGTGGGCAGGTCTGACTACGTATCCCTTGAAAAGCACGCCGCCGCGCTCTCTGAGATACTCGACTCAGAGGTGAAGTTCGTCAAGGATGTTTTCGGTCCCGCGGCTCAGGATGCGATGGACGGGCTTCGGCCAGGGGAGGTCATGATGCTCGACAACCTGAGGTTCACCGCGGAAGAGAACCAGGAGTTCAAGCCCAAGGAGGCTGAGAAGACGTTCCTCGTCTCGAGGATAAAGGACCACATAGACGCGTGCGTGCTGGACGCGTTCTCGACGGCCCATAGGTCATCTCCCACCATAGTCGGCTTCGCGGAGCTCGTGCCCACCTGCGCCGGGGTGGTGGTAGCGAAGGAACTGAGGGCTCTGGAGAGGATCTCGGCCGTGGAGAAGGGGCCCTACGTCACGGTTCTCGGAGGGGCGAAGGTCAACGACAGGCTGGAGGCGATCGACGCCCTGATAGCGAACAACAGGGCTGACAAGGTGCTGCTGGCGGGCATGGTCTCGCTCGTCTTCCTCAAGGCGGCGGGCAAGTACAGGGGAGAGCTGAAGGTCGACGGGGAGCAGAAGCTCGTGCTCAGGGCGAGGCAGCTGATGGACGATGACCCGGCGCGGTTCGAGCTGCCAACCGACGTCGCGACGAAGACGAACGGAGGGAGGAAGGAGGTGGAGACGGCGAACCTGACAGCTCAGAGCCAGGTGCTCGACATAGGGGCGAAGACGGCCGAGAGGTACTCCAAGATGATCAAGGGGGCGGGGACCGTCTTCATGAGCGGGCCGCCAGGTGCGTTCGAATGGGAGGAATTCAGCTTCGGGACGGAGGCGCTTCTGAAAGCGATGGCCTCTTCTCTGGGGACGACTATAATCAGCGGAGGTCACCTGTCCTCGGCGCTCGACAAGTACGGCCTTTCGGGGCAGATAGACCACATTAGCACGGCGGGCGGGGCGCTCGTGCAGTACCTCGCGGGTAAGAGGCTGCCTCTCATCGACGCTCTGGAGAGGGCGGCCGACAAGTGGGGACATAACTTAACAACGACCGGGCCAGCGAGGGCGAGCCCATGATCAGGGTCGGCGTCAACGGTTACGGTACCATAGGGAGGCGGGTCGCGGACGCTGTGAGGAAGCAGGAGGACATGGAGCTGGTGGGGGTCACGAAGACGAAGCCGGACTACAAGTCGGCGGTGGCCCTCGAGAAGGGCATCGGGCTCTACGCGGTAGACATGAAGGGCCTAGAGGCCTTCAGGGCTGCCGGTGTCTCGGTGAGGGGGACGCTCAACGACATGCTCCAGAGGGTGGACGTCGTCGTGGACGCCTCCCCTGAGGACGTTGGCGCGACGAACAAGAAGATGTACGAGCAGGCGGGGGTCAGGGCAGTCTTCCAGGGAGGGGAGGAGCACTCCCTGACTGGCGTCTCTTTCGTCGCTCAGTGCAACTTCGACGAAGCCGTCGGGAAGACCATGGTCAGGTGCGTGAGCTGCAACACGACGGGGCTGTGCAGGACCATCCACGCGGTTGACACAGGGGTCGGCGTGTCCAGGGCGAGGGCGGTGCTGGCGAGACGCGCGGCGGACCCCGACGAGGTGGGAAAGGGGCCCATCGACGCGGTCGTGCTGGACCCGCCGACGCTACCGTCGCATCACGGCCCGGACGTGCAGACCGTTCTCCACGGATTGAACATAGCCACGATGGCGTTCAAGGTACCGACGACGCACATGCACCTGCACAGTCTGATACTCAGCCTCAAGCGGCCGGCGACAAAGGATGACGTCGTCAGGGCGCTCGAAGCGGCTCCGAGGACCATGCTAGTCGACTCCAGGATGGGTTTCAAGTCGACCGCGAACCTGATGGACCTGGCTAGAGAGCTCGGCAGAACGAGGAACGACATCTACGAGGCGGTCGTCTGGAGGGACTCGGTCACCGTCGTCGACGGCGAAGCCTACATGTTCCTCGCCGTCCATCAGGAAGCGATAGTCGTGCCCGAGAACGTCGACGCCGTACGGGCCGTCGCGGGTGGTTACGACAAGAAGCGCTCCATGGGCATGACAGATGCCTCCCTGGGGGTCAGAAAGGGCTTGGGGCAGCCTTGAGCACGAACTTCTGCTCGGTGTAGTCCTTCACGAGAGAGTGGACTGCTTTCTTGACGAAGTCCGCTGGCTTCTTTCCGAGCACGACCAAAGACACTAGCTCCGCGACCTTGTCCATTTCGCTGACCCCGAAGCCGAATCGTGTCACTTCGGGCACGCCAAGCCTCCCTCCGATGTCGACTATGATGTTGGAGCGCTCCAGCCTGTCTGCCAGGGAGAGCAGAACCCTCTCGTCGTAGTCGAGCAAGACTTGGTGAGACTTTGTGTAGCCTATCCCGGCTCCCCTGACCGAGACTCCCCTGTCGGCCAGGGATTTGGCGAGAGCCTGGGCGTTCTTTACCATCGACTGCGCGTATGCCTTCCCGAACTCCAGCATCTCGAGAAGCGAAACGGCGAGGGCGGCGACCCGGTCGAGGTGGTAGTTGTCCACGATGCCCGGGAAGATCTTCGACGCCACCTTCTCGAACACGTCCTCCCGGTTGGAGAGTATGATTCCTCCCTGCGGGCCTGGGAAGCTCTT
>DASPVO010000019.1:0-3806 GCA_035622335.1 Nitrososphaerales archaeon
ATCGTACTCTTCAACGACTGGACTATCCCCAGTATCGTCGACTTGCTCTCTTGCCTTATCGAGCTGATCAAGGGGGATTGCGCTCTGCTCCCGTCGACACGATATAACTCTATGCGGTCGCGGCCCTAAGCCTGTTCTGCCAGTGGGCTCTGAACTTTGCGACCTTCGGCGCCACGACTGCCCTGCAGTATCCCTGAGTAGGGTTGTTCCTGAAGTAGTTTCGATGGTAATCTTCCGCGGGATAGAAAGCATCGAGCTTTGTTATCTCGGTCACTATCGGGTCCCTGAAGAGCTTCTCCGCTGTGAACCTTCTGACTGCCTCTTCGGCTTCGCGCTTTTGCGCATCGTCAGCGTAGAATATGACAGACCGGTACTGCCTGCCGGTGTCGGCTCCCTGCCTGTTCAACGTGGTGGGGTCGTGGATTGTGAAGAAGACCTCAAGGAGGTCCTTGTACGAGATGACCGCTGGGTCGAACGTCACCTCGACGACCTCTGCGTGGCCCGTCCTGTCGGTGCAGACCTGCTCGTAGGAGGGGTTCGGCAGTTTTCCGCCCGAGTACCCGGGAATCACACTGACGACGCCGTTCAGCTCGCCAAAGACCGCCTCGGTGCACCAGAAACAGCCTCCACCCAAGACTGCCTTCTGAAGTTCTGACATGTGCTGTTGCGGATCAGCGCCCAGAATTAAATGTTGCAAGTCCCGCCGCCGGCGACGCGGAGGCCCTTTCCGTTGAGGTCAAGCACGGCGACTCGCATCCCCTCCCAGACCGGCGTCTCGAACTGTAGGTCGGCCACGAAGCGTCCGCCGGCCTCAGTGATAGAAGCGACGGCCGTCTGGCCGGGCAGCTGCAGGTGCATATCCCTCCCCTTTACCGCCTGCTTGTAAAACGGAGACGGTGAAAAAGCGAAACCGAGCTTGGCCGTCGTCCCAAGTGACCCATCGTCCAGCCAGTAGGTCTTCTCCAAGTCCTTCGGCTCGACACCCTTCAACGACAGGCCCACTCTGATCCCACGCCCACAAGAGTCGAAGTCTTCGTCGTTGATCTGGATTCCTCTGACCTCTGCGCTCTTCGGTTCGCCCTGAGCAGGCAGGAGTCTAAGGTCGTCGTGCACCTTGAGGCTCCCAGAAAGGACGAATCCCAGAGCAACGGTGCCCACGCCCTTGACGGTGAATGACCTGTCTATGTAGACTAGAGTACCCTTTCCGAAGTCCGCCCGGGGAGAGATACCTTCGACCCCGAGGACCGAGCTTCCCGAGGTCCTGGCTTCGTATCGAAACGACTCGAGGCTGGTTCCTTTGAAGGATGACCTCGCGGCGTCGAGCGAAACTGCCTCGTCGAAGACCTCAACCCTCCCCTGGAGACCGAAGGACTGCACGAGAACTGCCAACTCTCCGTCAGGCGCCGAAAGGCCCCTGCTCTTCGGAAACAGATACAGCGCGTGGTCGGAGATGGAGGCGATCCTCGAGTATCCCTGGATCCTCTCGGGATACGTCGCGTCGTCCAGCAGAGAGATCTTCTTTCCTGACTCGACGCGATGAAAGACTGTTATCCCTTCGGCCTCGCTCTTCTTGCCGACGGAGGCCTCGAAGGCCTCCTTCAGACCAGCGTCGGAACCGAAGACCCCGAGCGTGAGACCATCCAAGCGGAGGTCCGCTGCCTTCGGTTAAGTAATAAACGCGCTTGAATCACAAATTGTGCACCAGGCTTTTATCGGCCATAGAGCGCTCTTGACAAGGAAATTGGAGATAGAGTCTGACAAGAGCGTAAGGTTGGGCAGGGTAGACGGCGACATAAGAGCGGGAGAGAGGGTCACGATCGAAGCCGAGGACGGGAAGCTGGTCGTCGTCACCGGCAAGGTGGAGTTCGGCGGAGGCGCGGAGGTAAGGTGCAGCCTGGAGTGCGAGTCGTTGAAGGTTGGAAGGCATGGAAGCATCTTGGTCAAGGGCGACCTAACCGCGAGCGGTAGCGTCAGGGTTGACAGGGAGATCGAGGTCGACGGAGTCCTGAAGGCTGACAGGGTTGAGGTCGGTGGGAGGATAAGCGCGGGTTCGATAGTCTCGAATGACGTCGACGTCGGCGGCAGAGTCGAGGTACGACAGGGCCTGGACGTGGTGAAGATCACAGTAGGTGGGCAGCTAGACGCCCCGGTCAAGGTGAACGTGAGGAGCTTGTCTGCGGGCGGGAGCGCTGAGATAGGGAACGGGAAGGTCGAGGATGTCGACGTCGGAGGCACGTTCAGTTCCACGGGGGACCTGAGCTTCGTGAGCATCGACGTCGGAGGCTGGGCAGAGCTAGCGTCATCTGTCGGCGTGAACATGGACGTCGGCGGCCGGGTGACAGCGACTGGAGACCTCGAGTGTGAGGAGATCGACGTCGGAGGAGTGGTCGAAGTCCGAGGGAACATGAAGGGAAGGAGGATTTCCGTCGGAGGGAGGTTGAGGGTTCAGCACGACCTGCAGCTCACGGGAAGGCTGGAGGTGGGAGGGTCGGCTGAGATCGACGGGTCGGCCGAGTGCCAGGACATGAGGGTAGGGGGGATGTTCAGGGCGAATAGAGCCGTCCTCACTGGAGAGGCGTCAATCGGGGGCCACCTCGAGACGAAGGAAGGTTTCAAGGCCTACAGGATCGAGCTCTCGAATCACGCGAGGTGCGACGGACCTTTGGTCGGAGAAAGGGTGATCTTGGGCAACCATTCGGTCGCTGGAGACATCTACGCGAAGGACCTGACGGCTGGAAAGAAGTCGAGGATGAGGAAGGTCTTCGCGAACAGGGCCGATTTCGACTGGGAGTGCGAGGTCGAGCAGGTCACCTACGTGGAGAGCCTGAATCATGACCGACTCAGAGAGATGAGTCCTGCTTCAAAGGTTGACAGCCTTCCGCCTCCGCCCTTGTGAGCCGGCGGTGGTCCCTTGCTCAGGGGAGGAAACAGGAACAAGCTCGACATCTGCGCGAACATAATGCAGGTGGTCGAGATGTACGGGAGGGTGCGGATAACGAAGCTCTCATACGGCGTGGGCGTCCCGATCGACAGGCTGAAGCCGATGGTCTCGGAGCTCTGCGCTCTCGGACTCTTGAGGATGGAGGTTGCCGAGGAGGAGACTTCCTTTGGGGCAACCAGCAGGGGACTTGAGTTCCTTGATGCATACAGGAAGATGAAGTCCTACCTCGAGATGATGGACCCGGAGAACGCGTCCTAGGGCTTCATGTGGGCGTCGAACCATCGGATGTAGTGGTTGAGGCGCACCACCCTGTGCTTGGGTTTGCCGATGCGAGAGAGGTCGTGATTCTCACCCGGGAAGAGGACCAGCTCCGCCTCCTTTCCCATCAACTTGAGGGCGGTGAAGAATTGGAGCGCCTCACCCATCCAGCACCGATAGTCCTCCATGGACTGGACGAGCATCAGCGGCGTCTTTACCTCCTTCGCGTACCGGAGGGGCGAGTCGTGGTCCAGCCTCTCTGCGCCATCCCAGGGGTCTCCTCCGATCTGGTCGGAAGTGAAGTAGGGCCCGATGTCCGTGGTGCCCCACATGCTGACCCAGTTCGCTATGCTCCTGTCCGCGACCGCGGCTCTGAACCTGTCCGTGTGGCCCACCGCCCAGTTCGCCATGTATCCGCCGTACGAGCCTCCCGCTATGGCAACTCTCTTGGGGTCGAGCTGAGGGCAGGCATCGAGCGCGTGGTCTAGTCCCTCCATCAGGTCCTGGTAGTCTCTTGTCCCATACCTTCACCTGATGTCGGCGAACTCCTCAGAGTAACCGTCGCTCCCCCTGGGGTTGAAGAAGAGGACGGCATATCCTGCGGCGA
>DASPVO010000020.1:0-17940 GCA_035622335.1 Nitrososphaerales archaeon
AGACGAGGACCTTCTTCTTCCCGTGGATGTCGCCAAGCTTGCCGAGGATCGGCGTCACCGCCGTCCCGAAGACTGTGTAGAGGGCGAGAACCAGTGTGGTCTCTCCAAGGGAGACCTTGTACTGCTCCGCTATCTTTGGCAACGAAGTGTAGAGCATGATCTCTATGTACATCACCGTGAGCACTACGAGCCCGAACAAGACCAGCGCTCTTCTTGCGTACCTTACGTCGAATTCCTGGGGCTGGGTCACTGGGTTTCTCGCCACCTGTGAGTTGGGATGACCAAACGATGCGTCCTGGGGCACTCCCTCCGCAGCCCGTTCATTAATCCTCCTCGAGACAGGGTTGAGCACGAAGTGTCTTCGTCCGAATCGGTTCGGACAGAAACACCCTCGACCCTGCTGAGCGTACTCCTGACCCTCCTCGGAAGGATGGATTTGTCCCCTCCATCGCCTAGATGGAGGAGAGAGAAGCGGGATTAACCCTCCTTAACAGCATTAGTTAATTTTCAACGCAGTAGTTGAGTCTGGCGTGTCCTCGTGCTCACGTCTCAGTTTGCCAGTTCGCCCACGCCCGAGAGCCTAGACGCCTTCGACCAGGACAAGCAAGCGGCCTTTGAAGGCAAGCGGTGCGATGACGCGGGCCTCCGAGTTCTCGAGTGATTGATACCAAGCCTTTGCTTGTTCCATGGAGGGGAACTCGACCATCGAGGGGCGGCGCAGACTGGACTCTCCCTCAACGACCGCCAAGTCGGTGTTCGAGACTAAGAAACGCCCTCCATACTTCTGTATGACCGGGCCGGCAACTTGGCCGAATCGCTTGAGATTGGCTTCGTCCCCAAATCCCTCTACGAGAGAAATCAAGTAAGCGACAGGCTTTCGAGGACTGTCAGAGGACTTCGGCTCCATAACTCAACTCCCACCGAAGTACTTCCGCACACTGGGGAGGTAGGTCTCCCCCCATCCCTTCTCAAGACGCCCCTGGAAGTAGAAGGGAATCCCCCGATGGTCGAGGATGATCTTGGTGCCGTTACCGTCCTGTTCGAATGTCAGAGTGAGCAATGAGAAATCGCCCTCCTTCCAGTCGCGGTGCCTCCAGGCCTCTACTATTCTCTTGCCGGGAATGAGCTCGACGATGACGCCGGAGTGAACGCCGCCTCGAAGAAACGTCCCTCCCACCTGCGGTGAGCCTTGGACGACCCTGCCGATCATTTCGGAATGGGCCTCGCTGTCTAGCCAAGCCTCGTAGACCCTCGCTGGCGAAGCTTTGACCACGGTCTCGACGTGGATGTTGTACGTCTCAGGAGCGTTCAAAGACTCGGGATTCACAACTGTCTCACTGCTTGAGTCGACTCTTCTAAAAGCCCTATCCTGGAGTACCTCTTCCAGTTTCTGCGAAAGCCTTGATGCTGCCCATCAGGAAACTCCAGGCATCCTCGCATACACCGAAGCATCCGCACTCGGGAGGCAGACCAACGTGCTGAAAGCGAAGTTTGGAGCTGTTCGGGCGCACGCCCTCGATGTCGAAAACAAGCCTTGTACCGACCCACTCAGGCCAGACGTTGTGGTCCGGAACATCCCACTCGACCCTTTCGGTCGAACCTCCCTTGGCAAGACTGATGTGGTAAAGATGACCGCTAGAGAAGCTGAGCTGCACCAACCCTGAGTTCTTATCGGTCGTGAGGGCCTTGCACCACCAGCCGTGGAGTCCCTCTGGGGTCGAGACTGCCCGATAGACGATCTCCTGTGGAGCTAGGACATTCACTTCTTTCGATATTCCTTCCAATCTAGAATTCGCCCTCCAGCAGCCACGCCTTGGCCATCCCGTGCAAATCTAATTTTGACAAAAATGGCGCATCCTCTCAATGTCAGAAGCTGTCTTCCTTCGACCTCAGGTCGGCACCGTGGTCCAGCACTGACTTTAGGTTCGTCAAGTAGTAGGACCAACCCGCCGATGACTGGGCCAACGCGTCCGTCGTCTCGAAGCCTGTGTGGCTCAGCTTCAGCAACGTCCCCTTCCCCTTCCTCGCGAGCGCGAAAGAAGCTACGCCTTCGACCCATGAAAAGGAGACCGCCTTGTTCTCCTTCATCCCTCGAATCTTTCCCTCCCAGACGAAACCGTTCTTCATCACGAGAGTGAACCGACCCCCCTCAGCAGGATCGATCATGGCCTTAGTCGAGAACCATCTCGTCAGCGATTCGGGTCGTGTGAGCGAAGAGAAGACCTGCTCCGGCGAAGCTTCCAGGAAGTAGGACAGATTGATATCAGGTAGCTTGCTGGTCAACCCGTTACATCACTGGCCCAGCACGCAGAAGACCACCTGTTCGGATTGGATCTTGGCGTTGTCATTGAGCATGTAGAGCCTTGCCCCCACAAGAGGAACCTCAGGTCCTCCTGGGCCAAAGACCGCCTTCACCGTGACCATCACGAGGGCGTTTCGGTCATCACCTGCGCTCCCGTTGATCTGGGCACTCCCTGGCACGACGACTTCACCGAACTTGACGAGCCCACGCATGTACTCTTCCGCCCCAACGGTGTCCGTCGGGGGCATTGTGGGTTGAGTCGTCGTCACCGTTACGTGCACGTCGTCCGAGAGCCCGCTTCGGGCGCTCTCGTAGTCTCGGTTGTTCCATGCCTCGATGTGGGCTAACGCCACCTCAACGGCACGAGATTTTGGCTTCGAAGCTGTTTTGCTCATGGCCGTCCGTTGGCTGTTTAGGGAGTTCAATCCTCCTTAGCGTGAATACTAAGAATTTAGGAACTCCGTCACACCCATCCGGTTTGGAGAATCAGGACTTGGAGAACGGGCTGGGTGCGTGGAACCTCTTGGCCTTAGACCAATAGTACTCGAAGAGGTCGTTGCACCAAGCTCGAAAGACGGGGTCCTTCCCTGCGAATCCGGCTCCAAAATCTATCACTCCTTCCAACGTAGGAAAGACGACACCGGCAACCGATTCGTTGATGGCCATCGCGACGCTCACATCCTTGAGCGTCCCAATCTCGCACCTGGCCAGCTTTGACCTGTATTCTGAAACGACCCTGGGGTCGACGGTCTGGGCGCTCACGACCCTTACGAGGATTTCATCCGAACTCCACCAGCTCCCTATGCCCGGCCACTGTGGGAAGAGCCTGTCAGAGATGAGCCAGACGTGGTCTCTCGCCTCTGAGACCACTGTCTTGATGTGATCCAAGACAAGGCTGATGTGTCCTACGTACTCTCCCGTCGCCAGCGCGCCTATCCTTTCCGTGAACCCATCGGGCAGGAACGAGAGGTCGTGGGACGTGAAGAATCCCTGATGCTCTAGGACAAATTCAATCCCAGGCAGGAGCTTCATGACCAGCTTCCCTGCTTCCGTGAGCTCGTAGTTGCCTCCCGGTCCCTTCCTCACTAAGCCCGCGCCGCTGAGCCGCGCGAGATGACGGGAACACTCTGGGAAGGAAGCACCGATGGCCTTTGTCAGGGTCGACATTCTCTGCCCGCCGGAGGCGACCTCTGACAGCAGTTTCAGTCGGTCGGAGTTTGCCAGGTTGAACAGGAGCTCGGCCAACCCTGTTTCGCTCTCTTGGCGGTCCACTCTGGGGACAGGACTCCAGCGTTGAATTAAGGAATTCGACGAGTTGGCGCGGGGGTGGCACAACTTTTCGCCGTCCAATTCGAGAACTAAGTGTGCAAATGTTTATAATTTCAATTTCTTGAATTCTTAGAAGAATCTTGAAGATAGAGAGAAGGCTTGGGATTGCCCAAGCCGTTCTGGCTGTGATCGTGATAGTCGTGATTGCTGTGGCTGCGGTGGGAGCTTACTTCGTCCTCGCGCCGAAAAGTTCCTCGAGCAGCACGACATCCTCTACGACCACTTCATCCCCCGCCTCGACCACGCAGAGTAGCACGGCGTCTCCCACCTCGACGAGCCTTACAAGCTCTAGTACGGCGACAACGCCAAGCCCCACTTCGACCACAAGCACCAGCACAAGCTCGTCGTCGACTTCGACCAGCACAACCACGAGCTCGTCTTCGAGCTCCGTCAACTCGACCACTTCAACCACGACCACCTCGACTTCGAATTCCACCAGCTCAACCTACTTGCTTGGGGTAAGCGGAGAGACGACCGCGCTGGGCCTCAATACTACCTCCGGAGCGCCCATAAACGAGACCGCGTCTTTCACCTCTCAGGACTCAGACGTCTACATGTGGGCCAACTTTACCAACGTGCAGATCTCCGAGACCATAGTCTTCGCCTGGTACTATCCCAACGGTACACGGTATTCGAACTCCACTGGAACCCTGCAGTCCGGCCACGCGTGGGTAGCCGAGTACGGTCGCATCGCCCTGGAAGGGACACCGGCCGCGAGTGTGCAAGGGAATTGGTCAGTACTCGTCTACGTCGGCGGCGCTGAAATCCTGGCCGAGCCGTTCTACGTCGGAACCTATGTTTCGCCCTTGCAAATCTCGTTCAGCTCGCTCGGGCCCAGCACCAACTCGAGTTGGTATCCGTACAACAGCACGGTTTACTACACGCCGAACAGCCCGCAGGTCAATTCCTACGTGTTGTTCACGAACGTTGGTTCAGCCTCCTACAACATCACCTACGAGTTCGTTACGCCACAGGGAGCCGACTATGCCACGGTCAACGCAGGCGTCATCAAGGGACCAGTCTCCTCAGAAGATGTGTATGCAACTCTGGACATCAACGGGTATCCTGCTGCGAGCTCGCTTGGTTGGTGGAAGATTCTGGTCTTCATCAACAACAACTACAGCAGCCCGGCCTTGGTCCAGTCTTTCAACATTAGCTAGCCTTTGGACTGAACGAAGCTTACGTTTCGACAGTATTCCTTATCAACGCTAGCCGCGGCGGAACCGGCTCGATGAATTGGACAGACTCTACCTTGCTAACGTTTCTTTCTGAGAAAGACCAAAGACAGGACTAGGGCAATGACTATGACGACTCCAGCACCGGCGATTCCTATTAGGAGTGTACCTCCTGTGCTCGAACCCTTCGAACTGGACGACGAGGAGCTTGTAGAGGCACTGGTTGAGCTCTTAGAAGTTTGAGACGACTGCTGTCCCTCAGCCGATGAGCTCGATTGAGTGACTGCGGTGGAGTTCGAAACAGACACTGGCGAGTATCTCGTGAGCGAGAAATCTTCTGAGAAAGTGTAGTCCTCTCTGCAGGTACTGGGGATGATGCTGCCGTTCGACGTCGTGTTCCATACCCAGTACTGGCCCTCATACTCCCCCGTGATGCTATTTTCACTCACCGTCGCGTTGAACGTCGTGCCCCATATTTGGTTCAGGCTACAATTCTCGACGAGGGGGGTGTTGGCTGGCGTGCACCTTTGCATGGAACCGTTGGTGATTCCGCCTGTGCTGTTCACTACGTTCTCTGCCATACCGTCGATGGATTGGATAAAGTAATGGCCGATTATCACGGGGCAAGAGGTATCTGTGAGGTACTTGCCATACAGAAAATCTCCAGATTGCCCATGAAATGTAGTTGTAGTATCACTTATCACTATGATGTCACCGTTGTTGTTTATCCACGATCCTGTTAGGTTGAAAGACCAGTTGTAAGGAGGAGTGGTTGCAGACGTGGTGTTTGCTTGGGCCGGCACTGAGTGAAGGCGCGGGGACTTGGCGCTCAGCGCTTCGGGAGAAACGGAGCCCGTTCGGACTTGTACCACTCCGCTCAACAGTATCAAGCAAATGACGAGACCCACCTCCAGAGACCCTGACCTCAACATGGCCGCGTTGGCATGCGAGGTATTAAATCGCTTTTGCCACGCTCGCAGGGAGGCGGAACGTCTTACGACTGGGTCGCAGATACGAGTTTGATTACAAGGCTGTAAGAGCCCCCGGATTCGGTCCCCGATTCTGTGAAATTAGTCAGCATTTTGAAATATCTGCCGTCACTTTCGACTTGTCCGGCAGTTATCGAGATACTCCCGCTGAATCCTCCATAAGTTGCCGTTCCCGAATAGGTTGTAACAGTCATTGTTAGCTCTCCATAGGTCGTTGTTGCTGGAGCTCCCGCTGAGAGACCTCCATAGATAGTTGCGTACGTAGTAGGAAAGCTGGCGGCGACGGTCAAGTAGTAAGGCAGAGCGCCAAGATAGGTGTCCGCAAGAGCTTGCGCTGTTGCCCCTGTGAAGTTCTGCGAGGACGCAGTGAGCAAGACCACCGTTCCATTGTCCGCGACGTAGGCGAGCGCAGACGAGTTGGTTGTGGTTCCCGAACTCTGGCTAGATAGGGTGATGTTGAGTTCGGTCGTGAAGGTCCCTTCTACGTGGGGATAGTGGGCTACGACGAAGGAAGTGGTGTATCCGGTGGTCTTTCCTGAAGATGTCTCGCTGTAGCTAAGCTGCATCTGAGAGAAGTTGCCTACCACGTCTTTCAGGCTCCCAGTGAAATAGCCAACTGCGGCCGTCGTCTCGGGAGTTGAGGAAGTGCCTGTGGAACTGCTTGAACTGGAGCTTGAGGCGCTTGGTGTCCTCGGCAGTTCAATGTATGCAGCTGCTGCTGCAACTAAAAGCACTGTGATAATGACGATCACAACAACGACCCTTCTGCTATCTTTCTTCTCCTTCCCTGCTCCTTGAGCAGAAGTGCCCAACATCTGTTGCGGCCCAAGGTAGAATATTTACGGTTAACGATGGGACCTAGTCCCTTGCCTTCTTCAAAGTGGTGGCGGACCACGCGCTCACTTGGTTGTCAATCGGGGCCTAGGAAGTACACGTCGTCTAGCCCCCTAAAATGAGGGTCGCCGGTGACGACCTCTGCGGAGCGAGCCTTCGCGGTTGCGTAGATTATCGAGTCGGCGATGGGCCATCCCTTGATCCTCTTCTTCATCAGGAAATCCAATTCTCCCGCCCGTCGCGCTAGACCTTCGTCCAGCGGGACTACTTCGGAGGAAGTTTCCACGAAAGAAAGCTGTTCCTGCATCTCGGATTCCTTTCTCCTTCCAGCTTCGATTTCTCTTAGATACCACCGGGTAAGTTCCATCATTACGACCGATGGCGTCAACGCTCCCGGAGATTCTACGCGCTCCTTCGCCTTCGCCCCGGCCCTCGAACCTGTAAGGTACTCTACCCAAGCGAAGGTGTCTATTGCTGACCTACGGGTTGTGCTCATCTTCATCGTCCCTTTCGAACTTGTGGGATCCCTTCGCTACCCCAAACATTGATCTTGGACGGCCCGCCCCTGCAGTCACGAGCCACCTGATCACCTGATCGTAGCTGTCAAGCTTCTTCTCATTCTTTAGTCTCTCGAGTAGCCTGCGCGTTTCGTCAGCCACCTGCACGGTTGTCGTCATCTCTATAGTCCAATAGCTATAGGACTATATAAGCCCCCCTACGAATATACCGGTCGGGTCCCCGGGGACGCTTGCCTTTGCCTCCTAGTCAGCCGCTGGAGTCCCGTGTCTCGGGCGTTTGAAGCTGGAGCCCCAATTGGCTGGCTGTCCATGCTAATTTTTGGGCTTCGGATTTTACGGTAAGTCGTGAGGGTCCAGGCGACCCCACTTCTATACATCCCAAGATAATCCCCGTTTGGCTATCGGGGTCTGGGTATGGCGATTTGGAGTCTCTTACTTCATAGGGAAGAGTGTGCGTGATTCTTGCGCCACGCATCCCACAACGGATTTATCGCAAGTCTATTGATTCCGCGCAGGATAGTTTGTCCCAAGAAGTGAGGAGGCTCTCCGCCATCATGTTCACTGACATGGTCGGCTTTACCGCCCTCACTCAACACGACGAGGCCCAAGCGATGGGTGTCCTCGAAAGGCACAATCATCTGCTGAGGCCATTCTTTCCAAGGTTCAACGGAAGAGAGGTCAAGTCGATCGGAGATTCATTCCTCGTTGAGTTCGATAGCGCCCTCGACGCGCTGAAGTGCGCCATTGAGATCCAATCCTACCTCCACGACTACAACAGTTCTGCAGTGCAGGAGTGGAAGATAGGTCTGAGGATAGGAATTCATCTCGGAGACGTGATCCATCGGGATGGCGACGTCTTCGGGGACGCGGTGAACATAGCATCCAGAGTCGAACCGCTAGCCGGGATCGAAGGCATCTGCGTCTCCGAGCAAGTGTACGACCAAGTGAGAAACAAGTCCTTGCAATCCTTCGTGAAACTACCTCCGAAGGACCTCAAGGGCCTCGAACTCAGCCTCGGCGTCTACAGGGTCGTGATGCCTTGGGATGCGGCAGCAGGATCTTCTGCCGAGCAACAACTCGACTCCATGAGGATAGCCGTCCTTCCATTCGTGAGCATGAGTCCGGACCCAGCTGACGAGTACTTCGCAGACGGACTGACAGAGGAGCTCATCGACAGACTCTGCCAGGTGAAGGAGTTGGCCGTCATCGCAAGGACCTCCGTCATGAACTACAAGCACAAGGAGAAAAACGCCTCCCAGATCGGAAGGGAGCTAAACGCTGGCTCTCTTGTGGAGGGCAGCATAAGGAAGGCTGGCAGCAGGATAAGGGTCACGGCTCAGCTAATCAAAGCAGACAACGAGGAGCACTTGTGGTCCTCTAGATACGACAGGAACCTCGAGGACATTTTCGAAGTTCAGACCGACATAGCAGAGAACGTCGCGGGCGCCCTCAAGATCAGGCTCCTCGAAGACGACGTCGAAAGGGTTAGCAGGATTCCAACCAAGGACCCGGAGGCCCACGAGCTCCACCTCAGAGGCAAGAGCCATCTGCTGCGAATGTCAGAGAAGGAAATCAGGGCCGCGATTACGTGCTTTGAAGGGGCGATCAGCAGGGACCCCGGGTACCTTGAACCACATAGGAGCCTGGCCGCAGGATACTTCTATCTCGCCATGCAAGAAGTCGAATCTCCCCAGAATGCATTCCCGAGGGTCCAGAAGTATCTGGAGGAGGCCCTGAAGCTAGATGGATCCTCCGCAGAGTCACACCTCGATAGAGCGTTCCTGCTAGAGATCGGGATGGACTACCGAGGACAGAGAAGAGAGATTGAGCGTTCCCTTGAGCTCAGCCCGAATCTTGCTTCGGCCCACGCAGAGCTGGCCCTCTCCTACCTCTCGGATAGAGACCTCGAGAAGGCACATTTGGAAAACCAGAGGAGCCTCGACCTCGACCCACTATCTGTCGAACGTATAGTGACCGCTGCCACCTTCTACCTGTACGGCCGCGACCCCGTCAAAGCTCTGGAGCTCTTCCAGAAGGCGCACTCCATCGACCCAGAGAGCCTCTTTGTGTCGGGGAACATCGGACTCTGCCACATAAACATGGGGATGTATGAACAGGGGCTGGCCGAAGTCAAGAGATCGGTGGAGAGGGGGGCCCGGCATCCAAACGCAATGGCAGACCTACCATACGCGCTCGTGAAAGCCGGGAAGTTGGAGGAAGCGAGAGAGGTTGTGGGGGAAATGGTCAGGTACCACGAAGAGCACGGCACAGGAACGGACTCCGTGGCTAGGGGCTTCGCTGCCATCGGAGAGAAGGACAAGGCACTCGAATGGTTGGAGAGAGCCTACGAGGAACGTTCGCCACAGTTGGAGTGGACAGCGGTCGATTTCAACCTAGAGTGGATGTGGTCTGACCCTCGATTTCGCGCGTTCCTGAAGAGGCTGGGTTTGGGTACGAGAGACTCAAACTGAGGCGTTGAGAGTGCGAGTCAGATCAAGGCAGGGGGTTGTGCTTAAATAGCGATGTTATAATGTTATAACGAAGGATGGCCCAAGTCTTCGAAGGGAAGGTCAGGAAACTGGGGAATTCGATGGCCGTCATCATCCCTAACAAGGTGCTTTCTGAGGTCGGGGTGCACGAAGGAGATCTCCTCAAGCTTGCGATACCCGTCCCTGCGGCAAAGCGAAAGAGGATCTGGAAGAAAGTCGCCGGTATCGACGCCGGATTGTCCGAGTTCGCTAGGGAGAAGCACGATCGTGCGGACGGGTTGTGAAAGTGCTACTCGATACGAGCGCACTAGTCGCCATCTTCACGAGCAAAAGAAACGCCGACAGGATAGACAGGGAAGTGGGAGATTCTCAGCTGTATGTCTCCCACGTTCAGCTCGCGGAAGTCGCAGACTGGGCGACTAGGTCCGGAGCACCTGCAGCCGACAGGGTTGAGGCCGTCGAGCAGATGGCTATCGTCGTTCCACTTACAAAGGAAATCTGCCTAGACGCAGCCGCTATCAAATCAGACAGAAGAAAGAAGGGTCGCCCAACCTTCGGTATCATAGATGGAATCATTCTCGCCACCGCTCGTTCTCTTGACCAGAGTCTGATCACCTTCGACTCGGACTTCGATGGAGAGGGAGACTGCGCTGTTCTCCAATGAGCTCTACGCAGTACGAATCAGTTAGAGTTCCGTCCTGGCGTAAGCTCCGTTTGGCTATGTGTGCCTGATTCTGGCGAGTTGGAATCTCTTACTTCGAAGGCAAGAATGCGTGACTTCGGCGTCACGCATCCCACAACGGATTTATCGTCAAGCGGGCAACGTCAGCGAAAGACCGACATGAGCTCAGGACAGCGAAGGTTGGCGGCCATCATGTTCACAGATATGGTGGGATACACCGCCCTTGGACAGAGGAACGAGTCTCTCTCTATCGTATTGGTCGAAGAGCAGAGGAGGGTCATCAGGCCAATCCTCCAGCGCCACCACGGCAGGGAAGTGAAGACGATCGGGGACGCGTTTCTCGTCGAATTTCCAAGCGCCTTAGAAGCGGTCAGGTGTGCCTACGAGATACAGAGGTCGGTCAAGGAATTCAACCTGTCACAGGAAGAGGACCGTAGAATCCACCTTCGAATAGGGGTCCACCTGGGAGACGTCGTGGAGTCCCAGGGGGACATATCTGGGGACGCCGTCAACGTTTCATCGAGGATCGAACCGCTCGCAGAGGACGGCGGTGTCTGCTTCACCCGTCAAGTGTACGACCAGGTGCACGGTAAGCTCGAAGTCCCGCTGTCGAGCATGGGGCCGAAGTCGCTCAAGAACGTCATCGAGCCAGTGGAGGTGTTCAGGATGTTGATGCCCTGGGAGAAGGAGGACCAAGCGCAAGCGACGGAGTTAGACCCCAACAGGGTCGCGGTCCTCCCCTTCGTGAGCATCAGTCCAGACCCCAATGACGAGTACTTCGCGGACGGAATGACGGAGGAGCTGATCTCGAGGGTCTCGAGCATCCCGGAACTCAACGTCATATCCAGGACGTCTGTCATGAGATACAAGGACAAGTCAAAGCCCATCGAGGAGATAGGCAGAGAGCTAAGGGCGGGCACGATTTTGGAGGGGAGTATCAGGAAGGCGGACAGCTTTCTGAGGGTCACCGCCCAGCTGATCGACGCGAGCAACGACAAGCATCTCTGGTCGCAGAGTTATGACAGGGAGCTCAAGAACGTCTTTGCGATCCAGGGCGACATCGCCCAGAGCGTCGCCGACGCGATGAAGGTGAGACTTCTCGGCTCGGGGAGGACGCGTGTCGAGAGAGTGCCAACGAACAACATGTCGGCCTATGACAGCTATCTGCGAGGCGTCTCGATCGGTAGGAAGTGGGAGAACCAAATCAAATCGATACCATTCTTCGAGGAGGCGATCAGGCTGGACCCGTCGTTTGCAGACGCGTACGCGAGACTGGGCAACGTGTACGTGGTGCTGTCGGGCGACTACATGCCGCACGAGGAGGCGTTCGACAAAGCCGAGGCGCTCATCGGCAAGGCCCTCGAGCTGGACGGGAATTCGAGCGAAGCGCACCTCGCGAAGGGCAACATCGCTCTACAGAAGTATCTCGACTATGAGGCTTCTAGGAAAGAGCTCATCATGGCAATTCAGCTGAACCCGAGCAACGCAGACGCGCACAACTGGCTGGGTACCCTGTATCGGCTCATCGGCGACCACGACGCGGCCCTGAAGGAAGCACGGCTTTCCCAGGAACTGGACCCCATGTCTTCGCGCAGGATGTTCGGGGTCGCCGTGCAACTGAGCGCCGCCCGTTTGTATTCTGAGGCCGCGCGAATCTTGACAGACTTGGTGAGTGCCGAGCCGGACTCGCCACACTTCCGTCTAGGCATGGCCTGGGTTCTAGCGATCCTCGGTGACAAAGAGAAGGCCAGGGCGGAGGCCGAGTCGGCGAAGCGCCTGGCGGTCAACAATCCTCTTGACAGGGTCTGGCTGTCTCAAGTCTTGGCGTTGTGCGGGATGGAAGTAGAGGCGCGCGCCATGCTTCAAGAGATGGAGGCTGAGAGGGCGGACAAGCGAGGTTTCTTCAGCCGCACTCAGCTGGCAGTGACATACGCCTGGCTCGGAGAGAGGAACAGAGCGCTAGAGCTGTTGGAGGAGGACTTCTCAGAGGCGAGAGTCTCACTTCTGATGAACTACCAATTCGCAGACTTCGACTCGATCAGGAACGACCCTCGGTTTGTCTCTATGGTCGAAGGGCTGAACCTGCCCCGAAGGCCACAGTAGTCTGAGACGCCCACCGTCCAAAGGGGAACTCCCACAAGGGATTTATCGCGAGGCTCTATGATTGCGCGAAGCTCAGCATGTCCCAGGAGGAGAGAAGACTGGCGGCAATCATGTTTACCGATATGGTCGGTTTCACCGCCCTCACTCAGTCCGATGAGAAGCAGTCGCTCGACGTTCTAGCCAGGCACAATCGCCTTCTTCGCCCCATATTCCTGAAGTTCAACGGAAGGGAGGTGAAGGCAATCGGCGACTCCTTCCTCGTGGAGTTCGAGAGCGCGCTCGACGCAACGAAGTGCGCCGTTGAGATTCAGCAGTTCCTGCACGACTACAACCTCTCCTCGAGGGACGAGTGGAAGATCACTCTCAGAATAGGCATCCACCTCGGAGACGTGGTCGCCTCGGGCAGCGACATACTCGGCGACGCTGTTAACATCGCATCCAGGCTGCAACCGCTCGCCGAGCCTGAGGGGGTCTGCATCTCTGACCAGGTGTACGCGCAGGTGAGGAACAAGATACCCCAGTCGCTCGAGAAGCTGGCTCCCACAGAACTGAAGAACGTCAGGTCCTCCGTCGACGTCTACAAGGTCATCATGCCCTGGGATGCTCGCGTCCCTTCGAGAACGGAGCTCGACAGCCGGAGGGTGGCTATCCTGCCCTTTGCTAACATGAGCCCAGACCCAGCGGACTCCTTCTTTGCTGACGGCATAACCGAGGAGATAATCTCCACAGTCTCCAACCTTAGTGGGCTGACGGTGATCTCCCGCACCTCCGTGATGGGCTACAAGGGGACGACAAAGAAGGTCAAGGAGATAGGGAGCGAGCTCGAAGCCGGGTCTGTCCTCGAGGGCAGCTTCAGGAAGATGGGCAACAGGCTGAGGATCACCACCCAACTGATCGACGCCAACAACGACAGCCATCTGTGGGCGCAGAACTATGACAGGGAGATGGACGACGTCTTCGCGATACAGAGCGACATAGCGAGGCAGGTGGCCGAGGCGCTGAAGGTGAAGATTCACCCTGACGAGGGGACTCGGATCTCTCGCCCCAAGACGGGGAACCTCGAAGCGTACACGAGCTACCTTAAGGGGCTCAGGGCATCCGAATCCGGGGGTGGGGACCCCCTCAGGCGTGCACAGAAGTTCTTCCTCGAGGCTCTTTCGTTGGACCCCGGTTATGCCGAGGCGTACGCGGGCTTGACGGCGACATACATGGAGCAGGGCGTCGTGGGCATCTTGGACCCTGAGGTCGCGCAGAGGAAGACCCTGGAGGCGGCGCAGAAGGCGGTGAGCCTAGACGACTCTCTTCCGGAATCTCACGACGCCCTGGGGTGTGCTTTCCAGGTGGGGATGAAGTCCGAGGATGCCGTACGGGAGTTGACCAAGGCTATCGAGCTCAACCCGAGCTACGGCTTGGCCCGGATACACAGAGCGTACGTGCTATCGTTCCTTGGCAGGTTCGAGGAGTCCATCTCAGACTTTCGGAGAGCAGAAGAGATCGACCCGGTCGGTTCTGGCCCTCACGCCGGGGCATGCATTGTGCTGCTCGGCATAGGCAAGACGGAGGAGTCGCGTCGGGAGGCTCAAAGAGCTTTGGAGGTCGACCCGGTCAACCTGAACGCCAACAGCACGCTCGCGTACATAGCTCTGCTGGAGGGGCGGGAGGCGGAAGCAACACGGGGATTCGAGCTCGTCGCCAAGGAAGGAGGCCGGACGTGGGTCGGATATCTTGGATACGGCTACGCGATGCTTGGCCGGAGGGACGACGCCCTGAAGGTACTTCGCAGCCTGGAAGAGGAGGCAAAGAGCTCGTACGTCGCACCGACCATCCCCGCGATGGTCTACGCCGGGTTGAGAGAAGCCGACAGGGCTTTCGAGCTGCTGGAGGAGGCGGTGAAGGTGAAGGACTCCCAGATCTGCTTCCTAGGGACCGATTACGTCTGGTTCGGGCTCCGTTCAGACCCGCGGTTCAACCGGCTCCTGAGAGAAGCAGGTCTGAGAAAGTAACTCAGTGCAGGTCGGGCTCGAAAAAACGCCCTCAACGAGAAGTCTCGCGTCCCACCGTGACGCTTCCTCCAGCTCGTCCGACACTTAGTCGCGGAGAATCACTGGATTTCGAACAGGTCTATGGAGTTGCGCTTCGCAGTGGCTTCTAACTCTTCGTCAAACGAGAACAATGGAAGACTCAGCCTCTTGGCCGCAGAGAGAACGATTAGGTCGTTGTACTTCTTGTAGCTCTCCAACCTTGAGCTGGCGAAACGGACGTCGTCGGTTGTGCAGGGGATGAACATCGTCTTTTCGTGGGTCAGGAGCTCGTCGACCTTCGTGACCGCCCGCGATATCTTCACGCTCCTGCTTCTGAAGAACCAGACGAGTTCATGGAAGACTATGCTGGGCAGGCCCCAGCCTTCGAGAGAGTCTAGTCCCGATGCTGCATCCCTGTGGCGCTCGCTGTCTTCGAATGTGTCGAAGATGAGCACGTTGGTGTCCACGACCGCCTTCACATCGAACTGCCCCTTTCGATACCTTCCTCGATCTGACCGACGGTTAGCTTCGCGCCTAGGGTCCAAGTCTTCCTCTTCCCCTTGACAGGAGGTTTGAGCATCACCATCCCTCCCTGTTCATCGTACTCAACGAGGACGGAGTCACCCCTTTCGATTCCTGCCTTCAACCTGACCTCCTTGGGAATTGTCACTTGATAGTTGCTGTTCACCTTACTAATAGGCATAATAGGGCTATATTCCCATTAGCGCTTTTATAAGGCTTCAGGAGACTTCTGTCAGTTTCGAGTGGAGAACAGAGAGTCAAGATGGATTCCAGAAGCATTCGTTACCCACGGACTCGAGAGATCGTCTAGGAGATTCGTTCCCACAACGGATTTATTGTCAACGGGTTCATGTCCTCTGCGGACTATGGCCCCCGAACAGCGAAGGCTAGCGGCTGTCATGTTCACTGACATGGTAGGGTACACCGCGCTCGGCCAAAGGGACGAGTCGCTCTCACTCGCTCTGGTTGAGGAACAACGAAGGCTCGTCAGACCGATTCTCTCCAAGCACAACGGCAGAGAAGTCAAGACTATGGGAGACGCCTTCCTCGTCGAGTTCCCGAACGCGCTGGACGCCGTGAGGTGCGCCTACGATATACAGAGGGCGATACGTGAACTGAACTTCTCGTTGTCAGCGGACAGGAGGCTGCATCTACGGATAGGCGTCCATCTAGGCGATGTGGTGGAGTCGGAGGGAGACGTTTCGGGCGATGCGGTAAACATCGCTTCCAGAATCGAGCCCTTAGCTGAGGACGGAGGCGTCTGCATCACGCGACAGGTCTACGACCAGGTGAAGGGCAAGTTCGAACTTCCCCAGTCTAGTCTCGGCGCTAAGACGCTCAAGAACTTGAGTGAGCCTCTGGAAGTCTACAAGATAGTTATGCCCTGGGAGGAGAGAGGTTCGCAAAGGGAAAACGCGCTGGCCCCGACGCTCGACAGGATTGCGATACTGCCGTTCAGGAACATGAGCCCAGACCCTAACGATGAGTACTTCGCTGAAGGGATCACCGAAGAGATAATCTCGACCGTGGCAGGAATCCGTGGCCTCAGCGTCATCTCAAGGACGTCTGTCATGGGCTACAAGGGGACGACCAAGAAGATCAGGGAGATAGGCAGGGAGCTCGAGGTGGGTTCGGTGCTCGAGGGCTCGTTCAGGAAGTCCGGCAACAAGATCAGGGTGACCACCCAGCTGATAGACGTCGCATCAGACAGGCACCTCTGGGCGCAGAACTACGACAGGAACCTGGACGACGTCTTCGAGGTCCAGAGCGACGTGGCCAAGCAGGTCGCCGACACGCTAAAGGTCAAGATACTGACCCCCGAAATGGAGAGGTTAGAGAAGCGACCCACCGACAGCACGACGGCTTACACACTGTACCTGAAGGGAAGAAACCTGTGGAGCCGTAGGGGGATCGACAACGCGAACAAGGGTGCGGAGTGTTTCGAGCAGGCACTCCGTCTAGACCAGAACTTCGCGCTCGGCTACTCTGGCCTGGCGGACTGCCACTTGTTGCTCGCGAACTGGGGAGAGGACCCTTCAGCGAACATGGAGAAGTCGAGATCTCTTCTGAACAAGGCCTTGGAGCTGGACGGGGACCTCGCGGAGGCCCACGCGTCGAAGGGCCTGTTGCTCGAGCAGGGGGACCACGAGTGGGAGGAAGCCGAGAGGGAGTTTAAGCGAGCGATTGAACTGAAGCCAGGTTACGCGACGGTCCATCAATGGTATGGCTATCTGCTTCGTCTCCGGTCCAGATGGGACGAAGGTCTCGCGGAGATCAACAAGGCGCTGGAGCTGGACCCGCTTTCTCCGATAATCAACTACAACTTCTCACTGTTCTACTTCCAGCGGAGAGACTACTCGAGAGCGCTGGAGCTCCTCAAAAGGGTCGCTGAGCTCGACCCGAAGTTCCCTGTTGTCCACTTTGTGATGATGGACGTCTACGGGCGCGCGAAGATGTTTGAAGACATGCAGCGAGAAGCCGACATCGGGGTCCAGCTCTTGACTTCTTCGTTCCCGGCGGCCAACTTGATGGCGGATGCCTGGATGGCAATTCACAGGGGCGATGGGCTGACTCTTGGGAATCTCTTGCCGCAGCTCGTAGCGAAGTCCGCAGACGGTGTCTCCTTGTTCACGATCATCGCCCGCATACACTTCACTCTGGGCGACAAAGACGAGGGGTTTGAATGGCTAGAGAAAGCATATTCGCAAAGGGTAGACTTGGTCGACCTATCCTATGACCCCAATTGGGACGATGTTCGAGACGACCCGAGGTTTCGTGACCTCCTCGAGAGACTCGGGTTGGGCGATAGCCTACCCAAAGTCGCATGAATTCTACACGCAACGTTCAACCTCCAGAAAACCAATGGGATTGGTTGTTCAGAATCTATGTGAATTCTAATCTATTGCAGTTCTTGCGTCCATATTCAAAACATCGAAACCAGGTTCTTTATGGGAACGGAAGGTGACCTAACCGCGGCTATTTCGTTAATTACTTGCCCGCGAGATTGGTGAGCCGTGGAATTCCAGAAGGCAGTGAGAAAACGTCGCATGGTGAGACACTTCACCGACGAAGCAATCCCAAAAGAGACAATTGAAGGCATTCTCGAACTCGCCCGGCACGCGCCCAGCGCGGGCTTCAGCCAAGGGAGCGCTTTCGTTCTCGTTACAGACGCCGAGTCCAAGCGCAAGGTCGCGAAGCTGCAGGGAGAGGAGGACTACAGCGCTGCTGGCTTCCACAAATGGATCTCCGAAGCGCCAGTTGCGATTGTACCGTGCGTGAGCGAGAAGCTGTACCACGACAGGTACAATGAGCCCGACAAGCTAAACGAGGAAGGCTAAGAGATTGACTGGCCGACCCCATACTGGTTCTTCGACATCGGCGCAGGGAGCCTGATAATACTGCTCGGAGCTGTCGACGCCGGCCTCTCCGCGGCGTTCTCCGGCGTCTTCGACGTCAAGGGGATGAAGGAGCTTCTGG
>DASPVO010000021.1:0-24883 GCA_035622335.1 Nitrososphaerales archaeon
AGCACCCTCCTAGCGCTCCCGCTCTGCATCGCCGCGAAGGTCGTCTGCATCGCGTCGCTGGTCCCTCTTGGATACAGTCTGTCGTATCGCCTGTCCTTGGAGCGTATGATCTCTCCATCTCGCTCGAGGTTTGAGACGTGATAGCGTGCAGTGCTGAAAGAGGTTCCCAAGAGCTTCTGGAGCATTCTGAGGTGAATCCCCGGATTCAACTGTATGATGCGCATGGCTCTGTCTCGGTTGCCGCTGGCCCTCAGCTCATGTCACCTCGAGTTTCCCACTCTGAAGGAAGATGTGAATGGGACTGAAGACAGAGCAGTAGATTGTGAAGATACCCGTCTGATTGGCAAGGAAGTCGACGTTCAACACCTTACCCGGAAGAAGGTTCTCCACCTGATCGTCGAAGTAGTGAGCGACTTGGAAACCAACAGGAAGTGAATAGACGTTGCAGACTGTTATGTCCACGTTCGTCCCCTCAGGCACGTCGAGGACCGGCCAGCTCACCGAAGGTGCGCCGTGCATCATGCTGTCGTTGTAGCCGAGAGAGCTGGCGATGATCAGAAATCCGCCAGTGGGTCTGGCGCACCCCGCCGGGAGAGTAGAAGCCGTCTGGGCAAATTGCAGGCCGGATATGCTCGCCTCGTATGAAATCGAAGCTAACAGTCCCATCAGGACGAGGGCGACCAGTGAAACCAGCGCGACCTGCTTCCTAGTCTCGTGAGACCATGCTACGGCCGTGAAGAAGCTCACCGCCATCAGCGCCTCTAGCATGGGGTTCAGGTAGACCTCAACAATTTGGACAACGGATGGGCCGACGCCTGCAAAGAGTTCCAGGAGAGCTGTGTCAGATGACACTATTGACAGGAAGATGAACGCTAGCATGAGCGAAAGATATCTGCCCTCGGGCCTCTTCCTGTATCCCTTGATTGACACGAAGGCAAGTGTAACCGAGATCAAACAGACGACTACCTGGACCAGGTCGTTGTAGTACAACCCAATGGAGAACAAGGAACTGAAATTCGCTTTGGCCGCCAGATTTAAGGCTGGTGAGATTTTGGCGTTTGAGCCAGAATCAATCCATCACGAGGGCGGGCTCACGCCTGTGACGATGTAGACGACCGAGTCGCCTATGTAAGTGGCGTGGTCTGCTATCCTCTCGAGGTAGCGCAAAATCAGCGTCGCGGAAAGCGCGCAGCGAAGGTCGCCCTTCCCCGTAATCACTTTCCTGAGGTAGTCCCTGTACCTCTGGTCGACAACGTCGTCCATCTGAGGGATCATCCTGGCTGTCTCTACGTCTCGTCTGGCAAAGGCATCGATGCTCATCCGGATCATCTCCTGTGTCTTCTTGGCGGCCTCGACCACGGGACGCTGGTCGCACTTGCTCACGTCGCCTATGATGTCGCGTACTTCCACGATATCGTGCGCGTACCTTCCGAACCTGTAGAATCCATACGACACCTCGAAGCACGCTTTGATGAACCTCAAGTCCGAGGCGACAGGCTGGTACCTCGCTATCAGCTCCATGGTGAGGTCGCTGACCTGGTTGTGGAGAACTCTCAGCTGGTCTGAGAGCCTGTCGACGCTCGTCCCGTCCCCTCCCTTCCTGTACACGTCAATCGATTCGGAGACGGCGTTCTCAGATATCGTTGCCATTTCCAACAGCAGACTATTGACCTTCTCCAGGCCCATATCCATGAGGCGGGCCATGGTCTAACCGAACTTCCCTGTGATGTAGCGCTCGGTCAGTGCTTCCTTCGGGGTCTCGAACATGGAAGCGGTTTCGTCGTACTCGATCAGCTTGCCCAGGTACATGAACGCGGTGTAATCCGCTACACGAGAGGCCTGCTGCATGTTGTGGGTCACGATGATGACAGTGTAGTTCCTCTTCAGCGTGATGACAAGGTCTTCAATCTTTGCCGTGGCGGTGGGGTCGAGGGCGGAACAGGGCTCGTCCATGAGGAGCACCTCCGGTTCGACAGCGAGGGCTCGCGCGATGCAGAGGCGCTGCTGTTGTCCTCCCGAGATGCTGGCCCCAGAGTTTGAGAGCTTGTCCTTGACCTCGTCCCAGAGGAAGGCCTTCTGAAGAGCGCTCTTCGCGACTTCATCTAGCTTTTTCTTGTCGCGCACGCCTGCGAGCTTGAGGCCGGCGACCACGTTGTCTCTGATGGACATGTTGGGGAAGGGGTTGGGCTTCTGGAAGACCATCCCAATCCTCCGGCGGACGTCGACGGGGTCCACCTGAGGACCATAGATGTCAGCGCCGTCGAGGAGGATGCTGCCCGTGAGCTTCGCGTTGGGCACCAGTTCGTGAAGCCTGTTGATGCAACGCACCAGGGTCGACTTCCCGCACCCAGAGGGACCGATTATCGCTGTCACCCTGTTCGAGGAGAACTGCATGCTCACTCCAGATAGAATCTGTTGGGGCCCATACCAGGCGTTCAGCCCTTGAACTTCGACCAACGTCTTTGTCTTTGCGACAGATGTAGTGTCGGGCTCTTGACTCACGGCGACGCCATCCTTGCCGGCCGCGAGTCTCTCGGCTTCGCTAGACAAACGTGGTTCTCCTTCTAGTGACAATGCGGACGATGATATTGATTCCCAGCACGGTAATAAGCAGTATGAAACTAGCTCCCCACGCTTGTTCTACCAGGAAGGGAGTACCGGAAGTCGCATTCTGAAAGATGAATAGTGTCATCGTCTCCATCGCTTGGAACCAGCCCTGGAACCCCCTGGTGCTGCCCAAGGCTGTCAATAGGAGCGGTGCCGTCTCCCCCGCTATTCTTGCTGTCGCCAGAAGAATACCCGTGGTGACCCCGCTCAGAGCGTTCGCCATTATGACCAGCGTCGCACGCCATTTTCTGACGCCCAGTGCCGCGGAAGCCTCTCGCAACGAGTTGGGGACTGTCCTGAGCGCTTCACTCGTCGTGTTCGAGACTATGGGGATTTCCATGAAGCCGAGAGCAACACCACCTGCGAAAGCCGTGTAGCCTCTGAACGGCGCGGGTAGAGAGAGAACCAGCGTACTGTAGATCAGTATGCCCGTTACGATCGAGGGTATTCCTACGAGTACGTCGGCAAGAAAGCGGACAATCTCCCCGTACCTCTTTGACCCGTATTCAGCGACGTAGACGCCCGACAGAACTCCAGTTGGGACGCCTATCGCGCTAGCCAGGAGGACAACGAGAAATGTTCCTTGCAGAGCATTTGCTATACCTCCCTCGGTCCCGACCTGGCTGAAGTTGTGGGTGAAGAAGCTAATGTTCAGCGCAGCCAAACCTTTCACTGTCACGTAGTAGATTATGCTCGCGAGCGGAGCGAGCGCTAGGACAAGGGCGACCAACGTGAAGGCGATCCAGAATCTATCGACAAGCTTGCGTCTTGCGTTCAAAGAAGCTGTGCACCCCGCTTCACGAACCTGCGGAGAATCAGCCTCGCTCCGAGGTTGGACAAGAGCGACAAGGCCAGAAGCACCAAGCCGGCTTCAATGATGGCGGAAACTTGGACGACGCCAATCGTTTCGCTGTAGTCGTTTGCTATCAAGCTGGCGAGGGTCTGCGCAGGTGCGAAGAGCGACGCTTTGAATTCAAGGGAGTTCCCAATCACCAACGTGACAGCCATGGTCTCCCCTATGGCCCGTCCGAAGCCGAGAAAGATACCGGCGATGATGCCCGACCTTGCATATCCGAACACGGACATCTGAATGACTTCGGACTTTGTACCTCCAAGCGCGTAGGCGGCTTCGAGCTGGGACCTAGGCACCGCCTGCATGGCGTCCCTAGAGACCGCCGCGACGTAGGGAATAATCATTATCGCGAGAATCACGCCTGCGCTGAAGAGGTCGTAACCGCTAGCGGCGCCGTGGAACAGGGGAATGAAGCCTAGCGACGCCGACAGAGCGTGCTCGACGGGCCGAATCACCTGTGGAACGAGGACAAGCAGCGCCCAGAACCCGAAGACGATGCTCGGGACGGCTGCCAAGAGCTCAACCACAGGGCCTATCACAACCCTCGGCCCACGAGGCGATATCTCTGCGAGAAAGACCGCGACGCCCAGGCTGATCGGCACGCCGATCACGAGGGCGATGATCGAAGACGCCAGCGTACCAAGGATTTCCGGAAGGACCTCGAATATTTCTCGGGGAGGGTTCCACTCGCTGCCTATGACGTACGAGAGCCCGTAAGCCCTGATCGAAGGAAGTGAATGGTAACCGATTTCGATTATGTAGAGGAGGATCAGAAAGACGATGAAAGCCGCAAAGGCGAAGGAGAGGTCTCTAAACCCCGCGTCGACGATTGACCTTCCGCGACGCTTCAGCGAGCCGACGGCCATCTAACAACTCTCGGGAGGCAAAAAAAATGGATGAAGGCAGACCTTCACGGGCACGTGAAAGTCTGTCCATTGAAGTTGATCTGTGATACGAGATGCTGGTCGGCAGTCACTGTGCTGGGCGGTAGCGGAGAATAGTTCAGCCCGGTAGAGTAGCTCTGGCCGTATGTGACAACCCAGTTCATGAAGTTGGCGAGCGCCCATGCGGTCGCTTCGTTCGACTGGTTGGCCCATACGAGGAAGTAGGTGAATGTGGAGATCGGGTAGGCCGTCGCTGCGCTCGCTGGAGGATTCACTATGGTAGCGGTGGCGTTGGTACTGAGCGTGCTGGCAGCTGCCGCAGCCGCCGCAGAGAATCCTGCGACGGTAGGAGCTACGTATTTGCCAGCTGCGTTCTGAATGTCTGCTGAGAGGAGATTGTTGCTGAGCGCGTAGTGACTGTCCGCGTACCCTATCGAGTCAGGTGTGGTCGAGACCAAGCCTGCGACGCCGCTACTGCCCTTGGCGGACTCTTCTGATGTTGGCCAATTGATCGACGTACCGACGCCTATGGTCGAAGCCCAGCTCGGCGATTGGGTCGCGAGGTAGGTCGACAATGCGTATGTCGTTCCGCTACCGTCCGAACGATGTACTGGAACTATTGTCGCCGAAGGCAGGGTAGCTCCTGGATTCAAAGCCGTGATTCTGGGGTCGTTCCACGTTGTGATGGAACCGTTCCAAATCGCAGCCAGAACGGGTCCTGTGAAGTTCAGATTCGTTGAGACTCCAGGGATGTTGTAGAAGATCGCGACCCCGCCCAGAGCTTCCGGAATCTGGAGCATGGGCCCGCTGGACTTGTACCCCGCAAGAACGGAGGCCGAAAGCGGAGCGTCACTTCCAGCGTAGGCGAACGTGTTTGCAAGCACACCCATCTGCCCGCTGCTGCTGCCCACTCCGGCATAGTTGATCAGCACAGGGGCTGCTTCGTTCTCGGTGAGATTGCCATATGCGGCAACCCAGACCTGCATGATGGGATTGACGAAGGTCGAACCACCAGCGGTGAGGCTGATCTTACCGGCCGGTGGAGTGTAGGAAGACAGAGTTATGTTTGTACCAGGACACTCGTTGACTGCCACAGTTGCAGTCGCAGTGGTAGCACTTCCGGTAACTGTTGTCGAGATGGTCTCCGTCTCGGTGACCGTAGTCTTTCCGACTCCGATCGCTGCGTAGGCTGCAAATGCGATGATGACAATGATAAGGATGACTGCCAATGCAGTTGTGGTTGTATTGATAGCTCGTCTGTTGAAATTCATCTTCACGAGCACCTTCGTCCGAATGGATTTATGGGTCTCCGAAATATTCTATAGAGACCTATTGTGGAATTACTGAAATATAGTCGCCCTCCTCCCTCCACGCAGGAATTTCCTAGCAGCGTCCCAAACCATTGGAGATTTCGATATTTTCATGGAGGAAATCAAGAGACTTTCAAGTCAACACCCAAACACAGGAGAGTGACCAACTCGAGAAGCGGGATGTAAAGAGGTCAAAACGACCCAAAAATAGTGAATATTGGTACGAATGAATTATATATTGTCCATATAGTGACAAACACCCGTGGACTTCCGCAAGGTTCAGGTCACCGGAGGAAACAGCTTTGTTGTCTCACTACCCAAAGCGTGGGTAAAGGACGTGGGTCTAAGGCCTAAGGATGCGGTCGCCGTAATCACACAGTCCGATTCTTCTTTGCTGATCGTCCCGAGGCGCGACCTCCGGGAAGCGTCCAAGTCGGAGGCCATCATCGAGATAGGCCAAGGTATGGAGAAGGACGCCCTGTTGCGTCAGTTCATCTCGTACTACCTCGCTGGCTACGACATCATAAGAATCAATTCAGGGAAGTACGACTCCTCAATGCGAGCTTTCATCAGGGAAGGGATCAGGCGGAAGCTCGTCGGCGTTGAAATCATAGAAGAGGCGCCCACTGGCATACTTACTCAGTGTCTCTCCGGCTACGTAGACCTCCCGCTGAAGAAGGCAGTCGAAAGGATGTCGATAATCGCTGCCGGGATGGTGACGGATGCGACAAACGTCCTCGAAAGGGGCAGGCGTGACCTTGGAGAGGAAGTGATACAGAGGGACGATGAAGTCGACAGGTTCTATCACTTCATTCTGAGGCAGCTGAACATCGCGATACGAGACCGCTCAGTGATTCAAGAGATTGGTTTGAACTCCGCCCGCGACTGCCTCGGTTACCGGTTGGTCGCGAAGAGCACCGAGAGGGTTGCAGACCACGCTGCGTCTGTGGCGCTGCAGGCCAGAGCTGTGGGACACCTTCCGGAGACCTTCTTCAAGAAGCTCCAGGAAATGAGCTCCCTCTCGACAAGGATCTTTGAAAACTCGATTTCCTCTCTGCTCCGACTAGACTCGAAGGTTGCTGAGGACTCGATATCGAAGAGCAGAGAGGTGGTGAGGATGGAAGAGAAGTTGAGCTCAGAGTCTGTGGCGCTAAAGATAGCCGGAGAGCAGACCGCGTCGGTAAAGCTGATTCTGGAGAGCATCAGGAGGGTTGCAGAGTACGGAGCTGACATATCCGAGACCGCAATCGACATGACGGTTAGAGAACCGCAGCTGGGGTGAAAAAAATCCAAGCTGCGGTCACAATGCGATTTCCTACTCAGGAAGTTCGCACATGCGTTCCATCGTGCCCGTGAGGACCGACTCACCCAGTTCCGTCAGACACAGCCTTTCGCGAACCTGGTCGCCCAAGAGTTGGGAGACAGCGTCCACGAAGTACTGCCGCTGAAGTGAACCGAGAATCGAATGGAACTCGGGCTCTGTGAGCCTGAGTTTCGTCCGCAGCGTCTCAGTCTCTGTCTCACCGGAGGAAAGCGCTAGGAGCACTTTCAGCTCTCCCTGCGAGACAGCCGGCCGCGATTCGCTAGCCGATGACCTGGTTGCACCAGGCACTACTGTGGTTTGCATTTGTTGTTTTTCACCTACGGAAGTGCTCGCGACGCTGCCATTTATTGGTTGCCCATCAGAAGTATTGTGGCCACAGTGTAGTCAATAGGCACAATAGAACTATTGTGACTATTCGACGAGCCTTCGTATCATGAGAGAGGCGCCGGTCAGCATCACGACGGTGAACACTCCTACGACGGCGAGGTCCAGGGGGATCGTTGAGTAGTCCCCCGACAGCAAGAAGGCCCGAAGCCCCTGAACGACGTAGCTCAGCGGATTTATCGCGGCCAGTGACTGGAGCCATGTCGGCATCAGCGATATCGGATAGATGGCGTTGCTTCCGAAGAAGAGCGGCATGGTCATCGCCTGACCGATGCCAAGCATCCTGTCACGAGTCTTCAGGAAGCCCGCAAGCAGCATCGATAGGCTGGAGAAGCACATCGCGTTGATCACGATGAGGAAGAAGACTCCCGCTATGTCCAAGGGGTCCAAGCGTAGCTTTATTCCGAGGACCAGCGCGAGTACGAAGATCATCACAGCCTGGAGAAGCCCTCTGACACCCGCTGCTAGCGACTTGCCGGCGACGACTGAGAAGCGAGGAGCGGGAGTGGACAAGAGCTTCGTCAGAAGGCCCATGTCTCTCTCCCAGACCACCGTGATACCATAGAAGATCGAGACGAAAAGGACCGACTGCGCGAGAATGCCGGGAGTGATGAATTGAAGGTAGGTGTAGGGAGCTGTGTCGATTGCACGGATACTCGTGAAGACCTCGCCGAAGATGAGCAGCCACAGGGCGGGCTGGATGAGTCTCGTGAAGAGCTCGGTTGGGTCGTGCCGCACTCTGCGAGCTTCCATCTCCGCGACCGTGAGCGAGCTGGAGATGGAGCGCCAGACTCTCAATTCGCGTGCCTCATGAACGAGCGCCTGCTCTGATTGGCGCGGGCGGCGTCCTCGCTGTCTTCTAGATGTTTCTTTGTGTACTTCAAGAAGACGTCGTCCAGTCCTGGTCGGCTTATCGAGACGGATTCGGTGGCTATCCCCTTCGAGTCAAGGAAGCTAATTATCTGCGGAGCGGCTTCGTCACCGTTCTCTGCCAGGAGCTCCACCGTTGACCCGTTCCTGTTCGAGACGAGGGCCATCTGTTTGGGAATGGCAGGGAGTTCTTCTCCCCTGGCCAGTTTGATCGTCACGACGTCGCCCCCGACCGACTTCTTGAGATCGTCAGGTGACCCGAGCGCGGCCACTCTGCCCGCATCCATAATCGCTATGCGGTCGCAGAGGTCATCGGCTTCACCCATGTCATGAGTAGTGATGAAAATAGTCGTATCGTAGTCATGCTTCAGCCTCTTGATGCTCTCGTGAACGCTGAGACGAGAGGCTGGATCGAGGCCGATGCTCGGTTCATCGAGGAAGAGTATCCTAGGCCTGTTGACGAGCGTCTGGGCGATCTCGAGCCTCCTCATCATCCCGCCTGAATAGGTCTTCACGAGGTCATCCGCACGGTCTGCAAGCCCCATGTAGGCGAGCGAGCTTCGGATTCTCTCGCTTCTGTCTTTCGACCCGACGAAGAATAGCTTGGAGAAGACTAGCAGGTTTTCGTACGCCGAAAGGTCTGAGTCCACGGACACGCTCTGGGGGACGTACCCGAGCGTGCTCCTCACCGCCTCAGGATGGGTGCGTGCATCGACCCCGAAGACCTTCACGAGTCCGGAAGTTGGAGGGCTCAGGGTTGTGATCATCTTGATCGTTGTAGTCTTCCCCGCTCCGTTTGGTCCGAGCATGCCGAAGACTTCACCCTGGTTCACGGAGAAGCTTACGTCATCGACCGCGCGTATCGAAGGAGGGTAGACCTTGGTGAGATGCTCGACTTCAATGGCTGGCGCGGATGAATGGAGTTCGGAAGCGGCCATCGGAAAGCGTTCGGGGGTTGAGCGCGCGTAAAAAGGTATGTTCGACGAACTACGAAACCCTCGCGGTCTTCCCTCTAGAGATGACGTAGCGATGGTCTACGCTTTCGAAACCTGCATCGTCCTGGCTCGTCGCTATCACGTCGATCCTAGCCCTCTTCGTAAGGTCCACGTAGGCTGAGAGGACGCCTGCCCTGCCATCGAGTCCGGAGAAGACCTCGTCCACCAGGATCACTTCGGGAGATGCGAGCAAGGCAGTCGCCAGGGCGACCCTCCCCTTCGTGCCCAAGCTGAGTTCCGAAACCCTTCCCGAGGCATGGATTCCCAGCGATTCAGCAACTTCGCGGACGCGGGAATCTTCGAGTCTTGTCTTCCGGACCATTGCACCCCAACGGAGGTGTTTTTCGACTTCGAGGTGAGGTATGTAGGAACCCGAAGCGACGAAGACGGTCTTCCGCTTGTCGATGGGGAGATTAGTCGTTTCGACAGAACCGACCTTCACGAACCCTTCGTCTGGCGAGAGAGTCCCAGCGATTATGGATAGGAAGGTGGTCTTCCCCGAACCGTTCGGTCCCGAGAGCAAAGAGAACCCAGAGTCCTTGTACTCCGAGTCGAGTTGGAAATTTCCGAGCCTCTTCCTGACCTTCGCCTCGATCACTACGGACGCCCCGCTTACGTCTTCAAGGTCTGATTACAAGCTTAGCGTTGACGACCCTCAGCGCTGCCATCAACGCAAGCCCCACCAGTATCATCACCGCGGACGCTGTGATAGCGGGGCTCAAACCGGTAGAACTGAAGTACTGATAGATAAGAACAGGGGCAGGGTAGACTGAGAAGACGCTGTATGCGATGATCGCTATCGAGCCGAACTCGCTCATGCTCCTGCTCAACGATATCAGAGAGGCGGACAACACACCCCGCAGGGAGTTGGGAATCACGACCGAGGCGTAGGTGCGGAGCTCCGACGCGCCCAGCCCCTTGGCGAAGCTTTCGTGGGACTCGTTCATGGATGCGAAGAAGGGCTCGACCGCCTTGATGTAGACTGGGGTGGAGATGACGACCAGAGCCACCACCAGCCCGGTGAGAGTGTCGAAGAAGTTGATGCCCAATGAGTCGAGAAACTTTCCGGTGGGGGTCAACGGGCTATCGATCAGAAGCAGTGCAACTCCTATGATCGGGTGGGGCACGGATGCGGGCAGGTCGGAAACGGTCTCAAGGACGCTGTTCGGATTTCGGGCGAAGTAGTACGCGGCGGGCGTGAAGACAACTACCTCGATGCCTACAGCGATAGCGGAGGAGACAATGGTTAGTAGTATCGAGCTGAAGACCTGAGGACCGTATCCTGCCGGGTCCCGCAGAGGGCCGAGCCCCTCGAAGAGAAGGAAGAGGATGGGCAGAACCGCGACTGTGACCGCCGCGAAGGCTACGATTTTGAGCCAGTTCAAAGGCTGCCGCCGTATACGGCGTAGCCTCCGCTAACGAGCTGGGAGATCTGTGATGGGACCGCCGAGTCGTTGAACACCTTTGCGGGGGACAGTATCGTGAGTCCGAACGACGAGAGCGACGCATCGTTCTTCACAACGTACGTCACGAACTCGATGGAGTCGAGCTGGTTCTTGCTCTCCACAGGCACGGTGACCAAGAGAAGGATGGGACCACCCTTCTCCACGCCCGTTGACGTCGTGTAGGTGAACTTCGAGTAGTACGCGCCGTTTGACGAGCTCCCGAGGTTGATCAGCGAGGGGAGAGCGAAGTAGGTGAGGTTGTCAGAGATGGCCGCAGACTTGTAGATGAACAGGAATTGGATGTTCCCCGCCTGCAGGGGCGCAACTAGGTCGGCCGCGCTGGCTGCGGTCGAATTGGCACCGTGGGCAAGGAGGCTCGAGGAGTAAGCTGTCTGGTTTCCGGAGTCATAGGTGTAGCCAGCTGCCTCCAAGACTATCCAACCTCTGAAGCCCGCAGGGTCGCTGTTGGGGTCAGAGATTCCGACCTTGACTCCCCCGGAAGTGAGGTCGCTGAAGAACTTCGCCCAAGACTGATTTGTCCCCTGCGAAGTCGCGCGGAAGTCTGACACGACCTGGCTCCCGCCCGCGGTCGAAGCGCTGCCGTTGGTGTACGCTATCACCATCTGGTCCGCGGCGAAGGCGACAGCCCACCCTTCGGACTGGTTCTTGAGGACCTCAGGACCCGCTGCAGACTTCGAGACTGAGATGAACACGTCGTCGGGGTCGCCGGACGCTATCTGCTGGGCGAGGTCCGTTGACCCAGCGCCTTTGGGCGGCGCCATGTGGATGCCAGTAGCGCCCGTGAAGCCAGACTCTAACGAGTTTGCTTCCGCGACATACGCGTCAGCAGAATAGACTATCAGCGTGACTTTGGGGAGCGATTCGGTGTAAGCTACCAGGACTACTGCGCCAACGACAATCACTATGACGATTATCACAACGGCGACTGTGGAGATTCCTCGTTCGCGACCTAACTTCAAACGATATGCAAAGGCCCGCATATCGCGGTAAAAAACCTTTATCGAGATGGCGGACGCGTTTCCTCCTCGTGCCTGCCAAGGCAAAGAAAGAGATGGCCCTGAGACCCGGCCTCTGGCTCTACCTGGAGGATGGTAGCAACAAGCTCGTGCTCGACCAGGTCGATGCGAGGATCCTCAGGTTTGTTGGCGAAAAAAAATCCATCACGGAGTCAGCGCGGGCGGTTAGCATATCTTACAGGAACGCGTGGGACCGAATACGAGGGATGGAGCGCAGGCTCGGATTCAAAGTTGTCGTGACCCAGGTCGGCGGACCATCGGGAGGAAGTGCAGAGTTGACCGAGAAAGCTTCTCTCCTTCTCTCCGACTTTCGCAGCCTCAGGAAGCAACTGTTCAACCTCATGGAGGACGAGGCCATTCCGAGAAGGCGCAAGGAGCATGGAACTTCTCTAACCGCACGTGTGGTCGGAGTCGAGTACAAGAGAAAGTTTGCGCGAGTCAGGCTTGCTCTGCCCAAGGATAGCGTTGTTGAGGTTTCTGTTTCGAAGGACGCGACTGAGGGTAGGCCAATCAGGGCTGGAGATCAGGTCAGAGTCTTGATACGTCCAGAGCCCTCACTGAGAGCTTGAGCGTCTTGATGCACACCCGAACCAATATAAGCAAAGTTCTGAGAGGCGAAGGCTGTAAAGTCTCAGAACAGAGACGACTCGCGAAATGGGCAAAGTAAGTGACATCGTGGGAGGTGGGTCTGTGCTCCGACGGATCAGGAGTTCGATCTTCACGGTATGGGCGATCCCGATTCTATACCTGACGATCCTGGTAGTCTTCTACATGAAGTATGGGATGCTTCTGCAGCTCACCCTAGGCGCAGCTGCTCTACTCGTCCTGCCGGTAGTGGCAAAGATCGCAAAATCGCGAGACTTTCTCAAGAACACCGCGATGTTCGTTTCGGTCTTGCTGACCTATGAGGCGCTCCAGGGCATAACAGGTGCGGTCGTCAACTCTCACGGCGCTGCGTCGCTCGCGAGCGTCGACAAGGCGATTCTGGGGATCGACCTCCCGGCCGCGCTGCAGTCGGCCTTCGCGTCCAACACCGTGACCATCGTGGCGACGTTCTTCTACAGCCTCCACTTCTTCCTGATACTCGTGGCGGTGGTCCTCTTCTGGTTCACCAGCAGGACCGCGTACACGAAGTACACGTATTCGATGATTCTGACGTCGTATCTTGCGCTCATGACATTCGTTCTCTTCCCGAGCGCCCCTCCATGGTTTGTGGGTTCAGCTCAGAACATGCTCTCCGTGGGGTCGAAGCTGCTGCCTTCATCAATGCAGAGCCTTCAGCAGGCGGCGCTCGCCATCGAGTCGGACAAGTTTGCGGCTTTTCCTAGCCTGCACGTGGCGTACGCGACGCTCTTCGCGGTCTACAGCATCAGGGTGAACCCGAAGCTCGCGCTCGTCTCCATTCCCATTCTCGTCGGGGTCTCATTCTCGGTTCTCTATCTGGGCCAACACTACTTCGTGGACATCGTCGGGGGGATTGCCTACTCTGGGGGTTCAGTCCTGGCCGTCGACAGGCTCCTGGCCAGGAAGGGGTCGGTCAAGGCCGCCACCGTTTCCGTTCCTTAGGGTTTCAGTCCCAGAGTCTCACGGACGATGGCAGAGTTCTGGCCCAGCAGGCTCACCCTCTCGTTGATCGATGAAAGGCTGAGCTCCCCGCCTTTCGTCTTGAGGGACTTCGATCCGATTGACTGGACCACGGCCCTGAACTCTCGACCCATGAGCTTCAGGACTGTCCTCAGAAAGGATGCGAAGTCGAGGCTCTCCATCAGGTCGTCTCCTCCCACCGTGAGCTCCTTGAGTGCGGCCTTGCTCCTTTCAAGTGAGAGCAATTCGGCCTTCAAGATGCCTATCGAGGATGACAGGTCCTTCGAATCCAAGAACCTGTTGAGGCCCGTATCCGTGGTGACGTTTGTGGTCCGGTCCTCCTCGGTGTACTCCACGCTCGGGATGCTCTCTCCGTCGGCGGAAGCGGACGCGATTCTGACCTTCGCGCCTGTCTCTTCGTTCTGGAACTCGGCGATGATGTGCCTCTCGCTCGCCTCCGCGCTCACAAGGACGTAGCGGTCGAGCCTCTCGTACCTTGGGCTGGGCTCCTTCTTGATCCAGGTCCTCTGCAACTCCACGGGGAGCATGGGCCTCCTGCCCATCTGGGCAAAGGTGAATCCACTGTGGAAGAACTTGGAATTCTGTGTGGAGAGCGAGAAGGTGTATCCGACTTCTCCCTTGCACGCGTAGCGAACCTCGGCGCTGTAGCCCGAGTCCTTGAGCTTGACCGTCAGCACCCTGTCCACCAGTGGAAGGGGTGATGCTATCAGATACGACTCCATGCTCTTGACGGCCTTCGTCTTCTCCAGCTCGGCCTTGGCGTCGACCTCGGAAAGGTCTCTGGCGGAGGCATCCCTCTCCCTCGCCTTGGCCTGGTCGACCGCTGCGTCGACGAACTCCATGACTTGATGCTGAAGCTGCGAGGCGTAGTCCGCCTCGACCGTCTGCGAGAGCCTTTCCAGTGTCGCCCCGAGCTCCTTCACCACCTCGTCGAGCGCTTCGAGCCTAGATTCGGACTGCTTCTCCATCTTCTGGACCTCCCCGTCCAGCGACGACATCTGGTTCGAGTACCTGACGGCGTCGAAGAGGTGAGTCACCATCAGGTCCAGAGCCTCCGCTGACCTCGCTGACACTTGGTCGGCGTCTTGAACCAAAATCGCGGTACTTTCCGTTCTCCAACTGTAATTAAGCCGTTTCGGCGAAGAGTCTTATCCTGCTTTGGCGCACTGACGAGACATGGTGCAACAAAGGAAGCAGGACCATATGGCCTCTAAGCTCGTCCTGGACATGAAGGCCCTCGCGCTCCTCAACCCCTCTGACAAGGACCTCCAGAAGCTCGTGACAGAGAACCTCCTCGACTCGCATGACGACCAGGTACGCAGGGTCTTGGATTCGATCAAGAGCGTGAGCCCGCGGAAGGGCGAAGGGAACGTCGTCATAGCTGTGGGCGAACTGCTGCTGGCATCGTTTCTGATGATAGCCGGCCTGGTCGCAATCGCGCCCTTCCTCGCCGGGGTGTCGAGCCCTTCGACACTGCTGCAATACTTCAGCAGTTCGATCGGCACGTTGGCGACTTCACCTGCCTTCTTTCCTGTGCTCCCAGAACTTGTGGTCCTCCTCTCGGTGGTGCTCTTGATGTCGGCACTCTACGCCCTTAGGAAGGCTTCCGCGACCCTGAAGGAGCAAGGCTTCGCCAGCAGGTGACCTGCGCGTGCAACGCTCCAAAGGGACGAGAGCGAACGCTCTCCTCCTGAAGCTCGTGCTGACTGTGGTGGGTGTGACCGTACTCGTCCTTGCTCTAGGGTACATCTACGACGAGGCTGTGGCGGTCTCTGCGTCGGGAGGGGCAAGGCTGGGGGCTGTGGTGGTGATATTCGCGGCGGTCGCTGCGTCCATGTCTTCGGTCGCTCTCATAGCGTCCCTGCCGGAATCGATTAGGTCGAGGTTCGCACAAAGGTCGAGGAAGGTCCAGAGCAGGCCGGTCTACGGTTTCGTCACCGTCCTCGCCGTGGGGATCGGTTCTACGCTGGGGTCTCCGCTCTTCGTGTTGATCCCTCTGAACATCGAGCAATACGAGCTTGTATCACTGGGATCGCTCGCGCTGGCAACGGTGCTCTCTGTCCTGATGGCAAAGGTCTACGCCGACATGTACTCTACTTTGGAGAAGAGAGGATTGCCAGCCGTCGGGGGCCCATCCTTCACGAAGATCGCCTGTGGCACCAAGAGCATCAGGTACTTCTTCTCGCGGGTGTCCATGTGGATCGCGAACACGGCACTCGCCGCCTACTCGAAACTGGTCTTCGTCATCTTTGACATCGAGGTCTTCCCGGTGATCCTCGCGGGGTTCGGGCTCAAAGGGTTCGCAGCCGACGTGGTCGTCTACACGATAGCGGTCGTCTTCGTAGGATGGTCTGTGATCAACGCAGTGTTCGAGCACAAGATCCTGCGGTCGGTGGGATACCTGCAGATAGTCATGACGTCGCTCATGATAGTGATACTGATCTACGAGTCGTTCCTGCTGGGCGCACACGGAGCGTGGGACCTCTCAGGTCTGACGCACGCCGCCTCAGGCGACTGGTTTTCCGCTCTTCTGATCAACACGGGCTACCTTTACCTGCTCTTCTTCGGATTCCAGGAGATACAGGCCCTGGAGAGGGACTCCTACGAGGAGTCGAACGTCCCGCTGCTCTCAAGACTGAGGCCAGGCTACAAGATCAGGAAGTCTAGCTACTTCAGGATAGCAATGATACTCAGCGTCGTGGTCGCCGCCGCCATCAACGTCTTATACGCCCTGGCGGTATTCTCGGTCCACCCCTCGCTTGCAGCGCTGCAGGCTGCGAGCATACCGGCGCTCTTCCTCGCCGAGAAGTACCTCGGGTCTGGTCAGGAGCTGCTGATGGCCGTCGCCTTCCTCACCGCGACCATCACCACCTTCGTCCCCGCGTTCGTGGCCGCCTCCAGGCACCTCGCCGCACTGGGAGAGGACGGTTACATCCCTCGTTCCGTTGCCAGCATCTCATGGGTCTTCACACTCGGGGCGATCGTCATCCTGGCGCTGGGGAACGCCAACTTCCTGGTGGAGATAACCGACTTCTTGGTCTTGGTCAGCCTCGGCATCATCAACATGTCCTCGGTCTGGCTCGCCGGAGGAGGCAGCTCGCCGAGAAAGAACCTCCTTCCGGTTCTCGTCGGGGTAAGCTGCTTCGTGGCTGGCGCGGCGATATACTTCATCGACTCCAGCGTGGTGGTCTTCGGCATAGTGTCGGTGGCCTTCACTTACCTCGTCTTCGACATCGTGGAGCTCGGGGTCTTGGGGACCAACCTGTTCCTCACGGTCTTCAACCTGGCGTGCGTCGTGCTGCTCGCGGCCTTCTCGAGCGCTAGCGGTCTCGCGGGCCCGGTATTGAGCGTCCTCGGAGTTCAGGCATCTTCTTCCATCGAGGTCCTGGCCTATCTCCTTGTGCTCTGCTCCGCGATGCTCGCAGTCAACCTATTCGTGGACGTGAAGATGCTGAATAGGACCAACCCGGCCCCTAGCTTGGGCGTCGCCTGAATCCTCTTCTCCCATATCTGGGCCTTCGATGCCCGGGGCCTCTCCTCGGTTTGAAGCGCGATGGAGCAGACTCCATGGCGAACATCTCGTCCTCTGGCTTCATTGGGAGAATCTTGACCTTCGTGAGTTTTAGGATTCGGGAGAAGTCTGAGAACTCCTGAGGAGAGACCAGAGTGTATGACTTTCCCGCTCTGCCTGCCCTGGCGGTCCGACCCACGCGGTGGAAGTAGATGAGCGGGTCCTCCGGAACGTCATAGTTCACCACGGCGTCGACGTGCACGATGTCGATTCCTCTGCTCGCTACATCGGTCGCGACGAGGATGTCCATCCGGCCGGACCTGAACATGTTCATGGAGTGATCCCTCTGTGCTTGCGTGAGGTCCCCGTGAAGAGGTACCGCGTTGAGGTATCGCTTGTCGAGCTCCCTGGCGAGCCTACGCGCACCGTGCCGAGTCCTGCAGAAGACTATGACGTTGAAAGCAGACCCCTTGCTCAGTATCGCGAGGAGTGCCTCTAGCTTTCCTTCCCGGGGGACGACCGTGTAGTACTGGTCGAGGGACTCGACGGAAGGCTCGTCTGAGTCGACCAGTATCTTCTCCGAGCCGTGCATGAACCTGTTCGTCAGCCTCACCACCTCTTCTGGCATCGTTGCGGAGAAGAGCGCGAGCTGCTTTCTCGGAGGGGTCGCGCCCAGTATGAAGTTCACGTCATCGATGAAACCCATGTCGAGCATCCGGTCGGCCTCGTCGAGTACCACGAACCTAGCGTTTCCAAGGTTGAGCGTCCCTCGCCTGAGATGGTCGATGATTCTCCCCGGAGTTCCAACGACGACGTGAACGCCCTTCGAGAGTTGATCGGTCTGCACGCTGATCGACTGCCCGCCGAAGACCGCGAGGACCCTGACCTCGGTGAACTTTCCGAGCCTCTCGAGCTCGTGGGTGATCTGTTGCGCGAGCTCCCTGGTTGGCACCAGAACGAGCGACTGGACCGAGTGGTCGGCGGTGTTGACGAACTGGAGGAGCGGCAGCCCGAAGGCGGCTGTCTTCCCGCTGCCTGTCTTAGCCTGCCCTATGACGTCCCTTCCCGCGAGAAGAGGCCCTATGGAACGCTCCTGAATGGGGAAGGGCGCTTTGTAGCCCGCCGCCTCGACTCCCCTCAGAATCTCCGGCTTCAGGGGTAGATCTTCAAACCTCAAATGACCCACTCCTCCCTCTCGACGTCTCTCTTCTTGAAGCCGAGCTTCGAGACCCTGTAGTGCTTCCCTCCGTAGAGCTCTGCTTCTGCGTCATCTCCGCGTCCGTAGAAGGCTGCGACGAGCCTACCTATTGAGTCTCCCTTCATGATGCCGCTCCCGCTGTCTCCTCCTGCCACCACGAGCCCATCGTCCCCAAAGATGTAAGGCATGTTGTCCAGTGTGTTGTACGAGTATAGGCCCGCCCACATTCGGTGTGGCTTGGCTCCTGTGAAGTCTGGGAAGTACTCCTTGAGTACCTGGTACACGTTCATCTCATAGTATGCCGGCTCGGCCTGATACTTGTCAAGGTCGTGTTGGGGGGATGTGATGAACTCCCTCTTTACTTCGTCTTCGCAGCCCACCCAGAATTCTCCCGACTCCCTGACTGCCTTAATGAAGAGCCCAGACTTTGGCAGAATGACGAACGGGAGAACGGCGGATGAGTTGAAGCCTCCTTGATGGAGGAGGCCTTCTAGCGATGGCTTCCCTGCTGCCTTGACGGCGAAGAGCTGCCTCTTCTTTGACTTGCACCTGCCGTCGATACCGAGGGGGTCCAGCAGCTCGTTGTTCCAAGCCCCGCAGGCGACTATCGTGGTGTCTGCCTTGAGTTCGCGGCCGTCGGCGAGCCTCACGCCCGATATTCGATGCTCCTGCCAGACGAAAGGTTCTCCATTCAACCCGAGAGGCTTCTCCGGGCCTGCGAGTAACTCAGATGCTTCGGCGTTGAACAGGAAACGACCCCCGATCTTGAGAAGGCTGTCTTTGTAGAACGAAGCAAGCCTGTCGGGGGCCAGGCGTCCGCACTTTGGGCCGAAGATGCTGCCCTCTACGCTCTCTAGTCCCATGACGTCCGCCTCCGCAGATTTTTGGTCGAGAACCAAGCTAGGGATCGAAGTCTTCAGCGAGTCCCTGTCGTAGCGCTTGATTTCTATCCCGTTGTCCACCATCGCCGAGACGTGGCTCTCCGAGGCCGACAGTTGACGCTCGCTGAGAAGCCAGAGATACCCCATCATGTCCACGCCGATGTCGAACCCCAACTCGTTCTGCACGTGGGAGTAGTAGTCGATCGAAGCGTCGGCCAAAGTCTGGTTGTCCACTGAAGTGAACGTGTTCCTGAACATCGCGTTGCTTCTGCCTGTGTTCCCCTGCCCAGCGTCTCCGTATCGGTCGATGACCAGGATTTCCTTCTCTGGTTCGCTCTTCTTGATGTGGTAGGCAGTTGCCAGACCGAAGATGCCCGCCCCTACCACCACGACATCGTACTCCTTTGACATGCTCCCTCCATCGTTCTGTTTGGCGACGTTGAAAGCTCTGCGTCAAGCCTTATAGGAACGAGTGAAGCCTCACTTATTGGAACGAGATGAACAAGAGCCTTCTTCTCTTCTCGATAATCATAATCCTCGCGGGCCTTGCGTTTGGAGTGAGTCTGCTCATCCTCCTTGGAGCAATACTTCTAGTCCCCGCCCTTGTCTCCCGACCCAAGCCTCCCACGCAGAGTCAGACGAAGCCCGCTCCCTCGCGAGCTCCCAAACCTGTTCCTCAGGCTGCGGCCTCAAGCCAGGTAGCTCAGCCATGGCAATCTCAAGTCCCCGCCACTCAGAACTTGCCCTCTTTGGACATGATAGTCTCTCGAGAGTCACAGGCCGGATATGGTGTCAATGCAGCGCTCTTTCCCCTCCCCATGTTTCCGACCATGGGACAGGGCAGCACGATGCCCGCCGCTTCTAATGAAAAGAAGCCTGAGGGCGCTCGCGACAGGGACGAATTGCTGGAACTAGTCTTGATTATGGCGCTTCTGCGAACCGCTTCTTAGGGCACGTAGACGTTGAGATCCCTGCCCACGGTTCGGAGCCTCTCAACCCTGTGCTGAAGGGACGGGTGTGTGGAGAAGAGCTCCACCAGGGCTCCCCCTCTGAACGGGTTGACTATCCACAGCGCGGAAGTAGCCGGTGAGGGACCTCTCTGGTTCCTCCGGTTCGCCTTCACGCTCTGGGCTTGTGCGCTTATCTTCTCTAGGGCTGTCACCAGTCCGGCGGGGTTGTGCGTGAGCCTGGCTCCATATTCGTCGGCGTTGTATTCGTCGTCTCTGCTTATGCCCAACTGGATGAATGTGGCGCCAAGCGGGACGAGGATCGCTGCGGCGAGAAGGAGTATCGGGGACTGGTTGTTTCTGTTGCCCCCGCCTCCCAAGACCGTCGACCAGAGAGCTAGCGTCCCTACGTAGGATATCGCACCAGCCATGGTAGCGGCGATCGCAGACATCAGCACGTCGCGGTGAACCACGTGGCCGATTTCGTGACCAAGCACTGCCTCGAGTTCTGCTGGGGACAACGCCTGAAGAATGCTGGAAGTTGCGCAGACGACGGCCTTCTGGGGTCCCCTCCCCGTGGCGAAGGCGTTGGGCTGCGGCGAGTCCACTATCCCTACCCTAGGCATCGGGATGCCTGCCTTTTGTGAGACGTTTCTGACCGCTGCGTACAGCGTCGGGTTGTCGCTCTCTTGAATCAGCTTGGCCTTCGTCATCCTGAGCACCAGCGAGTCACTGTAGAAGTACGAGACGAAGTTCAGCGCGCCGGCGAGAACGAGGGCCAGCCCCATGAAGGGAAGGGGGTCTCCGAAGAAGTAGTCTCCGACCACGTATCCCACTGCCAGCAGAAGTCCAGTCAGGACGGCGAAAAGAAGCGCAATCTTGGCGTACACAGTGGCTGACATAGAATCTTCCTTGAAGCCCGCGAGTCCCATCCCCTGTAAATACTTTACTCGGGGCGAGGGGTAAGAATAAATTCATCTGAGCTCCGAAAGAGATACGATGACGGAGTACGAGGGAGAGGACGATGATACCGATGCCGGCCAGCGAAGGCGCAGAAACTCCCCGTTTGGTGGCTGGCCGATCGCAGACCTGGACGACGTGATGCAGGAGATGGAGAGGGCTTTCGCTGAGCAATTCAGAGAGCTCGAAAAGGAACTCCCAAGAAACCTCATTCGCGAGAGCATCCATCCTGACGGGACAGTCAGGAAGGAGATTGGGCCGATAGTCTACGGCTACTCGGTGACCGTTGGACCCGACGGCAAGCCTGTGATTCGAGAGTTTGGGAACGTCAGAAGGCGCGAGGGCACACCGTGGAAGGGCACACAGGACAGGAGAGAGCCGCTGGTCGACGTTGTCACCTCAGAAAAGGACGTCAGAGTGATTGCTGAGCTTCCCGGCGTGAAGAAGGATGACATCGAAGTGACCCTGAACGAAAGGTCGGTGGCCATCTCGGTCGATGGTCCGGAAAGGAGATACTACAAGGAGCTCCAGCTTGCTTCGGAAGTGGAGCCGAAGAGGGCCCGTTCGAGTTACAACAACGGGATTCTCGAGATTACTCTTCCCCTCAAGACAGATGGGGGAGCCAGCACCAAACTAAAGATCGACTGACTACTGGTAGGGGCTGCTAGGGGAGTCTGCCTTGGCGTTCGCGAGCGCGTTGAGCTTCGGGTCGGAGAAGTTGTTTCTGCTTGCCAGGATCTTCGCGAAAGCCTCCGCCGTTACGATCCCGGCTAGACCGCCGGAAGGGTCTATCACAACCACCTTCCTTATCCCATAATCGGCCATCAACTGGGCCGCATCGTCGACGGAAGAGTCGGACGACACCTTGACGAGCGGAGTGGACATAATGTCCCCGACGAGGACCTTGCTGGGGTCGAGCCCTTCAGCTATCACCTTCTGGACGAGGTCCCGCTCTGTCACGATTCCGACGGCGAGCGTCCCTTCGACCACCACTGCGTATCCCCTGTCACCCTTGGCCATCGCCTTTGCGCAGTCTCCAGCCGTCACGTCGGGTTTGGTGGTTTCGACCTTGGAATCCATTATGTCAGAAACGCGCTCCTCAGAGCTCATGGATGAAGTTGGGGTCAGACTGTTAATATACGAATCGGAAGCGAAAGCACTCATGTCGGAAGCGGCCATCCAAGTCCAACATCTTGTCAAGAGGTACGGGGACATGACCGCGGTGGGGGACATTTCTTTCGATGTTGCCAGAGGCGAGATATTCTCATTCCTCGGACCCAACGGGGCGGGGAAGACGACTACGGTGGAGATACTAGAGACCATTCGTTCCGCGACCTCGGGGAGACTGAACGTCCTGGGACGAGACATCGGCGAGCCCCGAGAGGCTGAAGAGGTCAGAAAGAAGATAGGCATTCTACCTCAGGATTTCAGCACACTGGAGCGGCTGACCGTCAGGGAGAACCTTGAGTTCTTCGCCGGGATGTACGACCGTTCAGTTTCGGTCTCCGCTCTCATGGAGCAGGTGGGGATCGCCGACAGGTCTGATGAGAGGTTCTCGAAGTTGTCAGGGGGTCTGAAGCAGCGAGTGGGGATAGCCGCCTCTTTGGTGAATGACCCGGACCTCGTCTTCCTAGACGAGCCTACCACTGGGCTAGACCCTGAAGCGAGGAGGTCGACGTGGAACCTGATCCAGGGGCTCAAGGCTAGGGGAAAGACCGTCTTCCTCACGACGCACTACATGGAAGAGGCTGAGAGACTGTCAGACAGGATAGCGATCATTGTGAAGGGACAGATCGCGGCGATAGACGCGCCCTCGGCGCTCGTGGCGAGGTATGGTGGTGGAAGGTCTATGGTCTTCACTGGCGGAGGGGACGCGGTCTTCGGGACGCTTCGACGTTACTTTGAGAACGTGCGGATGGAGGGGACCGAGGTTGTGCTTCCCTTCGAGGATGTCAAGGACATGCAGGTCGCGCTCAACGCGCTCCTGGAGCGCGGACTCAAGGTCGACATGGCGGTGAGGACCGCGACGATTGAGGACGTCTTCCTGAAGCTGGCCGGGTTCAGAATGACCGAAGGGGGCGAGGCAGGATGAGGGTGACCGTGGTATTCAGGGCGATAACTAGGAACTGGATTAGGAGCAGGAGGGGCCTTTTCTTCAGCTTTCTCTTCCCGGTCGCCTTTCTGCTCGTCTTCGGGAGCCTCTTCAGCGGCACGGGCAACAGCTCGCTATCTCTAACTGTTCAAAACCTCGACGCCTCGGGGGGCAGCCCAACGGGGTTGTCTGAGGGCTTCATCGCCGCGCTCAACCAAACTCAGGTGTTGAGCGTGAACGTAATCTCGCCATCCGTCAGCGTCGCGTCCTACATTAAGAACGAGACTGGATTCTTCGGGAGCGACCCGAGGGTTCTGGTCATACCCCCAGGTTTCTCAGCCGATGTGACTTCGCGTCCTCCCGTGCCGGTCAACCTGACCTTCATCTCGGAGCCCGACGACCAGGCTGCCCCCGACGTCGAGGGGGTCATTTCGAGCGTGGCGACTGGGTTCGACTTCAGGATAGCCAACACGTCACAACTCATCAAGCTCTCATCAGAGCCGTCTTCCACCAGGCCGCTGAAGACGATCGACTACTACGTTCCAGGGCTCATCGCGGCCTTCATGATGACCAACGGGGTGATTGGGCTCACCAACATCGCGACGGAGTTCAAGCGAACCGGCCTGACCAAGCGCCTCTCTGCGACCCCTCTCACCAAGATGGAGTGGATAACGGGCAACGTGCTAAGTCAGGGACTTCTCGCTCTGATGCTAGCCGCGCTGATGATAGTTCTCGCCAAGGCGCTGTTCGCATCGGACGTCACCATCAATCTGATCACCGTGGTGACGCTGGTAGCAGGGGCGATCACGTTCGCAGGGATAGGCATGACTCTCTCTGGGCTGGTCACCGACCCCGAGTCGGCGGTCGGCCTTGGAAACGCGGTCGCCTTTCCAATGATGTTCCTCTCGGGAACCTTCTTTCCTCTAGCCTTTGGCCCCGGTTACCTTCAGACCATAGCAAAGGTTCTGCCCCTGACGTACTTTTCAGACGCGCTGAGGGACTCGATGGTGGTCGGGAACGCCTCCGCCTCGGTGGTGAACTTGGGGGCGACGGCGGCGTTCGGCGTCGCGTTCATACTCGTCGGGGCGAAAGTGACGACGTGGAAGCAGGACTAGAGACTAGACAGTGGACCGGGGGGGACTTGAACCCCCGACCTTGGGACCTAGGGATTGGTTCTCCCGCGTGCAAGGCGGGCGTTCGTACCGCTGAACTACCGGCCCACAACTAGGCGACGCAGACACACTTCTTATCCTCTTCCGCCTTGAAGCCACTGGACCCTTTCTCCCTTTACGCTTATAGCCGTGACTCATGGCCGCACGACTAGGGCTGGTAGCTCAGATCGAAGAGCGATTTTCGGGAGCAGCTTGGCTAGAGCACCCGACTGATAATCGGGAGGCCAAGGGTTCGAATCCCTTCCGGCCCATCTCATTCAAGGGGTGGGTCCCCTGCTTTTTAGCCAAACGGGGCCCCATGTAGCATGCCGGCAAAGGGAAACAAGCACTATGGCTACCTGCTCGACGACCCCCAGGTCAACAGGTGGTACGAGAACGTGGCGAGGGGTTCGCGCATCACCGCCGACGTCTACCTCCGGAGGTTCGGCAATGTCATGGAAGACAAGAACCTCTCTCCACAGGAACTGCTGAAGATCGCGCAAGGCGACCTGTTCAACCTCCTCCTCGACCTGATATCGGAGATGGAGAAGGAGGGGTACGCCGGGAGCTACACGCAGTCGGTCGTAAAGGCCGTCAAGTCCTGGCTCCAGTTTAACCACATCATCCTCGTCGGGAGGATTCGGATTAGGGGGACGGAAGAGACTCCCACGCTTGTCGAGGAGAAGGTCCCCTCACAGCAGGAACTCGGCCGTATCCTCAACATGGCAGATCTGCGCGAGAAGGTCGCGATAATGCTCATCGCGTCCGGCGGAGGGAGAATAGAGATTCTGGGCAACTACGATGGGAGCGACGGTCAGGCTCAGGGACT